>NZ_JBAFWH010000003.1:0-434374 GCF_043195015.1 Xanthobacter sediminis | reverse complement strand
TCCAGCAGGGCCTTTGGTGCTGTCGGTCAGCCGCACGAACATGGAGCGGCCGGGCGAGTTGCGAACATCGCCCACCTGCCAATAGTGCCCCTGCCGCCGACCCGCGCAGAGATAATGGCGGCAAACTGCCTCCGCCTGCCGCCCCAGCCGCCGGGCGAGATCGTGCGCAGCATCCGTCATGGGGACGCTCCAAGAAAATGGCCCGCCGTCCGGGCCACGCGATAGGGGGATCGCGGAACCACGGGCGGCGGGCCAGGTTGCCCGGGAGGATTATTCGGCAGCGATCGAGGAGGAGATCGCTTCGGGCTCCTCAGTGTCGGCGAGGTCCTCGCTGTCGCCCATGGCCGTTTCGCCGTCGTTCTCCGCCTCCTCTTCTTCGGCAGTGTCGGAGGGCTGGGTCCGCAGCGCCTCCGGGAGCCAGCCGCTGTCGGCAAGGAGGGCTTCTGCCTCCCGCGCCATGTCGCCCTTCTTGAGGTGGGCGATCCGCTCGGCTGCACGTTCGCCCTTCGCCTCGGCCACCGCTTGCAGGATGCGGACCTTGGTGACCCGGCCGAGGAAGGTGTCGACGGTGGGCTTCCATCCGGCCGCCGTCATGTCGAGCGACACCGCCTGGGCCAGCCGGTCGGCATGGGCGAAGGCGCGGGGACGGCGGTTCCAGGCCTCATGCACAGCATTGACCGAGAGACTCACCACATGGGCGAACAGTGCGGCACGGCTGTCGTTGTCCCACCCGCTCAGGGTATCCCACAAGCCTGCGGGCTCCTTGGGGAGTGCCTTCGCCCAGCTCTCATGCCGGATGCGGATGGCCTCTGCCGAGACGCTGTCATTGAGGCCCGGCGCCTGGGCATTAAACGAGACGCTCTTGAGATCGAGCTCAAGGCAGCTGTCCGAGACATAGGCGTAGAAAGCTTTCAGCGTCAGGGCATGGACCGCGGCGAGGAAGGCGACATCGGGCTGCTCGCCCAGCGCATGGCGCAGGCCGAGGGTCCGATGGGAGGTGAGCTCCGTGAACAGCCGGTCGGAGATCGGTGCGAGGTCGTCATCCTCCTCGGGCTCAGCGCGAGCATCAGAGACCACCACCTCCTGGCGAGGTGCGGAGGCCATATGGGTGTCACCATCGGTCTCGATGCAAGGGTCATGGTCCTCCTCGACCGGCACCTCGTCCTCCGGGCGGAGGAAACCCCGTTCCACTCGAAGTTTGCCATCCTGCGCGATGCTGACGAAGGCGCCGGCGCGGCCGACCTCCGCCGGATCGAACGCAAGGGGGCGCGCCTCGAATCGCTCCAGCATCGCCTCGAGCTCACCGAGCCGCGCATCCACCTCCGCGGGAAGCTCGTCAGCATCGGCGTGCTCTTCCGACAGGCGATCATGCCCCGCCTGGGCGGTCGCCCGCGCAGCCTCCTCCTCTTCGGTCAGCGGCGAGGGCTCGCCCCGCAGCTGGCGCAGGCCGTAGGTGTGGCCATAGGCGAAGTCCGGCGCGACCTCGATCCACTTCCAGCCTTCGCTCCGGATCCCGTCGGCCTCGGTGGCGAGCTTCTCCGCCACCATCCGGTCGACGAGGACCACATCCTGCAGCCAGCCTCCGTCGTCCCCTTGGAACAGGTCGCGCAGCACCGTGCCCCCGGCGGTCTCGTAGGCCTCGATGCCGATGAACTGGACTCGCTTGTCGGATGCCCGGACCGCACCCTCCGTCAGCATGCGCCGGATGACATAGGGCTGCTTGTCATAGGTCTGAGCGAGACGCTCCAGCACCTGCTCGTGCCGCTCATGGTCACCGGAGACGGTGAAGGCCATGAGCTGATCGAGAGTGAGGCCGTCCTCGGCGTACACATCGAGGAGCTTCGGCGAGACGGAGGCGAGCTTCAGGCGCTGCTTCACCACCGCGACCGAGACGAAGAAGGCGGCGGCGATCTCCTCCTCGGACTGACCCTTCTCCCGCAGGGCGAGGAAGGCACGGAACTGGTCGAGGGGATGGAGAGGGGCGCGCTGGACATTCTCGGCGAGGGAATCCTCCTCGGCGATGCCGCCCTCGCGCACGATGCAGGGCACGGGCGCGGTCCTGGCGAGGCGCTTGCGCTTCACCAGCAACTCCAGCGCCCGATAGCGCCGCCCGCCGGCGGGGATCTCATAGATGCCGGTCTCGACGCCATCCACATCGACGACGGCGCGGACATTGAGGCCCTGGAGCAGGCCGCGCCGGGCGATGTCCTCGGCGAGTTCCTCGATGGACAGGCCGGCCTTCACCCGGCGGACGTTGGACTGGCTCAGCACCAGCTGGTTGAAAGGGATGTCGCGGGAGGACGAAAGGGTGATCTTCTGAACGGCCGTGGCCATGGGATATTTCTCCGCGACGGGCGGCCGGAGAACCTCTCTCTCAACCTCGAACCCGTCACGAAGCACGGCGCCGCCCTCTTCCTCTGAGGACGGCGCCGCAGAACCGACGATCCGGAAAGCCGGCACCACATGAAGCCGGAGACACGGTAATCCGCATCTCCGGGTTTGCGGATCTCAGGCAGCGCGATCGAGAAGCTTCTTCGCCCGGGCCTCCAGATCGAGGCGGGCGTCCTGGTGCGGCTTGTCCCGCGCCACCGCGGTGATGCCTTGCACGAAGTCGAAGATGCTCTCGGGCTTGCGACCCTCCTCGGCGAGCACGGTGTCGATCACCTTCTGCGTCTCGGCCTTGGAGAAGCCCTTGCGGCGCAGGAACTCGGTGCGGGCCTCGTCGGTGCGGGCCACGATGCGCTCGCGCGCGGCCCTGATGCCGTTGACGAAGGGCATGGGCGAGGAATTGGCGAAGCGCTCCAGGGCCGGCGCTGCCTGATGGGCGAAGCGGGAGGCGGCATACTTGGAGTGCCGGATGGTGATCTCCTCGAAGTCCTCGACACCCCAGAGATTGCGATTCTGGCACACGGCCCTGAGATAGAAGCTGGCGATGCCCAGCGTCTTCGCGCCGACCTCCGAGTTCCAGCAATAGAAGCCCCGGAAGAAGAGGTCGGGGGAGCCGTCGGGAAGGCGCCCGGCCTCGATGGGGTTGAGGTCGTCCACCAGGAACAGGAAGACGTCCCGATCCGAGGCATAGAGGGTGGTGGTGTCCTTGGTGATGTCGACGCGGGGATTGTAGATGCCGGTCGACCAGTCGAGCACGCCCGGCACCTTCCAGCGGGTGTCGCCGGTGCCGTTGCCGGCGATGCGCCGCACGGCGTCCACCAGCTCATGGTCGTAGATCCGGCCGTAATCGGGACCGGTGACGGCACGGAGCTCGACGCGTCCGTCCTCGACCTCCAGCGTCTTGACCTGCTCGGCGCGGTGCGTGAGCAGGCCGTGCTGAAGGTTGATGCCGGCCAAGGGTGCTGGAAGCTGCCGCAGATAGGAGGCGGGTGCTCCGATGAGGCTCGCGAGCTGGCCGAAGCTCCAGTGGGTGGGGGCAACGGGAGCGTCTGCCCCGGGCAGCGCGAGCGTCAGCCGGTCCGGCACCTCTCGGCTCGCTTCGACGCGGATGGCGGCGCTCTCCACGGTGCGCGTCCGGCTCCGGTCGGACCGGCTGCGCACTGCGCCATACAGCTCAGACAGGGACAGATAGCGCTCGTCCGCCGGCCGGGAGAACCACTCGGAGGACACGCGGCTAATCCGCTCGCCCCGGCTCGCATCCACTCTGTACCCGCCCGCCGCTTCCCGGCTCGCCTCTAGAACCCGAACCTCAGTCATGGGACCAAACTCCACGACGGGTGCCGGGAGCCTCTCTCCCTGCCCTCAACCCGTCATGGCAAACCCGACAGGCCTCTCACTCTCAGCGGGCGGAGCGGGCACGTCCGGTAATCGGAGAATCCCATCTTCCCGAGGATTTCCACGACAACCCATTGAGGCTCTCGGAGGGTCTTCGGGCAGTGGTCGCTACGTCTGACCGCTCTGGAACTGCGACTGAGCGCTCACCGACTGGCTAAGCCGTAGGTCCCGAACGCCCCCTCCAAAGACGGCGCGAGGGCCTCTTCACCGATCGCCCACGGAGAGGCACAGGCTGTCTCCTGCAGCCTTGTCTGACCGAGGTGTGGAAGCGCTTCGTAGAGGATCGTGGGCGATGCGGCCCAATCGCAAGGTTCAGCCAAAACCGTTTCAAAAACCGTTTCAGACCCGAAAATTGAAACGGTGAATGATGGCTAAGTACTTGATTTAATGGCGCGCCGGGGAAGATTCGAACTCCCGACCCCCAGATTCGTAGTCTGGTGCTCTATCCAGCTGAGCTACCGGCGCATCATCCCTCGCGAACGTTCGGCAACTGGGGCCTAGCGTGGAGGCGGGAGCCTCCGGAGGGCTGCCGGAGGATCTCTCCGCCGGCGAGGTCCGTGTGCTACTCCCTTTCTTTACGGGGCGCAAGCGTCGAACGGCAAAGCCCGCGCCTGCGCCACGCCAAGCTGTGGATAACATGCGACTGACGCACAGCCGCGGCGCGCCATCAGGCCCGCAGCCGCTCACGGCGCTGGCGCCCTTCCTCGGGCTGGTCGGGCAGGGTGATACGGAACGCGGTGCCCACCGCGCTGTCGATCAGCGCGATCTCGCCGCCATGGGCGCGCACCAGCTCGGCGGCGATGGGCAGGCCGAGCCCGGTGCCGCCCCGCCGGGCCGACGACACGAACGCCTCGAACAGGTGCGCCCGCCGCTCGGGCGGGATGCCGGGGCCGGTATCGGCCATCTCGATCTGCACGGTGGTGCCGAGGCGCTTCGCCTTGATGCGGATCTGGTCCCGCTCGGGATCGAGCGGCGCGCGCGCTTCCAGCGCCTGCACCGCATTGCGCGCGAGGTTCAGGATGACGCGGAACAGCTGGTCCGGGTCGGCGTCCACCTTCAGGCCCGGCTCCAGCGCCGCCACCCAGCCGACGCCCGCGCCGCCGCCGAGACCGAGGGTCTCGCGCACCTCGTCCAGCAGGTGGGCAAGGTCCACCTCGCGCCGGTCCGGCAGGGGCTCCATGGCGCGGCCATAGGAGAGGGTCTGCTCGCAATAGGTGATGGCGCGGTCCAGGGCGGCCAGCAGCTTGGGCGCGAAGCGCTGCACCGTGGGGTCGGGCAGCGCCGCAAGGCGGTCCGACAGGAGCTGCGCGGAGGCGAGCAGGTTGCGCAGGTCGTGGTTGATCTTCGACACCGCAAGGCCGAGCGCGGCAAGGTGGCTCTTCTGGCTGAGGGTCTGCGAGAGGGCGCGCTGCAGCTCCTCCAGCGTCTCCTCGGCGGTCCCGATCTCATCGCGCCGGCCGGAGGGCACGATGATGCGCGTCGCATCCTCCGGGTTTTCCCGATAGGCCGACATGCGCTCCGTCAGCCGGCGCATAGGCCGCACGAACAGCGCATTGAGGCCGAAATAGACGAGGGCGCCCGCCGCCGCCGCCACCAGCAGCGACACCAGCAGCGTGGTGGTGGTGAAGCGCAGCAGCGCCCGCTTCAGCGGCGTCTCCGACATCACGATCTCGATGAAGTCGGCACCGGACGGCGGATCGCCCACCAGCCGCAGCATGCGCCCGTCGGGCGCGGTGAGCGTGTCGAACGCGCCGGCGACCGCATTGAGAAGGGTGATGTCGCGCATGTCCACATGCACGTCCACCTCGGGCGGCATGTCGGAAACGGCGAGCAGGCGGCGGGTATCCTCGCGCTTCACCACGATCACCTGGGCGCCCACGCTCGCCAGCAGCTGGCGGGTGAGGTCCACGGGGATGCTGTCCTGCGGGGCGGCGTCGAGCACCAGGGCCGCGGTGCGGGCGGCAGCGAGGCGATCGGAGAGCCAGGCGACGCGGAAATTGGCGATGGTGGGCACCAGCACCGCCGCCTCCACCGTCGCCACCACGACCACGGTGAGCACCAGCAGCTTCGCCGAGAGGCTGAAGCCGCGCCGGCGGGCACGCAGCGGGGTCGTCGCGGGCTGGTCGGCTCTCGAAGCGAACATGGCACCCTGGGCGGAACGCCCGTCCCCGGCTTCCGCGCACCGCGCGCGGAAATGTGAACGCTAAAAATAAGCATAGACCTTGCGCGGCGCCAGCGCAGGCATTTCCAGCGAGGGGGACGGAAGGTCGCGCAGGCGCGCTGGGAATCCCGAACGCTTGCGCGAGGGGCCGGTCGGCCGGGGCGCTATTCCTCTTCGCCGAAGCGATCCGCCACCAGGGTGGCGAGGGCGTCGAGCACCGCCGCGGCCTCGCGGCCGGTGGCGGTGACGGTGACCGAGGTGCCGGGCGAGGCCGCCAGCATCATCAGCCCCATGATGGAATTGCCGCAGACCTCCTCGCCGCCGCGGCACACGCCCACGCGGGCGTCGAACCGCTCCACCGTCTGCACGAACTTGGCGGAGGCGCGGGCGTGGAGGCCGCGCTTGTTGATGATGGGCAGCACCCGGACCAGGGCGCCCGCGGCGACCGGGTGGCCGCAGGCGAGCGCCGCCTCCTCCGCGAGGGCTGGATCGAACGGGCTATTTGCCGGCGAGGACGCGGCTTGCGACATTGATGTATTTCCTGCCGGCTTCCTGGGCCACGTCCACGGCCTCGGCCAGCGGCAGCTCGCCCCGCACCTTCGCGAGCTTGACGAGCATCGGCAGGTTGATACCCGCCACCACTTCCACGTCCGGGGTGTTCATGACCGAGATGGCGAGGTTGGAGGGGGTGCCACCGAACATGTCGGTCAGGATGACCACCCCGTCGCCGGAGCGCACGCGCTCCACGGCGTCGATGATGTCGTGGCGCCGCCGCTCCATGTCGTCGTCCGGCCCGATGGTGACGGCGGCGATCTGGCTTTGCGGGCCCATGACGTGCTCAAGCGCCGAGCAGAACTCATCGGCGAGGCGACCGTGGGTGACGAGGACAAGACCGATCATGCTTCCTCCGCCTTCACCCCCCGATGAAGGCCTCCCGCACTGCGGGGATGCCATATTCAGAGCGGCTCAAATTTTACGCAAGGGGTGCAACGCACAAAAGCAGATTTAGTTTTCGCAAGGTCGGCTGGCGAGCGCGGCGGCCACCAACAACGCAGCGCGATCAAGACGATCGACAGCGATGCGCGGCAGCGCGCAGCCAGAGATGAGAACGGTTTGCGCCTCTTCCGGCGGCAGGCGAGCGGCATCGGCAGCCTGAAGGTCCACCACCAGGGCCAGCGACACCCTGTCGCGATGCGACAGGCGCCGCAGCCCCAGTCCGCGCACCTCAATGAGCCCCGCCAGAGCGACCACCGGCCGCGCCACCAGCGCCCCGCCTTCCTGCGCCAGCAGCACGCGGTCGTCCGCCACCAGCTCTGCCGGGGGCAGTGCGCGGGGCGCGTCGAGGATGAGCGAAAGCGCGAGGGTGGACTTGCCCGCCCCCGAGGCGCCGCGGATGAGCACCCCCCGCGCGCCGATGGCGACGCAGCTTGCGTGGACGGAGGGGGCGGCCATGGCGCCTCAGCCGGCCGGCAGGCGCACGACGAAGCGGGCGCCGGCCACGCGCTCCTCGCCGTCCGCGCCCCTGGCCATGCGGTTCTCGGCCCAGATGCGGCCGCCGTGGGCCTCCACGATCTGCCTGGAAATGGAGAGGCCCAGGCCCGAGTTCTGGCCGAAGCCCTGGTGCGGGCGGTCGGTGTAGAAGCGCTCGAAGATGCGCGAGAGGGCATCCGGCTGGATGCCCGGCCCGTCGTCGTCCACGAGGATCTCCATCGTGTCCTTCAGGTGGCGGCAGGTGACGCGTACCTCGCCACCCTGGGGCGAGAAGGAGCGGGCGTTCGACACCAGATTGTCCACCACCTGCCCGAGGCGGGAGGCGTGGCCGGGCACCACGAACGAGGCGGAGGCGCCGGAGGCGCGCTCGAACGCGAGCGTCACCCGCACGCCGTCGTCCTTGCGCACGTCCTGCGCCATGCCGACCACCATCTCCAGGAGCTGCTTCAGGTCCACCGCCGCCGCCTCCTGGCGCTGGAGCTCGGCGTCGAGACGGCTCGCGTCGGAGATGTCGGAGATCAGGCGGTCGAGACGCTTCACATCGTGCTGGATCACCTCCATCAGCCGCCCACGGGAGGTATCGTTCTTGGCGAGCGGCAGGGTCTCCACCGCGCTGCGCAGGGAGGTGAGGGGGTTCTTCAGCTCGTGCGCCACATCGGCGGCGAAGCTCTCGATGGCCTCGATGCGATTGTAAAGCGCGCGCGTCATGTCCCGGAGCGCGCCGGAAAGATGGCCGATCTCGTCGGAGCGGCCGGTGAAATCGGGGATCTCGACCCGCGTCTTGATGCGCCGGCGCACGCGCTCGGCGGCGGCGGCGAGCTTGCGCACGGGATCGGCGATGGTGCCGGCCAGCAGCACCGAGAGCAGCACCATCACCACCGCCGCCACCAGGAACACGCGCACGATGACGAAGCGCTCGGCGCGCACCGCCTCGTCGATCTCGCCGCCCTGGGTGGACAGCAGCAGCACGCCGAGGATGGCGCGGAAGCGCTGGATGGGCACCGCCACCGAGACCACCACCCGGCCGCGCTCGTCCACCCGCACCTCGCTCGCCTTGCCGCCGAGGGCGGCGGTAGCGACCTCGGGATAGTCCTTGCCGGCGAGCGGGCCGTATTCCTTGTAGAGCGGCAGGTCGCCGCGGCCGAACCAGAGCTGCACCGCCCGCCACATGCGCTCCAGCGGGCCGGGCTTCGGCTCCGCGGGCGAGGGAATGTCGTAGCGCAGGATTTCCCCGCGCGAGTAGAGCGAGCGGGAATCGAGCAGGAGCTGGCCGTCGCGGTCGTAGATGCGGGCACGGGTGCGGGTGGGGCCCACGAGGCGCCGCAGCACCGGCGCCACCCGTTCCGGATTGATGGGGAATTCCAGCGGCGCGAACCCCTCCTCGCCGGGGCCGTAGCTCTCCCCCGCCTGCAGCTCCAGGAGCCGCTCGGGATCCACGGTGATGGAGTTGGTCTCCACCTGGGCCGAGGAGGCGATGGCGGCGGCGATGATCTCGCCCTGCACCAGCAGGCTCTGGATGCGCGCGTCGATGAGGCCCGAGCGGAACTCGGACAGGTAGAGGATGCCCGACACCAGCGCGCACAGGCCCGCGAGATTGAGCAGCACGATGCGCTGGGTGAGCGAGGAGAAGCTCTTGACCGCCACGAAGCGCCGCGCACGCTTCAGCGCGCCGAGGACGCCGCGCGCCTCGGGCTCGGCCGCGCCCTCGCGGGGGTCCGCCTCCACCGTCATCTCCCGCTCCCACGCTCCCCGCACCGTCCGGCGCCGGGAGTCTTTGCCCGCCATGGCACCTGCGCGACGCTCATTCCTTGAAGCGATAGCCGACGCCGTAGAGGGTCTCGATCATCTCGAAGCTCTCGTCCACCGACTTGAACTTCTTGCGCAGGCGCTTGATGTGGCTGTCGATGGTGCGGTCGTCCACATAGACCTGGTCGTCATAGGCCGCGTCCATCAGGGCGTTGCGGCTCTTGACCACGCCGGGGCGCTGGGCGAGCGCCTGGAGGATGAGGAACTCGGTGACGGTGAGGGTCACCGGCTCGCCCTTCCAGGTGCAGGTGTGGCGCTCGGGGTCCATGCGCAGGTTGCCGCGCTCCAGCACCTTGGCGCTGTCGACCTCGCGCGGGGCCACGCCATCCTTGGCGCCGGAGCGGCGCAGCACGGCCTTCACCCGCTCCACCAGCAGGCGCTGGGAGAAGGGCTTCTTGATGAAGTCGTCGGCGCCCATCTTGAGGCCGAACAATTCGTCGATCTCCTCGTCCTTGGAGGTGAGGAAGATCACGGGCATGTCGGTCTTCTGGCGCAGGCGGCGCAGCAGCTCCATCCCGTCCATGCGCGGCATCTTGATGTCGAGGATGGCGAGGTCGGGCGGATTGGTCTTGAAGCCGTCGAGCGCGGAGGCGCCATCGGTGTAGGTGTCGATGCGATAGCCTTCCGCCTCCAGGGCGATGGACACCGAGGTGAGGATGTTGCGATCGTCGTCAACCAGGGCGATGGTGGGCATGACACCTCTTTCAGCCGTCGGACAAGCCGGCTCTCTGCAGCCATACCGCGCCTGTGAACCCGCAGCGCGTGGCCGAAATGTGACACTCAAGCGCCAACCGCCGCAAAATAGCGAGATTCTCACCGGACGCAAAACCTTCTCCCCGCTTCAGCGGTGGATGACGCCGCCCGAAGTCGGAACCGTTCCAATGTCGCGCCCAGGGTGACCCCCGCCCTTGCGGGCCGCCGGGGGCGCGGCCATCCTCCGCCGCAACAAGAGGGAGACGCGACCGTGACCGACACCGCATCCGACACCCCTGAGGCCGCGCCGGAGCCCAAGCCCCTGGCCATGACCGCCGCCGCCACCGTGCGCCGCCTCATCCGCGAGGCCCGCTTCGGCACTCTCGCCACCCTCGACGCCGACGGCGGGCCCTATGCCTCCCTGGTGGCGGTGGGCACCGATCCGGAAGGGCGCCCCACCCTGCTCATCTCCCGCCTCGCGCGGCACACCCAGAACATCGCCCGCGACACCCGCGTCTCGCTCATGATCAGCGATGGAGGCGCCGCCGATCCGCTGAACGCGGCGCGGGCGAGCCTCGTCGGCCGCATCGTGGCGGCGGGCGACCCGCTGGTGCGCGCGCGCTATCTCGGCCGCCACGAGGCCGCGACCGGCTATGCCGACTTCAAGGACTTCGGCTTCTTCCGCATCGACGTGGACCACGCCCACCTGGTGGAGGGCTTCGGCCGCATCGTCGACGTGCCCGGCGAGAAACTCATCACCGACTGGAGCGGCGCCGACGATATCCGCGCCGCCCATGACGGCATCGTCTCCCACATGAATGCCGACCACGCGGAGGCCGTGGCTCTCTATGCCACCGCGCTCGCCAAGGCCCCGGACGCGGCCTGGCGCATGGTGGGCATCGATCCGGACGGCTTCGAGATCACTTCCGGTGAGCAGGTGCGGCACCTCATCTTCCCGCAACGCAACAACAGCGTGGGAGAGATCCGAAAAAGTCTTGTCGCACTGGTGGACGAGGCCCGCAAAGCCAAGGTTGCCTGAGAAAAAGACGCCAAAAAGCGCCTTTTCTTCATCGAAGTCCTCTTCTAGCCTTGGGATGCGCGAGGGCGGCGGCTTGCCCCCCTTGCGCCCAGGGCCGGCTCCGAGCCGGTGAGAACATCTATGGAGGAAACGCCGTGCTTGAGACCGGTCACCGCAACAGCGCCTGCGGCGCGGACAGCTTCGGCTTGAGGCACCTGACCGCCGTCCACTGGAACCTGCCCGAGCCGCAGCTCTATGAGCACGCCCTGCAGCGGCTGGAAGGCCGGCTCTCCTCCGGCGGCGCGCTGATGGCCGAGACCGGCGCCCATACCGGCCGCAGCCCCAAGGATAAGTTCGTGGTGCGCGACGGCACCACCGAGGGCGCCGTGTGGTGGGACAATGCCGGGGCCATCTCGCCCGCGCAGTTCGAGGCCCTCTACCAGGATTTCCTGACGGCGGCCGAGGGCAAGGAGCTCTACGCCCAGGACCTCCACGGCGGCGCCGACCCCGCCTGCCGCATCAAGGTGCGCGTCTACACCGAGCTCGCCTGGCACTCCCTCTTCATCCGCACCATGCTGCGCCGGCCGGAGCGCGCCGAGCTCGACGGCTTCGTGCCCGAGCTCACCATCATCGACCTGCCCTCCTTCAAGGCCGACCCGGAGCGGCACGGCGTGCGTGCGCAGACCGTGATCGCCGTGGACTTCAGCCGCGGCATCGTGCTCATCGGCAATTCGGCCTATGCGGGCGAGATGAAGAAATCGGTCTTCACCGTGCTCAACTACCTGCTGCCACAGAAGGGCATCATGCCCATGCACTGCTCGGCCAACGTGGGCGCAGACGGCGACGTGTGCCTGTTCTTCGGCCTGTCCGGCACCGGCAAAACCACCCTCTCGGCGGACGCCCGCCGCACCCTGGTGGGCGATGACGAGCATGGCTGGAGCCCGGAGGGCGTCTTCAATTTCGAGGGCGGCTGCTATGCCAAGACCATCCGCCTCTCGGCGGAGGCGGAGCCTGAGATCTTCGCCGCCTCCAACCGCTTCGGCACGGTGCTGGAGAACGTGGCCCTCGATCCCGTGACCCGAGTACCAGACTTCGACGACGACAGCCGGACGGAGAACACCCGCGCCGCCTATCCGCTCCACTTCATCCCCAATGCCAGCGCCACCGGCCGGGCCGGGATGCCGAAGAACATCGTGATGCTCACCTGCGATGCGTTCGGGGTGCTGCCGCCCATCGCCCGCCTCACGCCGGCGCAGGCCATGTACCACTTCCTGTCCGGCTACACCGCCAAGGTGGCCGGCACGGAGAGGGGCGTGAAGGACCCGGAGGCCACCTTCTCCACCTGCTTCGGCGCGCCCTTCATGCCGCGCCACCCGTCAGTCTACGGCAACCTGCTGCGCGACCTCATCGCCACCCACGGCGTGGACTGCTGGCTGGTGAACACGGGCTGGACCGGGGGCCGCTACGGCTTCGGCCGGCGCATGCCCATCAAGGTGACGCGCACCCTGCTCGACCGCGCGCTCGACGGCTCCCTGAAGGACGCCGACACGCGCACCGATCCTTATTTCGGCTTCAAGGTGCCCACCAGCGTGCCGGGCATCGAGCCGCACATCCTCCACCCCTCCAAGACCTGGGCGGACAGGAGCGAGTTCGACGCCACCGCACGCCGGCTGGTGGCCATGTTCCAGGAGAATTTCGCGAAGTTCGAGGCCCATGTGGACGCTGCCGTGCGCGACGCCCAACCCCATGTGCGCATCGCCGCCGAATAGGCGGCAGGGCGGAGGGCGGCGGGAACACCGCCCTCCGCGCATCCCTCACGGGCAGGAATACACCTGGCCGTCATAGCCGATGAAGGTGCCGGTGCGCGGGTCGTAGGACCGGTAGCGCTGCATGCAGTAGGCCACCGCCTCGCGCTGCTGCTGGGCGCTCATCTGCGCGTTGTTCTGCTGTGCCGCGGAGATGGCCGCCGCGCCGAGCGCCGCGCCCACGATGCCGGCGGCGATCCAGGCGCCGCTATTGTCGCGGTAATACCAGCCGTTGTTACGCCAATAGGGGTTGCCCCAGCCCGGGTGCGGCCCGGGAGGCGGCGGACGGCGCCAGCCCGGCCCGGGTCCCGGACCGGGGCCGCGGCCACGGCCCGGGCCGGGACCCCACCAGCCGGGCGGGGGCGCCTGCACCGTGATGGGGCCGGCGGCGTGATCGCCGAGAGGCGCCAGTCCACCGGCGAGACCCTGCGCCTGCACCGGCGCCATGGCGGCGGCGATGCCGGCGGCGCCGATGCTGGCGGCCAGCATCCACGACATCGCCTTCCGGGCGAGCGGGGAGGCGGCGACCGTATGCACTCGCATCTGCATGCTGTTCTCCGTTTGCGCCGCAGTGACGCGACGCGGCGAATCCTGTGCCCCAGGCGGAAGGCCGCTTGATGGCAACGCGAGCGCCAACGCTACATGCCACATGGTAAACGAATTGCGTCAGGCCGCCGCAATTGCCGCTTTCTTGACGCAGGGGGATGCCGCTCCCGTTCTAGAATCGACACAATGGCGCGCGAACCTGAAAGTACTCGATTGGAGTGCTCATCATGTTCGGGATCAGGAAGGTAGCCCTCGCGGCGGCGGTCGCGGCAAGCGGCCTCCTTTGGTTGTCCCCGGTGCCCGCCGGGGCGCAGGCCCTGCGCCTCGGCCTCGCCGATCAGGCCGTTCACGGCGCGGGGGTGGAACAGGTCCAGTGGCACGGGCGGCCGCGCGGCGCCTATCGCGGGCCCGCGATGCGGGGCGGATATCCCGCCCGCATGGCTGGCCCCCGCTACATGGGGCCACGTTATGCAGGTCCGCGTTATGGAGGTCCGCGTTACGCAGGTCCCCGCTATATGGGGCCCCGCTACGTCGCGCCGCGCTATGTCCAGGGTGGCCCGCGCTGGGGTAACCCGGGTTGGGGCCCGCCGCCCGGCGCCTGGGGCCCGGGCCGGTGGTATCCGGGCCGCGGCTGGTGGCGGCCCAATTACGGCTGGGGCTATTACGACAATAGCGGTGCCTGGATCGCGCTGGGCGTGGCCAGCGGCCTCGCTCTCGGTGCCGCCGTGGCGGCGCAGCCCACCTATGTGGAACCGGTCTATCCGGCCGGCGACGCGGTGGCCTACTGCGCGCAGCGCTACCGGTCCTACAATGTGCGCACCGGCACCTACACGGGGTACGACGGGCTGCAGCACCCCTGCCCCTGAGGCGGAAGAGCGGGCCGCGCCGACGCGGCCCTCATGAACCGTACGGCAACATGGAAGCGGGACGCCGCCACCGAAGCCTCCCGGCCTCGGCACAGCCCGAAACACAAGGACCCGGAGCGGCCTCCCGCTCCGGGTCCTTGCTTTTTCGAACCTGCTGTCCGGCGCGTTGTCAGCGGGGCGCCAGGATCATGATCATCTGCCGACCTTCCAGCATCGGCTCCGCCTCGACCTTGGCGATGGTTGACACCTCTTCCTTCAGCTTCTGGAGAAGCTTGTAGCCGATGTCCTGGTGCGCCATCTCGCGGCCGCGGAAGCGCAGCGTCACCTTCACCTTGTCGCCTTCCTCGAAGAAGCGCTGCATGGCGCGCATCTTCACCTCGTAGTCGTGGTCGTCGATGCCGGGCCGCAGCTTGATCTCCTTGACCTCGACCACCTTCTGCTTCTTGCGGGCCTCGGAGGCCTTCTTCTGGTTCTGGTACTTGAAGCGGCCGTAGTCGAGAATCTTGCAGACCGGGGGCGCGGAATTGGGCGAGATCTCCACGAGGTCGAGGCCGGCCTCCTGCGCCAGCGCCAGCGCGTCGCGGATGGCCACCACGCCGCGGTTCTGGCCTTCCTGGTCGATCAGCTGGACTTCGCGGATGCGGATTTCCTCATTGACGCGCGGTCCATCCTTCTCCGGCGCGACGGGTCTCATGGGGCGGCGAATGGCTGCGATCTCCTCAGCAGTGGAACCTGTTCCGCGGGCGCTCTGGGCGGCACCGACTGTCACGCGGCCTCTTTCGCTGCCGCAGTCGTCGTAACCCAAGGCTCGGGATTAATCCCAAAGATCGTGATAAACGTGCCGAAAGTCAATGACCCTGCGGGATTTCGCGCGATTCGGCGCCACCGGGCCCGGCGGCGGCAGCGAAGCTTCTCCCCGCGGGCCCGCTGGACGCTGGCGGGCGACGCACGGCATAGTCGCAGCAGCCACAGTTCAGCCGCGTTCGGCCCGCATCTCGATGCCGATTCCCCTGCGCGCGTGCGGAACGGGGGCCGCCTTCTCGCCGGCCGCGCCGGAGCCACGGTGAAACCATGACCCACGCCGCTTTTCCCCCGCGCCCGCTGCGCGGCCCCCTCGCCGCCGCGCTCCTCGTCTGCGCCACGCCGGCGCTGGCCGACGGGCGGCTCGACGCCAAATACGTACTGAGCGTGGGCGGGGTGGAGCTCGGCCGCGCCTCGGTGGTTCTGGAGGCGGGCAACGAGGCCTATGAGATCTCCGGCTCCGGCCGCATCACCGGCGTGCTGCGCGCCGTCTCCTCCGGCAAGGGCGTGGTGGCCGCGCGCGGCATGCTGACGCCCGGCAAGATGGTTCCGCGCCTCTATGCCCTGAACGCCGAGGCCGACGGCAAGAAGGAAGGCGCGCGCCTCGCCATGGCCGGCGGCGCGGTGGCGGAGATGGAGGTGGAGCCGCCCCTCAAGCCCCTGCCCGACCGCGTCCCCGTCACCAACGAGACGCTCCAGAACATCATCGACCCCATGAGCGGCGCCTTCGTCTACGTGCCGCCCCCCGCGAACCCGCTCTCGGCCGCGGCGTGCGAACGGGCGGTGCCGGTGTTCGACGGGCGCCAGCGCTACGATATCGTGCTCACATACCTGCGCACGGAACAGGTGAAGGCTTCCGGCTACAAGGGGCAGGCGGTGGTCTGCGGGGTGCGCTACAAGCCGGTGGCCGGCCACCGGCCCACCCGCTACACCGTGCAGTACATGGAAGACAACAAGGACATGTTCGTGTGGCTCGTGCCCATCGAGGGCACCCGCCTCATGGCGCCGTTCAAGGTCTCCGTCGCCACCATGATCGGCACCGCCGTATTCCAGGCCACCAGCTTCGAGGCCAAGGCCAAGGATGCCCCGGTGCCCGCGAGCGCCCAGAAGCCCTGAGCGGGACGGGGCGGTTCCTTCCGCGGGAATCGGCGGGCGCGGGCGCCGGCCCACCAGCCCTGGTAGGGGGTGAAAAGCGAACATCCCTCACCGCGCGATTCGGTCGTGATTCGTTCGTTCCCTGTTCGCGCGGGGCCGCCAGCCGTCCCCCGACGGGACACGACGGCCGAACCACGGGACGTCGCCGGAAATTGCCGCAATGCAGCAATGGCGGCGCCGTCGGGCGCGTCCCGCGTTGACACTTCCGGTGCCGCCGGTGTTCCCTGGGGGTGCGTGAGCGTGTCACGCAAGAGGACATCATGTCGAAACGCTCCAAGGTTGCGGAGAAGCATGCGGCCGATGCGCCGCGCGGCGCGGCCTCCCTCGCCGAGGCCAAGGCCTGGATGGCGGCACGGGAAATCACCGAGATCGAGTGCACCGTGCCGGACCTTGCCAGCGTCGCCCGCGGCAAGATCATGCCGGTTTCCAAGTTCCTCACCTCGCCGGTGATGAACCTGCCGCTTTCCGTCTTCCTTCAAACCATTTCCGGCGAATATCCCGCCTATGAGGGTCTGGTCGATTCGGTGGTCGCCGACAGCGACCTCGTGCTTGAGCCCGACTTCTCCACCCTGTGCACCGTGCCCTGGGCACAGGACCCCACCGCCCAGGTGATCCACGACGCCTTCCACCGCGACGGGCGCCCGGTGGAGATCGCACCCCGGCAGGTGCTGAAGAACGTGCTCAGCCTCTATGCCGCCAAGGGCTGGAAGCCGGTGGTGGCACCGGAGATCGAATTCTATCTGGTGGAGCCGAACACCGATCCGGATTATCCGCTGAAGCCGCCGGTGGGCCGCTCCGGCCGGCCCGAGATCGGCCGCCAGTCCTACTCGATCCAGGCGGTGAACGAATTCGACGCCCTGTTCGAGGACATGTACGACTATGCCGAGGCGCAGGGCCTGGAGATCGACACCCTGATCCACGAGGACGGTGCCGCGCAGATGGAGATCAACCTGCGCCATGGCGATCCCCTGGCGCTGGCCGATCAGGTGTTCCTGTTCAAGCGCACCATCCGTGAGGCGGCGCTCGCGCACAAGATCTACGCCACCTTCATGGCCAAGCCCATCGCCAACGAGCCGGGCAGCGCCATGCATATCCACCAGTCGGTGGTGAGCGCCGCGACCGGGCAGAACATCTTCTCCGACGAGAGCGGGGACCCCACGCCCGAATTCTTCTCCTTCATCGCCGGGCACCAGAAATACCTGCCGGCGGTCATGTGCATCCTGGCGCCCTATGTGAATTCCTACCGGCGCCTCACCCGCGATTCCATGGCGCCCATCAATCTGCAATGGGGCTATGACAACCGCACTGCGGCCCTGCGCGTCCCCCCTTCCGTGCCGGCGGCGCGGCGGATCGAGAACCGGGTGCCCTCGTCCGACGCCAACCCGTATCTCGTCATCGCCGCCTCCCTGGCCTGCGGCTATCTCGGCATCGTCGAGGGGCTGCGCGCCACCGATCCGCTGGAGGACGATGCCAAGAATCTCGGCTTCGAGCTTCCCCGCGGCCTTCTGGAGGCGCTGGCGGAGTTCGAGGACTGCCAGCCGCTGGCCGACGTGCTCGGCAAGCGCTTCGTCGCCACCTATGCGGCCGTGAAGCAGGCGGAGTTCGAAACCTTCATGCGCGTCATCTCCCCCTGGGAGCGCGAATACCTGCTGCTGAACGTGTAAGGCGCGGACCCGGCGGGACGTCCTCCCGCGGAACCTCCGGGGTCCGCGGGAAAGAACCCGCGGCGCCGGTCCAGGACCGGGACGACGACGCATTCCCGCCCGCCCTCACCGGTGGCGGGCTTTCCGGACGCCCGCAACGGAGCAGTTCATGGCCCCTCCCCGCCCCATGGCGCACCCCGCCTCATGGTATGTGGCGACCGCCAACCCCATGCCGGACCTCCCAGCCCTCCAGGGCGCGGCGAAGGCGGACGTGTGCGTGCTCGGCGGCGGCTACACCGGCCTTTCCGCCGCGCTGCACCTCGCCGAAGCCGGCTTCGACGTGGTGGTGCTGGAGGCCTCGAAGGTCGGCTCCGGCGCCTCGGGGCGCAACGGCGGGCAGATCCACTCCGGCCAGCGCCGCCACCAGGACTTCCTGGAAGCGGCGGTGGGCCTCGACGATGCCCGCAAGTTGTGGGCGCTGGCCGAGGAATCGAAGGCGCTGGTGCGCGATCTCGTCGCGCGCCACGCCATTGCCTGCGACCTCAAGGACGGCCTCATCCTGGCCGACCACAAGCCCCACTACGTGGCCGAGAGCCACGCTTATGCCGCCCACCTGCGCGACACCTACGGCTATGACGCGATCGAGCCCCTCGACCGCGCGCAGATGCGCGCCCTGGTGGGCTCCCCCGCCTATTACGGCGGCGTGTTCGACCATGGCGGCGGCCACCTGCACCCGCTCAACTTCGTGCTCGGCCTGGCGGCGGCGGCGGCGCGGGCGGGGGCGCGCATCCACGAGGGCACCCGCGTCACGGCGGTCTCGGACGGCGCCGACGGCGTCACCGTGACCACCGAGGGCGGCGGCACCGTGAAGGCCGCCTTCCTCCTCGAATGCGGCAACGGCCTCATGGACGGCCTCGACCGGCAGGTGGACACCCATGTCATGTCCATCTGCAACTACATCGCGGCCACCGAGCCCCTGGGCGAGCGGGCGCGGAGCATCATCGCCAACGACGCGGCGGTGGCGGACAGCAAGTTCGTGGTGAACTACTTCCGCCTCTCGCCGGACGGGCGGCTGCTGTTTGGCGGCGGCGAGAGCTACCGCCGTAACCTGAGGGACAACATCCCCGAGTTCGTGCGCCCCTTCATGGCGCGCATCTTCCCGCAGCTCGCCGATGTGCGCATCGACTACGGCTGGGGCGGCGTGCTCGGCATCACGCTCACGCGCCTGCCGTTCGTGCGGCGGCTCTCGAAGCATGTGCTGGTCTCGGCCGCCTATTCCGGCCACGGGGTCGCGCTCGCGCCCCTGTTCGGCAAGATCCTGGCGGAGGCGGTGCAGGGCCAGCTCGAACGGTTCGACCTGCTGGGCCGCCTGCCGGTGCCGAGCTTTCCCGGCGGCACGCTGCTGCGCTACCCGCTGCTGGTGGCGGGCCTCAGCTACTACGCCCTGCGCGACAAGCTCTGAAGGCCGCGCCACGCCGAGCGCGTGGCACCATGGCCGGGCACGTCCGAACGCGAGCCAGCGCCCTTTCCCCGATCCGGGCTCTTGATCGGCGCCAGCTCAGCTTCTCTCAGAATGCCGCGCGGGCGCGACTGAAGCGCTCGCCCCTGCTCAGTTCAGGCCGCCGAGGCGGCGGGCCTCGGCCAGCGCCTTGAGGCAGCCGCTTTCATCGCCGGCCGCCTGCAGGTTCATGGCCTGGTTGAGCGCGCCGTAGGCGCCGGTCTGCGGCCCGCTGAGGCCGGCGGCCTCAAGCGAGCCGGGCGTGGGCTGCTGGGCATCCTGGGCGCCGATGCTCTGCGCCTGGGACGGCGGCTGCGCAGGCGGGGGGAACTTGGCCTTGAGCTGCTGCTGCACGGTGACGATCTGCTCCAGGCACGCCTGCGCATGGGCGGGCAGGCCGCCGGCCAGCAGCCCCACCGCCAGGGTGGCGAACAGTGCAGCCTTGAGGGCGGCGGCCTTGAGCGGCAGGCAGATGAAGGCGAGCGCGCGCACGATGACGGGTCCCATGGCCGTTCCTCGGTTCTGAAGCGTTGTCCCGCGCGCCGGCAGGGCGCGATGGGCCCGCCGGCGCCTGATTCCTGTTAGAGCCCAGCCCCGCCCGCCCCGCAAGGGGCGGACGGTAGCAGAACGCCCGCCCTCAGCCGTGCCCGGCCTTCTCCCGGCGCCTGCGGGCCACCATGTTCAGCCCCTCGATGGCAGCCGAGAAACCCATGGCGGCATAGACGTAGCCCTTCGGCACATGGGCCCCGAAGCCCTCCGCGATCAGCGTCATGCCGATCATGATGAGGAAGCCGAGGGCCAGCATCACCACCGTGGGATTGGCCTCGATGAACCGGGCCAGCGGATCGGCGGCGAGCAGCATGCAGGTCACCGCCACGATGACGGCGATGATCATGATGGGGATGTGCTCGGTCATGCCCACGGCGGTGATGATGCTGTCGATGGAGAACACGAGGTCCAGCATCAGGATCTGCGCGATGGCCGAGACGAACCCCAGCGAGGCCTTGGTGTCGAAGATGTCGTCGCTGGGGTGGGGATCGACGTTGTGGTGGATCTCCTTGGTCGCCTTCCACACCAGGAACAGGCCACCGGCGATGAGAATCATGTCGCGCCAGGAGAAGCCGTGGCCGAACAGGGTGACCACCGGCGCGGTGAGGGTGACGATGATGGCCACCGTGCCGAGCAGGCCCAGCCGCAGGATCAGCGCGAGGCCGATGCCGATGCGCCGCGCCTTCGCGCGGTATTGCGCGGGCAGCTTGTTGGTGAGGATGGAGATGAAGATGAGGTTGTCGATGCCAAGCACCACTTCCATGGCGATCAGCGTGACGAGCGCGACCCAGGCCGCGGGGTCGGCGGCAAGCTGCAACAGGTAATCCATTACGAGGCACCCTGGAGTGTGGAAGGCTGGACGGTCTGGAAAGGCTGAAGGTGGCTCTGCCGCTGCCCGGCAGCGCGCGGCGGCGCATGGACGCGCAAGGCAGCGGGCAGCACACGGAAACAGGCCGGAGTGAAGGTGACGAGCTCGCCGTCTGTGTTGACGGGCCTGGGCCGGCTGGTGCGCACCACCACCTCGGTGGTGCCGAAGGCGCGCACGTCATCCCACTGCCCCTGCGTGCCCCGGCGCAGCGAGGGCAGCAGCGCCAGCAGGCGCCACCAGTGGTCCACCTCCAGGCTGTAGAAATCGAGCCGGCCGTCATCGGCTGCGGCGCAGGCTTCCACCGCCATGCCGCCGCCGTAGTAGCGCCCGTTGCCCACGGAGACCTGGAGCGTGCGCACGCTCTCCACCGCGCCGTCATGCTCGATGAAGGCGGTGAACAGGCGCGACTGCCACAACAGGCGCGCCGCCACCACCCCATAGCCGAAGACGCCGAAGCGCTTCTTGGCGGCGGCGGTGAGGGCGCGGGCGAGATCGGCGCTGAAGCCGACGCTGGCCACGTTGAGGAAGGGGTGGCCGTTCACATCGCCGAGGTCCACCGGCCGCGGCACGCTCTCCACGATCAGCCGCGCCGCCGCCGCCGGATCGACGGGAATGCCGAGGGTGCGGGCGAAGTCGTTGGCGGTGCCCAGCGGCAGCACGCCCAGCGGCAATCCCGTGTCGCGCAGGCCGGCGGCAGCGGCATTCAGGGTGCCGTCGCCGCCGCCCACGATCACCAGGTCGACGGAGCCGGCGGCGGCGCGGACGAGATCGGAAAGGACAGCCGGACCCGCCGCGCGCTCAGGCCACGGCGCATCCGCGACAGCGATGCCGCCGGCGGCGAGTACCGCCCGCGCCGCATCAAGCGGCGCGGCCCCTTGTCGGGCGCGGGGATTGACGATGAGAAGGGCGCGCCGCGGTCGGCAAAGAGGAAGCGCCGTCATGGAAGCCGTCCGCCGGGCACGCCATCACGGACACGCGGCAGGGAAAGCGGGGAAAACACGAAAAGCGACATGGGGCCTCGGGTCGTGGCAGCGGTGACGCTGCGTGCCGCGAGGCGACGGCGGCCGGGACACGCCGGATCGCCGCGCGTCCTGGCGACACGCGATGATCCGACATCACGCGACTGGAGGTCGCGCCAGAGGGGCCCGGATCGGTGTGCCTAAGGTAAGGGCCAGGGGCGCCGCACCAAGGGCGGCATACTGTGGCGTGATGCCGCATATTGCAGCGCGCCACACCAGCGGCCGCGGCCACCGCGTGGCAGCGCGAGACACCTGCGAGCGTGCGCGGGGGCAAAGAAATATTGCACTGCGGGAGAAAACCGAAGGGAGGGAGGAGAGCGGGGGCGATGCCCTCCTCCCTCAGCCCGATCAGCCGATGGGTTGCGGAGCCAGCGAACTGACCGAACGGTTCGGTCGAACGACTTTGACATACCCCACCCCCTTGGGTATGGCAAGAGGGAACCGAACGGTTCGGTCAAAACTTGTGAACCCGGCGGCCTCTCCACCGCGGGCCAAGATCCTTCCCGCTCCGTCGCACGCCGCTTGCATGGGTACTCCATGCCCAACGGCCGACTTGCGCATACGGTACGCGATGGCACAGAACGGGGATGAAAGGAGAGGACGCCAGGTGACGACCCAAGACCCCATCGCCCTCCAGGACCCGCCAGCACCCCGAGGCCCGCAGACGCGGAGCCCGGCGCCGGCCTGCGATGTGCGCGAGAACGCGACCGCCGCCGGGCAGGACCCCGAGAAGCGCCGCAAAATCCTCTCCGGCGCGCGCGAGGTTTTCCTGGAGCGCGGCTTCGATGCCGCCAGCATGGGCGACATCGCCCGCGCGGCCGGGGTCTCCAAGGGCACGCTCTACGTCTACTTCCAGAACAAGGAAGACCTGTTCACCGCCCTGGTCTCCAGCGAGTGCAGCGAGACCGCGGAGCGCCTGTTCGTGCTCGACCACAACGAGCCGGACATCGAGAAGGTGCTCTCGACCCTCGGCCATTCCTTCATCGCGGCGATGATCCGCCCCGAGCACATGGCGACCCTGCGCACGGTGATCGCCATCGGCAGCAAGTTTCCCGAGATCAGCCACCTCTTCTTCGAGGCCGGCCCCTGCCAGGGCATCCGCCGGCTGAGCGATTTCCTCACCGCCAAGGTGAAGCAGGGCGCGCTGCACATCGACGACGTGGAGCAGGCCGCGAGCCAGTTCCTCTCTTTGTGCAAGGACGGCATCACGGTGCCGATCCTGATGGGCAGCGCCGATTCGCCGGACCCCGCCCACGCGGACAAGGTGGTGAAGGGTGCGGTCTACCTGTTCATGAGCGCCTACGGCACGAAACGCTGAGCCGCCGGTCCCCCAGCCCTTTCGCCAACGGGATAGGAAGCATGTCGAACGCAGTGACCCTCTACGGCATCAAGGCCTGCGACACCATGAAGAAGGCCCGCGCGTGGCTCGACGCCAATGCCGTCGCCTATGCCTTCCACGACTACAAGACCGAGGGCCTCGACCCGGCTACGCTCGCCGGCTGGGTGGAGAAGCTGGGCTGGGAGCCGCTGCTCAACCGTGCCGGCACCACCTTCCGCAAGCTGCCGGAGGCGGACCGCACCGGGCTCAACGCGGAAAAAGCCATGGCGCTGATGCTCGCCCAGCCCTCCATGATCAAGCGTCCGGTGCTGGAGCGCGGCGGCGCACTGCTGGTGGGCTTCAAGCCCGAGGCCTACGCCGCCGCCTTCGCGGGGCAGGCCGCGTGACGGCGCAAGCCCGCCCTGGCGCGCCCGCGCTCCGCAGCCGCTGCCCCTGGGGACGAATTGCGCCCTCCGCCGGTTGCGGCTATCCAGGGCGGCCCGACAACGAAGCGAGCGCGGCGGGCGGCTCCACGCACTGGGTAGAGGCTTGATGGGCCGTCTCGATCGCTACATCTTCTCAACGGCCGCCGTGGCCTTCGCGGGGGTGGTGGTGGTGCTCGCGGGCATGATCTGGTCCACCCAGGCGCTGCGGCAGCTGGACCTCGTCACCAGCCAGGGCCAGACCATCATCGCCTTCGTGGCCATCACCAGCCTGACCATGCCGACCCTGGTGCTGGTGATCGCCCCGGCGGCGCTGTTCATCGCCACCGCCTACACCCTGCTGAAGCTCAACGGCGACAGCGAGATCGTGGTGATGGCCGCCGCCGGCATGAGCCCCTGGCGGCTGCTGCGGGCGCTGATCCTGCTCGCCATTCTGGTCTCTCTGTTCTGCTCCTCCCTGGCGGTGCTGGTGGTGCCCACCAGCCTCCGGGCCTTCCGCGACCAGGTGACCAAGGTCCGCGCCGACGTGGTGTCCTTCGTGGCCCAGCCCGGGCGCTTCGTGACGCTGACGCCGGGCCTCGTGTTCCATGTGCGCGAGCGCGCCTCCAACGGCGTGATGCACGGCATCTTCATCCACGACGCCCGCGACAAGGAGATCACCACCTACCTCGCCGAGCGCGGCCAGATCGTGGACAACGAGGCCGGCACCTTCCTGGTGCTGGAGAACGGCTCCATCCACCGCCGCGGCGGGGAAAAGAGCAACTCGACCTCGGTGGTGGAGTTCCAGCGCTACGCTTTGGACCTGTCCTCCCTCGCGCCCAACAACCCCGCCCAGGACATCCGCCCGGCTGAGCGCCCCATCGCCTATGTGTACCAGCCGCCGGAGGACGACATTTACCAAAAGGTGCAGCCGGGGCGCTTCCGCGAGGAGCTGCACAAGCGCCTCTCTGCCGGGCTCTATCCGCTCGCCTATTTCGCCATCGCCGCAGCGGCGCTGGCGCGGCCGCGCACCACCCGCCAGAGCCGCGGCGCGGCGCTCCTCGCCATCATTCCCGCCATGGCCGCGGTGCAGATCGGCAATTTCGCCATCGCCGGCCAGCTGCGCGCCCAGGATGCGGCGGTGCCGCTCATCTACATCTTCCCGCTGGTGGTGGTCGTCCTGTGCGCGCTGCTGCTCAGCGACCGCGTCAACATCACGCCGCCGCGCGCCCTCACCGCCTTCGGCGAGGGCCTGAGCCGGCTCTTCACCCGCCGCAAGGCGGCCTGACGGATGGGTGCTGCATCATGATCGGCCCCACCCTCGGCCTCTATTTCGCGCGGCGCTTCGCCTCGGCGGTGGCGCTGATCTTCTTCGGCTGCGTCGCCCTCATCATGCTGGTCGACTTCCTGGAGATGGCCCGCCGCACCGCCGACCGCGACAACGTCACGGTCACCATGGTGGCTCTGGTCACGGTCTTTCGCGCACCGGCCTTCACCGAGCAGCTCTTGCCGTTCGCGGTGCTGTTCGGCTCCATCGCCACCTTCGTGCTGCTCTCCCGCCGGCTGGAGCTGGTGGTGGCGCGGGCGGTGGGCCTCTCCGCCTGGCAGTTCATCGCCCCACCGGTGATCGTGGCCTTCCTCATCGGCGTGTTCGCCACCACGGTGTTCAATCCGGTCTCGGCCGACTTCAAGGAGCGCGCCAACGAGCTGGAGAGCGAGATCTTCGGCTCCTCCCCCACGCTCGCCATCACCGCCAAGCAGGACTTCTGGGTGCGCCAGCAGAGCCTGGACGGCCAGAGCATCATCCAGGCCTCCGCGTCATCGCAGGGCGGTCGGGTGCTTTCCTCCGTCGTGGTTTATGAATTCTCAACGGACGGCAAGCTCATGGAAAGGGTGGAGGCGCGCACCGCCACCCTCGGCGACGGATCTTGGATTCTCAAGGACGCGCGGGTCATCATCCCCGGCCAGGACCTGCAGAAGTTCGACACCTACCTCATCGCTACCAATCTCGACCCCAATCAGGTCCAGGACAATCTGGTGGCGCCCGAGACAGTGCCATTTTGGCAACTGCCGTCGGCTATTCGCAGTGCGGAACATGCCGGCTTTGGCGCAGCGCGGTATCGGCTTCAGTTCCAAAGCCTTTTGGCCCGGCCCTTTTTGCTGGTGGCAATGGTGCTGATCGCCGCGGTGGTCGGCCTGCGCGTGTTCCGCTTCGGCGGCGTGGGGCAGACGATTCTCGGTGGCGTGGCCGCAGGCTTTCTGCTTTATGTGGGGACCAAGCTTGCCGAGGATCTCGGAGAAGCAGGAATTGTTCATCCTGTTGCTGCAGCATGGTTTCCAGCAGTGACGGGAATCGTTATGGGGGCTCTTATTCTGTTGCATCGGGAGGACGGATGAGGGTCGCTTCGCACCCCGTCTCAGAGCTCGGAAGCTCCAGCCGCGGTCTCCGGATTCGCGGTAACGGCCTTCGCATATCCGCTCTGATGGGCCTCTTCATGCTCCTTCCACCCGCCGTCGGCCCTGCCGCGGCGCAGCAGGGAGCTGCCACGGCCGCCCCCACTCCGGCCGCCGCCGCCCAAGGCGCGGCGCCGCAGGGGACGACGACGGGCGCCGCATCGGCGTTCGGCGGCACCATGCTGCCCAACCATCAGCTCGACCCGAACCAGAAGATGCTGGTGACGGCCGACCAGATGGAATACGACACCCAGGCCGAGACGGTGGCCGCCGTCGGCAATGTCCAGATCTATTACGACGGCTCGACCCTCGAGGCCGACCGCGTCGAGCTCGACCGCAAGGCCAACGTCCTGCGCGCGAGCGGCCATGTCCGCATGAAGGAGAAGGACGGCAAGATCGTCACGGCCGACAATCTTGAGCTGACCCAGGACTTCAAGCAGGGCTTCATCAATTCCCTGCGGCTCGACACGCCGGACAAGACCCATTTCGCCGCCGCGCGGGCCGACCGCACGGAAGGCAACGTGACCGTGCTGCAGAACGGCGTCTACACCGCCTGCGAGCCGTGCCGCGAAGACCCCTCGCGTCCGCCGCTGTGGCAGATCCGGGCCAAGAAGATCATCCACAACCAAGACGAGCGGATGATCTACTATGAGCACGCCACGCTCGAGTTCTTCGGCCTGCCCATGGCCTACTTCCCGTACATGTCGTCTCCCGACCCGACGGTGAAGCGCAAGACGGGCTTCCTGGCGCCGGACATCTACACCTCGAGCCAGCTCGGCTTCGGGGTCGGCATTCCCTTCTTCTGGAACATCGCGCCCGACCGCGACATGACCATCACCCCGGCATACACCTCCAAGCAGGGTCTGCTGATGCAGGGTGAATGGCGCCAGCGCCTGATCAACGGCAGCTATGCCATCCGCGCCGCCGGCATCATGCAGGAGGACAAGGAGGCGTTCATGAACAACGCCTCCGACCCCCTGCCCGGCTACCGGGACAACCGTGGCGCCATCCAGTCCACCGGCAACTTCGCCATCAACCAGTTCTGGTCCTTCGGCTGGGACGGCACCCTCGTGTCCGACCGCACCTTCCTGCGCGACTACGACCTGATCGGCGACTCGGTGACCACCAAGATCTCGACCGCCTACCTCACGGGCCAGGGCGACCGCTCCTACTTCGACCTGCGCGGGCTGTACTTCCTCGGCCTGTCGGTGACCGACAACCAGGACACCATCCCGATCGTCGGCACGCTCAATTACTCCAAGGTGTTCGACAAGCCCCTGTGGGGCGGCGAATCCGGCTTCAAGGTGAACCTCACCAGCCTGACCCGCGACGAGGCCGCATTCCTCGGCACCTCCTCCCTTTGGTCCAGCGGCGGCGCCACCGGCGTGCCGACCGGCTCGTGCACGCTTGCCAATCCCAACGCGGCGCAATGCCTGCTGCGCGGCGCTCCCGGCGACTACACGCGCCTTTCTGGCGATCTCTACTGGAAGAAGACCGTCACGGATTCCTGGGGCCAGATGTGGACCCCGTTCGTGACCGCGCGCGTGGATGTGGCTTCGGTCAACGTCGGCGCCCTGCCCTACAACTACATGTACGGGCCAACCCTGCCCGGCCAGAATCCCCTGCAGTCCGGCAGCGACGACCTCATCCGCGCCATGCCGGCGGTGGGCGTGGACTACCGCTACCCCTTCATCTCGATGGAAAGCTGGGGCACCCAGACCATCGAGCCGCGGGCGCAGATCATCATTCGCCCGAACGAGACCGATATCGGCTCCTTCCCCAACGAGGATGCCCAGAGCCTGGTGTTCGACGACACCAACCTCTTCGAGATCAACAAATATTCCGGCTATGACCGGGTCGAGGGCGGCAGCCGCGCCAACGTGGGCCTGACCTACACGGCCAACGTCAACGGCCTCGGCACCCTGAGCGCCCTGGTCGGCCAGTCCTACAACCTGTTCGGCAAGAACTCCTTCGCTTATGGAGACATGGCCAACACCGGCCTCGAATCCGGCCTGGAGACCAATGCCTCCGACTACATCGCCCGTGTGAGCTATTCGCCCACGAGCAACCTGGAGCTCATCTCCCGCTTCCGCTTCGACAATGTGGACTGGTCGCTGCAGCGCCTGGAGCTCCAGGGCCGGGTGGCTGTCGACAAGCTGAGCGTGTCGGTCACCTACGGCCGGTACGATGCCCAGCCACTGCTCGGCTATTACAACCTACGCGAAGGCGTCTACACCACCGCGTCCTACAAGCTGAATGACTTCTGGACGCTCAACGGTGGCCTGCGCTACGACATCGCCCAGTCGGAGCTGGACTACACCTTGCTGGGTGTGGGCTATAAGGACGACTGCTTCACGCTGGCGTTCAACTACATCCAGGACTACAGCATCAACGGCCCCAACGCCTCTCCGGTCACCAAGCTGATGCTCCGCATCGGCCTGCGCACCCTGGGCGAGAGTGGGATTTCGACCTCGATGGGCTCCGGTTCTGGCTCCAGTTCCTCGAACAGCCTGTTCCAATAGCACTGTCGCCGGCGCGCCTTGAGCGCCGGCTGGCAAGACGCTACATTCGCGGCCGAAAGGCATCGGGCATCGGCCTGCCGCCGTGCTGCAAGCCGCCGTCCAGCGGCGCAGCACGGAGCTTTGGATCACGCGGCCCCATTGCCACCACAGGACACGGAAAAAGGGGCAAGGCAGCTTCGCGCCGCCCGCCTCCAGAGCCGGTGCCAGCGCCCGCGACGCCTCGGAAAGGTCCATGAACACTCCTCACCGTCTCGCCCCCGCGATCATCTTCGCGCTCAGCCTGCTGATCCCCTTCCTCGGCTCCGGCCTCGCCGCGCGCGCCCAGCAGATCGTGGTGATGGTGAACGGCGAGCCCATCACCTCCTATGACGTCTCGCAGCGCCAGCGCCTGCACCAGCTCATCGACAAGAAGAGCCTCTCCGCCAAGGAGGCGCTTCAGGAGCTGATCGACGACCGCATCAAGATCCAGCAGGCCCGCAAGCTGCAAAGTGACCTGGAGCAGAAGGACATCGACCGCATGTACGCGTCGGTGGCCGAGCGCTCCGGCCGCACCACCGAGCAGCTCACCCAGGGCCTCGCCCAGGCCGGCCTCGACGCCCAGGCCTTCAAGACCAAGCTCGCGGCCGACTATATCTGGGGCCAGTACGTCCGCAGCCGCTCCGGCAACGTCACCATCCGCGACGCGGACGTGGCGGCGGCGCTCCAGCAGCGGGGCCAGACCACCCTGGTTTCCACCGAATATGCCCTGCGCCCCATCATCTTCGTCGTGCCACGCAAGGCCAACAACCACGGCGCCCGCCTGCAGGAGGCGAACGCGCTGCGTGCCCGCTTCAATGGCTGCGAGGCGGGGCTGGAGGCGGCGAAGAGCCTCAAGGAAGTGGTGGTGCGCCCGCAGGTGCTGCGCCTCTCCTCCGAGATGCCGCCCAACCTGCAGAAGATCCTCGACCAGACCCCCGTGGGCCGCCTGACCCCGCCGGAGGTGAGCCAGTCCGGCGTCGAGACTTTCGCCGTGTGCGACAAGCGCGAGGTGCGGGGCGAGAGCTCGCAGAAGCGCGAGATCAAGGACGAGCTCTCCACCAAGCAGTTCACAGCGGAATCCAAGAAGCTCATGGATGACCTGCGCAAGGGCGCGCTCATCCAGTACCGCAACTGATGCCGCATCCCGCCCAGCGCCTTCTCGCGCTCACCGCCGGGGAACCGGCCGGCGTCGGTCCCGAGCTGGCACTCATGGCGTGGGGCATGCGCGAGGGGCTGCCCGCATTTTTCATCGTCGGCGACGACGCGCTTCTTGCGGCCCGCTCCGAGCGGTTGGGGCTCGGCGTTCCGGTCGTGGCCTGCACGCCGGAAGAGGCGGCAGCGGTGTTCCCGAAGGCCCTGCCGGTGGTCCGCGCCGGCCCGCGCGCGACCGCCGCGCCGGGGCGTCCCGACGCCACCAGCGCCGCCGCCGTGCGCGCCAGCCTCGATACCGCGCTGGATCTCGTGCGCGGGGGCCGGGCCGCCGCGCTGGTGACGAACCCGCTGGCGAAATCGGTGATGTATGCCGCTGGCTTCCCCTTCCCCGGCCACACCGAGTATCTCGCCGCGCGCGCGGCGGGGGACTCGGCGGGCCGCGCGGGCGCCGCGCCGCGGGCGGTGATGATGATCTGGTCGCCGCTGCTGGCGGTGGTGCCGGCCACCATCCATGTTCCGTTACGGCGGGTGCCGGACCTCGTGACCACGGAACTGCTGGTGGATACCGGCCGCATCGTGGCCTCGGACCTGCGCCACCGCTTCGGCCAGCCGGCGCCGCGGCTCGCCTTCGCCGGGCTCAATCCCCATGCGGGAGAGGACGGCACCCTGGGCCGCGAGGATGAGGAGGTGGTGCGCCCGGCGGTGGCGCAGCTCCTGGCGGAAGGCATCGACGCCCGCGGGCCGCTGCCGGCGGACACCCTCTTCCACCCGGAAGCGCGGGCCGGATACGACGTAGTGGTGGGCATGTACCACGATCAGGTTCTCATTCCGGCCAAGACGCTGGCCTTCCATGACGGGGTCAACGTGACCCTGGGCCTGCCCTTCATCCGCACATCGCCGGACCACGGCACCGCCTTTGATATCGCCGGCACCGGCCGCGCCAATCCGGCAAGCCTGATGGCCGCACTGCGGCTCGCCCGGCGCCTTGCCGACACCGAAGCCCATTCCTGCAAGGCCACCCCCGCGTGAGCGCCCTCGACGACCTGCCGCCCCTGCGCGATGTCATCCGCCGCCACGACCTTTCCGCCCGGAAGTCGCTCGGCCAGAACTTCCTTCTGGACCTCAACCTCACCGGCCGCATCGCCCGCGCCTCGGGGCCCCTGGAGGGGGTGACGGTGGTGGAGGTGGGGCCCGGCCCCGGCGGGCTCACGCGGGCGCTCCTCGCGCTTGGCGCGCGCAAGGTGGTCGCCATTGAGCGCGACCCGCGATGCCTAGGCGCACTGGCGGAGATCGCGGCTCACTATCCTGGCCGGCTGGAGGTGATCGAGGGCGACGCGCTGAAGGTGGACGTGCGCCCCCACCTGGGCGAGGGCCCGGCGCGAGTGGTGGCGAACCTGCCTTACAACGTGGCGACCCTGCTGCTGGTGGGCTGGCTCTCCGCCGACCCTTGGCCGCCGTGGTTCTCCTCCCTCACGCTGATGTTCCAGAAGGAAGTGGCCGAGCGCATCGTGGCCCCGCCGGGCTCGAAGACCTATGGCCGCCTCGCGGTGCTGGCGGGCTGGCGCACCACGGCGCGCATCGCCTTCGACGTGGCGCCCTCCGCCTTCGTGCCGCCGCCCAAGGTGACCTCCTCGGTGGTGCATCTGGTGCCGCGGGCGGAACCGCTGCCCTGCGCCCTCTCCATGCTGGAGAAGGTGACGGAGGCCGCCTTCGGCCAGCGCCGCAAGATGCTGCGGCAGAGCCTGAAGTCCCTCGGCGTGGACCCCATGCCGCTGCTCGCCGCCGCCGGCGTCGAGGAAACGGCGCGGGCGGAGGAGATCGACGTACAAGGCTTCGTGGCCCTGGCGAACGCCTATGCCGAGGGCCGCGGGAATGTGCCGTGGGGGGCGCTCAAGGGCCTCGGCGAAGGCTGAGCCCGCGGCAGGCCGCAGGCCGGGTGCTCTTTCGGCACGGGCGGCGGCCTGGACCTGCCTCGATCCGCCTGCCGAGGCCGGTCCGCGCCCTCGCCAGGGCAGCGCACCCTTGATACCATTGGGCCCGGCCTCAGGGCGGCGCCGCGCGCCTGACGGAAGGTCCATGAAGCACCGTCGCGACCCTTTGGCATGAACCCCGGATCGGAAGTCCCCTCCCCCTTCGCAAGCCGGCCCAATCGCCTGCCGTGGCCGCCTATGATCTATGGCGCGGCCCTGGCCGTGGGTATCGGCCTCGGCTGGCTGCTGCCTCTGGGCTGGCCGGCCGCGCTTCCTGGCCTGCCCACGCGCGTCGCCGGGGCGGGCGTGGCGCTCCTGGGGCTCGGCCTCGACCTGTGGGCGGTCGCGACGCTCCATCGCGCCCGCACCAACATCCTGCCTCACCGGGCAGCGGACCACCTCGTCACCCATGGGCCATTCGCGCTCACGCGCAATCCCATCTACCTCGGCAACACGCTGCTGGTGCTGGGGCTCGGCCTCGCGTTCCTCAATTTCTGGCTGATGGCGGCAGCGCTCGCCGCGGCGCTTGCCACCGACCATCTGGCCGCCCGCCGCGAGGAAATGCACCTCGCGGCGCGTTTCGGCCCCGCCTTTGCAACCTATGCGGCGCGGGTGCCGCGCTGGATCGGCCCGGCGCGGCCGCTCACTCCGCCGCCGCCCGCCGGGCCGGATCGTAATTGAGGATGGGGGCGAGCCACTTCTCGGCCTCCGCCACCGTCCATTCCTTGCGCGCGGCGTAGTCCTCCACCTGGTCGCGCTCGATGCGACCGACACCGAAATAGGCCGCCTCCGGGTGGGAGAAGTAGAGGCCCGAGACCGCCGCCCCCGGCCACATGGCGAAGCTCTCGGTGAGGCGGATGCCCACCGCCTCCGTGGCGTGCAGCAGGGAGAAAAGTGTGCCCTTCTCCGTGTGGTCGGGCTGGGCCGGGTAGCCCGGCGCCGGGCGGATGCCGCGATACCCCTCCGCGATCAGATCGTCGTTCGAGAGCGCCTCATCCGCCGCATAGCCCCAGTATTTCGTGCGCACGAGCTGGTGCATGCGCTCGGCGAAGGCCTCGGCGAGGCGGTCGCACAGCGCCTTGAGCAGGATGGCGGAATAGTCGTCGTTGGCGGCCTTGAAGGCCGCAACCCGCTCGTCCTCCCCAATGCCCGCGGTGACCGCGAAGCCGCCCACATAATCGGCCACGCCGCTCTCCATGGGCGCCACGAAGTCCGAGAGCGCGAGGTTGAAACGCCCCTCGCGGCGGGCGAGCTGCTGGCGCAGGGTGTGCAGCGAGGTGAGCGGATTGGCGCGGGTATCATCGCGGAACAGCACGATGTCGTCGCCCACCGCGTTCGCCGGCCAGAAGCCGATGACGGCGCGGGCGGTCACCCACTTTTCCTCCACCATCTTCTTCAGCATGGCCTGGGCGTCCTCGAAGAGGGCGCGCGCCGGCCCGCCCACCACCGGGTCCTGGAGGATCGCCGGATAGCGCCCCGTCAGCTCCCAGGACTGGAAGAAGGGCGTCCAGTCGATGAAGGGTACGAGGTCGGCAAGGTCGTGGTCCTCGAACACCTCGGTACCGAGGAAGCTCGGCCGCGGCGGAACGTAGGCGGAGAAGTCCAGCTTCAGGGCGTTCTGCCGCGCCTTGGCGAGGGGCACGCGCTGCTTGTTCGCGTCGGCGCGGGCGTGGGCGTCGGCGAGCTTGGCATACTCGGCGCGGATCTCGGCCACATAGGAGCCGCGGGTCTCCGTGTTGAGCAGGTTCGAGACCACGCCCACGGCGCGGCTCGCATCGGTGACGTAGACCGCCTGCCCGCGCTCGTAGCGGGGCGCGATCTTCACCGCGGTGTGGACCCGGGAGGTGGTGGCGCCGCCGATGAGCAGCGGCACCTCGAAGCCCTCGCGCTCCATCTCCGCCGCCACGTTCACCATCTCGTCGAGGGAGGGGGTGATGAGGCCGGAGAGGCCGATCACGTCCACCTTCTCCGCCTTCGCCGTCTCCAGGATCTTCGCGGTCGGCACCATCACGCCGAGGTCGATGACCTCGTAATTGTTGCACTGGAGCACCACGCCCACGATGTTCTTGCCGATGTCGTGGACATCGCCCTTCACCGTCGCCATCAGCACCTTGCCGGCGGCGGAGGCGGCGGAAAGGCCCATCTCGGCCTTCTCCTTCTCCATGAAGGGCATGAGATAGGCCACCGCCTGCTTCATCACGCGGGCGGACTTCACCACCTGGGGCAGGAACATCTTGCCGGCGCCGAACAGGTCGCCCACCACGTTCATGCCGGCCATCAGCGGGCCCTCGATCACGTGCAGCGGCCGGGCGACGGCGGCGCGCGCCTCCTCGGTGTCGGCCTCCACATAGTCGGTGATGCCGTTGACGAGGGCATGCTCCAGGCGCTTCTCCACCGGCCAGGTGCGCCAGGTGAGATCGGCTTCCTTCTTCTCCCGGCCCTGCCCCTTGAAGCCCTCGGCCAGCGCCAGCAAGCGCTCGGTGGCATCCGCGCGGCGGTTCAGCACCACGTCCTCGCAGGCCTCCCGCAAGGCCGGCTCGATCTCGTCATAGACGGCGAGCTGGCCGGCGTTGACGATGCCCATGTCCATGCCCGCCTGGATGGCGTGGTAAAGAAACACCGCGTGCATGGCCTCGCGCACCGGCTCGTTGCCGCGGAAGGAGAACGAAAGGTTGGAGACGCCGCCCGAAACGTGGGCGTGGGGCAGGCCCTGGCGGATCCAGCGGGTGGCCTCGATGAAGTCCACGCCATAGCCGGCATGCTCCTCGATGCCGGTGGCCACCGCGAACACGTTGGGATCGAAGATGATGTCCTCGGGCGGAAAGCCCATCCCGGTCAGGATGTCGTAGGCGCGCTTGCAGATCTGCGTTTTGCGCGCATAGGTGTCGGCTTGGCCCGTCTCGTCGAACGCCATCACCACCACGGCGGCGCCGTAGCGGCGCACGAGGCGCGCCTTCTCGCGGAAGGCCTCCTCCCCCTCCTTGAGGGAGATGGAGTTGACGATGCCCTTGCCCTGGAGGCGCTTCAGCCCCTGCTCGATGATCTCCCACTTGGACGAGTCCACCATCACCGGCACGCGGGCGATGTCGGGCTCGGAGGCCACGAGGTTGAGGAAGGTGATCATGGCGGCCTCGCTGTCCAGCAGGCCCTCGTCCATGTTGATATCAATCACCTGGGCGCCGCTCTCCACCTGGTCGCGCGCCACCGCGAGCGCGGCGGGGAAGTCGCCGCTGGTGACGAGCTTGCGGAAGCGGGCCGAGCCGGTGACGTTGGTGCGCTCGCCCACGTTCACGAACGGGATCTCGCGCGTCAGCTCGAACGGCTCCAGGCCGGAGAGGCGCAGGCGCGGCTCCAGCTCCGGCAGGGGGCGCGGGGCCTTGCCCTTCACCGCGCGGGCGATGGCCCCGATGTGGTCCGGCGTGGTGCCGCAGCAGCCGCCCACGATGTTGACGAGGCCGGAGCGGGCGAACTCGCCCACCAGCTCGGCCATGGCCTCCGGGCTCTCGTCATAGAGGCCGAACTCGTTGGGCAGGCCGGCATTGGGGTAGGCGCACACGAAGGTGTCCGCCACCCGGCCGATCTCGGCGATGTGGGCGCGCATCTCCTTCGCGCCCAGCGCGCAGTTCAGGCCGATGGAGAAGGGCTGCGCATGGCGCAGCGAATACCAGAAGGCGCTGGGCGTCTGGCCCGAGAGGGTGCGGCCCGAGAGGTCGGTGATGGTGCCGGAGATCATCACCGGCAGGCGGAAGCCCAGCGCATCGAACAGGCCCTCGATGGCGAAGATGGCCGCCTTGGCGTTCAGCGTGTCGAAGATGGTCTCGACCAGGAGAATGTCCGCCCCGCCGGCGATAAGGCCCCGCGCCTGCTCGCCATAGGCCTTGGCGAGGTCGTCGAAGGTCACGGCGCGGAAGCCGGGGTCGTTCACGTCCGGCGAGATGGAGGCGGTGCGGTTGGTGGGGCCGAACGCGCCGGCCACGAAGCGGCGGCGGCCGTCCTCCTGCTCCGCCAGCGCCGCCGCCTCGCGGGCGAGGCGGGCGCTGTCGAAGTTCAGCTCGTAGACGATGTCCTCCATGCCGTAGTCGGCCTGGGCGATGGAGGTGCCGGAGAAGGTGTTGGTCTCCACGATGTCCGCGCCGGCGCGGAAATACTTCAGGTGGATCTCGCGCACCGCATCCGGCTGGGTGAGGCTCAGGATGTCGTTGTTGCCCTTCACGTCGCGCGGCCAGTCCTTGAAGCGCGCGCCGCGATAGCCGGCCTCGTCCAGCTTCAGGGCCTGGATCATGGTGCCCATGGCGCCGTCCAGCACCAGGATGCGCTCCCGCGCGGCGGCCGAGAGCGCGGCGAAGACGCCGGCGGCGGTGGCGGGGGTGTGAGCGGCGGACTTCGGGGCGGGCGTCTCGACGGGCGTGGGCACGGACATGGGTTTGGTCTCTTTGAGGCTCGGGGCATGGCCCGGAGGCCGCCTCGCTCGGATGAGGATGCTGCGCGAGAAGGCGCCGGGCCACGGGCTCCGGCGCCTCCGGGAAGGTTTCAGCCCGCCGCCCGCACGGCCGCCGGCGCACCCGCGCCGGGCCGCAGCCCCAGCAGGTGGCAGATGGCATAGACGAGGTCGGCGCGGTTCAGCGTGTAGAAATGGATGTCGTCGACGCCGCGGTCCACGAGATCCGTCACCTGCTCGGCCGCCACCGCGGCGGCGATGAGCTTGCGCGTCTCGGGGTCGTCGTCCAGCCCCTCGAAGCGCTTGAGCAGCCAGGCCGGCACGCTCGCCCCGGTGCGGGTAGCGAAGGAAGAGGCCTGCTTGAAGTTGGTCACCGGCAGAAGGCCGGGCACGATGGGAATGTCGATGCCGCGCGCCCGCACCTTGTCGAGGTAGCGGAAATAGACGTCGTTCTCGAAGAAGAACTGGGTGATGGCGCGGGTGGCGCCGGCGTCCACCTTGGCCTTCAGCACGTCGATGTCGGCATCGAGGCTCGCGCTCTCCGGGTGCTTCTCCGGGTAAGCGGAGACCGACACCTCGAAATCGCCGATGCGCTTGATGCCGGCCACGAGATCGGCGGCATAGGCATAGCCGCCCGGGGTCGGCTCATAGCGGGTGCCGACCCCGCTGAGCGGGTCGCCGCGCAGGGCGACGATGTGCTTCACCCCAGCCTCGCCATAGGCGCGGATCACCGCATCCACCTCCGCGCGCGTGGCGGCGACGCAGGTGAGGTGCGCGGCGGGCGCAAGGTCCGTCTCCTTCGCGATGCGCGCCACCGTGGCGTGGGTGCGTTCGCGCGTGGAGCCACCGGCGCCGTAGGTGACCGAGACGAACTCGGGGCTCAGGGGCGCCAGCCGGCCGATGGACGACCACAGGGTCTTCTCCATCTCCTCGGTCTTGGGCGGAAAGAACTCGAAGGAGACGGAGACGGGCGCACGCTCCGTCTCGCGGCTCGCCCGCACCGGTCCGCTCTGCACGGGGCTCGCCTGCACTTGCCCACTCATCACGCCACCTCCCTGTCGGCCGCGCCCGTCCCGGCCGGCGTCGGCCGGGCCTGGCCGGCCCCCTCGTTCCCCGCCACGGGGCGCGGATCGCGCGCCAGCCACAGCGAAACCGTCAATCCCGCATCATGCCCCGGCGCCAGCGTCTCGAACCGCTCCGGCACCAGCCCGGCCTGGGCCAGCCACCCCTCCACGGCTTCGCGCGCGAAGCCGAGCCGCCGGTGGGCGTGGGCCTCGCGCAGGAACTCGAGGTCGTGGGGCGCGAAGTCCACCACCAGAAGGCGGCCGCCGGGCTTCAGCACCCGCGCCGCCTCCACCAGGGCGCGGGCGGGGTCCTCCAGGTAATGAAGCACCTGGTGGACGATCACTGCATCGAACGAATCGCGCGCCGCCGGCACCGCGTAGGCGTCGCCCTGCCGCAGCAGGCAGTGGCGCAGGCCGGCGCGCTCCAGATTGGTGCGCGCCACCGCCAGCATCTCGGGCGAGAGGTCGAGCCCCAGGCCACGCTCGATGTCGCCGGCGAACAGCTCCAGCATCCGGCCGGTGCCGGTGCCGAGGTCGAGCAGCGCGCGGATGGGCGCGCCGGAGAGCGCGGCGCGCACCGCCGCCTCCACCGCCGCCTCCGGCACATGGAGCCGGCGCAGCTCGTCCCACTCGCGCGCATGGGCGGCGAAATAGGCCTGGGCGGCGGCCGCGCGGGCCGCGCGCACCGCTTCCAGCCGCTCGCGGTCCCGCGCGAGGACGGGATCGGCGGGGTCCATGAGGTCGAGCAGGCGGGCGGCGACCCGCGCCAGGGGCCCCTCGCCGGTGCGGCGGTAGAAGATCCAGCTCGCCTCGCGGTGACGCTCCAGAAGGCCCGCCTCGGCCAGCAGCTTCAGGTGGCGCGAGATGCGCGGCTGCGACTGGCCCATGATCTCGGTAAGGTCGGACACGGTCAGTTCCGCTTCCCCCAGCACCGCCAGCAGGCGCAGTCGGGTGTCCTCCCCGCTCGCCTTCAGGGCATCGAGCAGGGCGGGGAAGGAGAGAAGGGGAGCGGCCTCAGGGGAAGACATAAAGATATCTTTATATCTATTGCGATGCCTTTTCAAGGCGCGAGGCCCAGGCAAGCCATACCGATCACGATATGCGGCGTTGCACGCTCGTGCGTTGCGTGCCCGGCAGGGCGGCGCTACACGCGACCAAGAGGGTTTGTGCCTGATGTCGCGCGGGGCGGCGACGGGCGTACAGCCTCAACCTCAGCGTGTCGAAATTTCTGCTTCATCGTTTCCAATTTCGTCACGTTTCAGGGTTAACTCCGATCTCATGACGTTGCGCCAGAAACTCCTCCTCGCCGCCTTCGGGGCATCGATTTTCTCCGCGCCCGCTCTTGCGCAGGGCGTGTACAACTCGGGCTACGGCACCAGCCAGGCCGGCGACGAGACCGGCACGGTCCCGCCCGGCGCGGTGAGCGGCGGCTATAATTCGGCGCCTCCCGGCTACAGCGATCCCTACGCCCGCACGCCCACCCGCGTAAGCGACGACGTGGAGCGCTCCGACGTTTCCGCGCCTCCCGGCTACCAGCAGGCGCCCACCTACAACACACCGAGCGGCGGCACGGCCTATCAGCAGTCGCCCTATCCGCAGCCGGCCACGTCCGGCAGCGGCTATGGCCAGGCTCCTTCCTCCGCGTCGGCGCAGCCCGCTCCCGTGCCCTATCCGCAGCAGCCTTATGGCGGGCAGGCCTCCTACCTGGGCGGCGCGCAGCAGCAGCAGAGCGCGCCCGGCTATGCCTATGGCGGCCAGGGCAGCCAGGGCGGATATGGCAACCAGGCGAGCTACGGCGGCGCCTCGGCCACTCCTGCGGCGCCCCCCGCCGGCGTTTACAGCGCCAACGCGGCCGTGGTGCCCGGTACCCAGGAGGCCCCCTCCGGCCCGCGCATTGAGGACGTGGACCCCGCCGAACCGGTTCCGGATCGCTTCCGCCGCCAGACGGTGGACTATGTGACCACCCAGCCCGCCGGCACCATCGTCATCGATACCCCGAACACCTACCTCTATTACGTAGTCGGCAACGGCAAGGCCATCCGCTACGGCATCGGCGTGGGCCGCGACGGTTTCACCTGGTCCGGCACCGAGCGAATCACCGGCAAGAAGGAATGGGCCGACTGGCGCCCGCCGGCGGAGATGATCCAGCGCCAGCCCTACCTGCCGCGCTTCATGGCCGGCGGCCCCGGCAACCCGCTGGGCGCGCGCACCATGTACCTCGGCGGCACCGTCTACCGCATCCACGGCACCAACGAGCCGCAGACCATCGGCAAGTTCGTCTCCTCCGGCTGCTTCCGCATGCTCAACAACGACGTGGAAGACCTCTACGACCGCGTGAAGACGGGCACCAAGGTGGTGATCCTGCCGAAGACCTCCTCCGCGGTGCAGGCCAACGCGGCTGGTGGCGCGATGCCCCCCGCCGGTCCCGTCGCCCAGCACTGAGGCCGGCCTTCGCGGCGGCCCCTGATGAGAACAAAAAAGGCGCGCCAGCCCGGCGCGCCTTTTTCGCTTTTCGGGCCCCCCGCTTCCGCTGCGTCGCCTGCGCTATGTCGTGCCGAAGCAAATGTGCCGACGGCATGAGCGGGGGCAGAAGGCTGCTGAACGGCGCCGCCTGCCCCGGGCGGAGGCTCCCCGCTCCGCAATCACGCTCTCCGTGCGTCAGCCACACCCGGGATGGTCCCCATCCCCCGGCGCGCCGCTGCGTCGGCACCACCAAGCCTTGCCGTCTTGTGCCCTGCACACTTCCGCCACATTCTGTGCGAGCGCTCCATCCTGTATGATCGCCGGCGAGGGGCGCGCCCACGCGCGGCGCGTGGGCTCCCACCTGGAGACGGTAACATGACAATGTCTGCGTCCACTCCGGCGTCCGCGGTCGCCGACCGCCTGCACGCCATCCGTGCCAACTGGGGGTGGTTCGTCGCCCTCGGCATCGCCTTCGTGGTGCTGGGCCTCATCGCGCTCGGCCACGTGCTGCTGTTCACCCTGGGCGTCACCCTCTACGTGGGCGCGCTCATCCTCGTCGGTGGCGTGGTGCAGGTCATCCACGCGTTCCGGGTGCAGGGGTGGGGCCAGTTCTTCTACTGGCTGCTGGCCGGTGCGCTCTACGTGGTGGCAGGCGGCCTCATCATGTACCACCCGGCCCTGGGCGCGGACGTCATCACCCTGCTCATCGGCGTGGCGCTGGCGGTGGAAGGCATCGTCCGCATCGCCGCGGGGCTCGGCTCGCGCGCGGGCAGCGGCTGGGTCTTCATCGTCTTCTCCGGCCTCGTCACCTTGCTGCTGGGCGCCATCATCGTCGCCCACTGGCCGGTGAACTCGCTCTATATCCTCGGCCTGTTCCTGGGCATCGACCTCATCGTCAACGGGGTCGGCACGGTCTTCTTCGGCCTCGCGCTGCGCAAGAAGACGACCTGAACGCCGGCGAGGCAAGGCACGGAACGCAGTGCGGCCCCGGTCGGCGAGGACCGGGGCCGCACGCACAAGACGTCACGCGCGCCGACGGGGGCGATGCCGGCGCGGACGCCTCATTCCGCCGGGTGGGGGAGCGGCGCGGGGCCCCGCGCCTCCGTCACCTTCACCCGGAACCAGGTGGCATAGAGCGCCGGCACCACCAGCAGCGTGAGGGCGGTGGCCACCAGCAGGCCGCCCATGATGGTGATGGCCATGGGCCCCCAGAACACGCTTTCCGCCAGCGGGATCATGCCCAGCACAGCCGCCAGGGCGGTGAGGACCACCGGGCGCGCCCGGCGCAGGGTCGCCTCCACGATGGCCTGGTGGGGCGTGGCGCCGGCGGCGATGTCATGGTCGATCTGGTCCACCAGGATCACCGTGTTGCGCATGATCATGCCGGCCAGCGCGATGAGCCCCAGCAGCGCCACGAAGCCGAACGGCTGGTGCGTCAGCAGCAGGGCCGCCGCGGCGCCGATGAGGCCGAGAGGCGCGGTCGCGATCACCAGCGCAAGGCGCGAGAAGCTCTGGAGCTGCACCATCAGGATGGTGAGCATCACGATGATCATGATCGGGAACACCGCCGCCAGGGACTTGTTGGCCTTGGCGCTTTCCTCGATGGATCCGCCGGTCTCGATGCGGTAGCCCGCCGGCAGCGCCTGCTTGAGGGCGGCGAGCTTCGGCAGCAGGCGCAGCGTCACATCCGGGGGCTGCACGCCGTCCTTCACGTCCCCGCGCACGGTCAGCACCAGGTCGCGGTCGCGCCGCCACAGGATGGGCTCCTCGCTGGCATAGGCGATGCGCGCCACCTGGCCGAGGGGCACCGCCACGCCGTTGCTGTTGGTGACGGTGAGGGCGCCGAGCCGCTCCAGGTCCACCCGCTCCTCCGGCACTGCGCGCGCCACCACCCCGATGAGCAGGTTGCCCTCGCGATACTGAGTGACGGTGTAGCCGGAAAGCAGGGTCTGCAGCGTCTCCGCGAGATCGCGCGGGGTGGTGCCCAGCGCCCGGGCCCGGTCCTGGTCCACGGCGAGTGTGATGGACTTCACCTGCTCGCCCCAGTTGAGGTGCGGCTCGAGAATGGCGGGGTCCGCGGCCATGACGCCGCGCACCTTCTCGGCGATGTCGCGTACCACCAGCGGGTCCGGCCCCACCACGCGGAACTGCACGGGGAAGCCTACCGGCGGGCCGAACACGAACCGGTCCACCCGCACCCGCGCCTCGGAGAGGGCGCCCTCCGCCACCTCCCGCTCCAGCCGCGCCTTGATGCGCTCGCGGGCGGGAAGGTCCCTGGTCACGATGACGATCTGCGCGAAATTGGGATTGGGCAGCACCGGATTGAGCCCGAGCCAGAAGCGCGGAGCGCCCTGGCCAATGTAGGTGGTGGAGGAAAGAATGTCGGCATCCGCCCCCACCAGGGCCTCGGCCTTCTTGGCGGTGGCCTGGGTGGCCTCGATGGAGGTGCCCTCCGGCAGGCGCATCTCCAGGAACAGCTCGGTGCGGGTGGAGGTGGGGAAGAACTGCTGCTGCACGAAGCCGAAGCCCACCACGGAGAGGGCAAACAGCCCCGCCGTGGCGCCGATCACCATGATGCGGTGACGCAGGCACGCCTCCAGCATGGCCCTGAGCATGCGGTAGAGCCGCCCGTCGCGCAGATCGTGGGCGGCGTGCTGGCCCTTCATGTCGGGCAGGATGACCGTGCCCAGATAGGGCGTGAACAGCACCGCCACGAACCACGACGCCACCAGCGCGATGCCCACCACCCAGAAGATGCCGCCGGCATATTCGCCGGAGGACGAGCGCGCGAAGCCCACCGGCAGGAAGCCCGCCGCCGTCACCAGCGTGCCGGTGAGCATGGGAAAGGCGGTGGAGGTCCAGGCGAAGCTCGCGGCCGAGAGGCGGTCCCACCCCTCCTCCATCTTCACCACCATCATCTCGATGGCGATGATGGCATCGTCGACCAGCAGGCCGAGCGCGATGATGAGGGCGCCGAGCGTGATGCGGTGAAGGTCCATGCCGGAGGCGAACATCACCAGGAACACGATGGCGAGCACCAGCGGCACCGAGAGCGCCACCACGATGCCCGAGCGCAGGCCCAGGGACAGGAAGCTCACCACCAGCACGATGGCGAGCGCCTCCGCGAAGGTCTTCAGGAACTCGCCCACGGATTCGCCCACGATGTGGGGCTGGTCCGCCACCTGCACCACGTCGATGCCCACCGGCAGTTCGGTCATGGCATCCGCCATGGCGGCCTTCAGCTCCCCGCCCAGGGTGAGGATATTGGCGCCCTGGGCCATGGAGACGCCGATGCCGAGCGCCGGCCGCCCGTGCTGGCGGATGAGGAAGGCGGGCGGGTCCTCGTAGCCGCGCTTCACGGTGGCGATGTCGCCGAGCCGCACCAGGGCGCCGCCGGCGTTGATGGGCACCTCGGCGATGGCTTCCGCGCCGATGAAGGCGCCGGTGAGCCGCAGGTTGATGCGGTCGGCCTTGGTGTCCACCGCGCCGCCGGCGACCACCGCATTCTGCCGCGCCACGCTGTCGAAGATCTGCGCGGGGGTGATGCCGAGGGTGGCGAGGCGGGCGTGGGAGAACTCGATATAGATGCGCTCCGGCCGCTCGCCGATGAGGTCCACCTTCTCCACGTCGGGCACGCGCAGCAGGCGCTGGCGGATCATCTCCGCCTGCCGCTTCAGCTCGGCCGGGGTCGCCCCCTCCCCGCTCAGCATGTAAACGGCGGAATAGACGTCGCCATATTCGTCGTCGAAGCCGGGGCCGACGACACCCTGGGGCAGGTCGCCCCGGATGTCCCCCACCTTCTTGCGCACCTGGTACCACAGGTCCTTCACCGCCGAGGGCGGCGTGGTGTCCGAAAGATAGACCTGCACGAAGGAGACGCCGGGGCGCGAATAGCTCTCCACCCGGTCGAGATGGGGCAGGGTCTGGAGCTTCTTCTCGATGGGATCGGCCACCTGGGCCTGCATCTCGGAGGCGGTGGCGCCGGGCCATGCCGCCGAGATCACCATCACCTTGATGGTGAAGGAGGGGTCCTCGGCGCGGCCGAGGTTGAGGTAGGAATAGAAGCCCGCCGCGCCCAGCAGGATGATGGCGAACAGGGTGAGCGCGCGGTGAGTGATGGCGAAGCGCGAGAGGTTGAAGGGGCTTGCCAGCGCCTTCCGCTCCTCCGGCGTGGGGCCGGGCGCCGCGGAATCGGGGGGAAGGGGCGCGTCGCTCACGGGGTCGCCTCCGGAGCGAGGGCGGCGGTGGCGGTGGAGCCTTTCGCCGGCACCGTGCGCACGCTCTGGCCCGGCTCCAGCGTCTGCACGCCGAGCACCACCACCTGCTCGCCCTGCGCCACGCCCTTGGAGATCAAGGCGGAATCATCCGTATATCCGGCCACTTCCACGGGCCGCGCGACGAGGGTGCGGCTGGTCTCATCCACCACGAACACACGGGGCCCATGGCCCTTGTCGAACACGGAGGAGAGGGGCAGGCGGGCGACCCTGGCATGGTCCTTCGGGGTCAGGATCACCGTGGCGGTCATGCCCAGGGCGACGGTTTCATCGGCCCCGTCCAGGGTGAAGCGCGCGGCATAGGTGCGCGAGACCGGATCGGCCTGGGGTGACAGCTCCCTCAGGCGGGCCGCGATACGCCGGTTGGGGTCGGCCCAGAGGGTCACGCCCGCGTCCGAGCCGCGGGCCGCGGAAAGGGCGGTTTCCGGCAGGGCCACCAGCGCCTCCTTCTCATCGAGCCGCGCCACCCGCACGATGGTCTGTCCGGGCGAGACCACCTGCCCCGGCTCGGCCGAAGTGGAAACCACCACGCCGGCCGTGTCGGACACCAGGTCGGCATAGGAAAGCCGGTTCTCGGCCAGCTCCAGCGCCCGCTTGGCGCGCTCAAGCCGCCCCACCGCCTCTTCCTTGGCGAGGGACTTTCGGTCCAGCTCGGCGTTTGAGGCGACGCCCTTGGCGGTGAGCGAGCGGTAGCGGCCGTCGTCGGCGGAGGTCTGGGCGAGGTTGGCGGTGGCGGCGGCCAGCTCCGCACGGGCGCTCTCCACCTCCAGCTTCAGGTCTTCCGGATCAATGCGCGCGATGAGGTCGCCCGGCGCCACGCGGTCGCCCACCTCCACCCTGCGCTGCACCACCTTGCCGCCGACGCGGAAAGCGAGATCGATCTCGCGCCGGGCGCGCACCACGCCCACGAAAGTCTTCTCCGCCTCGCGCGGGCGCAGCTCCACCCGGGTTACCTGCACCGGGCGCGCGGGCGCCGATGCGCCCTGGGCGGGGGCCTGCTCGCCACAGCCGGCGAGGGAGGACGCGACACCGAGCGCGAGGGCGAGCCCCAGCCCCCCTGCGGCGATCCGGGATGAACGGAAGGCTTCGGCGGGCCGACGGGGCGGCGACGGACGGCGGAAAAGGAAGGCCATGGCACCGACCCTGTTGAGTGAACGGTTACGGTTCAACACTGACGACTTTCGATAATCGTCACAAAATGGACGCAAAACGACCGGGAGTACGCTCCCGCCTATTCGAGCGGCGTGCGCTCCACCTCGATCCCTCGCAGCAGGAAGGCGATGGTGGCCCTGAGATTGGCGTCAAGGTCGTCGTCGATATGCTGGGCCACCAGCATCGGATGGCAATACATCACCATAGCGCCCAGGATCAGCCGGCTGACCACCTGCGGATCATGGGGCACGAACACCCCCGCCTGCACGCCGTCTTCCAGCACGCGGGCCACCAGGAGGCGGATGTGCTCCTTGTGGGCCTCAATATTGTCCCAGTTGTTCTCGATGGCCACCTGGACCATGTCGTGCAGGCGCCGCTCGTCCAGGAAGTTCGCCTTGTGGTAACGCAGCATGGCGAGATAGATGCCGGCGATGCGCGCCTGCGGCGTGCCCGGCCCGGCCGCGATGGCGGCTGCCTCGCGGTCGATCTCCCCCAGGCAGCGCTGGCAGATGGTGGCGACGATGGCAGTCTTGGACGGGAAGAAGCGGTAGACGTTGGCCGGCGACATGCCGAGCTCGGCCGCGATATCCGCCACCGCGGTCTTGGCGAAGCCCATGCGGCGAAACAGGTCTTCCGCCACCCGCGCGATCCGCTCGCGGGTTTCCTCCGCCGTCTCCCGTGCCCTGACGTTCACGCGCGCCTCCGTTGAACTGATGATTTTCATAATTCATCAGACGTCAGGAGGCAAGACGGCGCACGCGGCGCGGGGCCCCGCCGTCCGGGCGGGAACCCGCGAACCCGCCCGGCATCAGCCGAAGGCCGGAGCCGATGCCGTCAGCTGCCGGAGCGGCTCATGCCCCGGCTCACATGCTTCTCGGCCCAGTGGGCGAGGCGCACGAAGGGCAGGCCCAGCAGCAGGTAGATGGCCGCCACCAGGATGCCGGTGCCGAAATAGTCGTAATAGGTGGTGGAGATCTGCTCGTAGGTCTTGGTGAGCTCCACCAGCGAGATGACCGAAACCAGGGACGAATCCTTGATAAGGGAGATGAAGTCGTTGGTGGTGGGCGGCAGCACCATGCGCGCCGCCTGGGGGATGATGACGTTCCGCAGCGCCTGGCGCTCGGTCATGTTGAGCGCCACCGCCGCCTCCATCTGGTGGTGCGGCACGGCGAGCAGGCCCGCGCGGTAGTTCTCCGCCTCATAGGCCGCGTAGTTCAGGCCCAGCGCCAGCACGCCCGCCACGAACGGGTCGAGCTGGAGGCCGATCTTCGGCAGGCCGTAATAGATGAACAGCACCTGGATCAGCAGCGGGGTGCCGCGCACCACCTCGATATAGACCTGGGCGAGCCGGTCGAGCAGCTTGCCGCCATAGACCCGGCACAGGGCCAGCCCCGCGCCGAGGCCCACCGCCAGCACCATGGCGAGGATGGAGATCTCCATGGTCATCAGCGCCGCCCAGCCGAGCTGCGGCAGGAAGCGGGCGTAGCGCTCCAGCTGCGCCTTCCAGCCGGAGGGCTGGGTGGCGGCGACGAAATGATCGTAGTTCACCGGCTGGGCGGTCATGGGCTTCGCATCGCCCGTCACCTGCGCCATCATCGGCGACCATAGCGCCCAGGAGTCGAGGATGGCGTGCAGGCTGCCGTCCGCCTCCATCTGCGCGAGCGCGGTGTTGATGGCGGCGAGCAGCTCGGGGTCCGCCCCCTTCTTCAGGGCGATGCCGTACTCGATGCGGCCGACCATGGGGCCCGTGAACTGCAGCTCGCGGTCCGGCAGGGCGTAGTAGACGGCAATGGGGAAATCCATCACGGTCGCGTCGAGGCGGCCGAGCTTGAGATCGGAATAGGCGTCGATCTCCTCGTCATAGGTGCGCACATCGATGCCGCCGGCCTTGCGCAGCACATACTCCATCTGGCTCGACTTCAGGGTGCCGACCTTCTTGCCCTTCAACTCGGCGAGCCCGTCCACCGGTGTTTCACCCCGGCGGATCACGATCTGGCCGAAGGTGGTATAGTAGGGAATGGAGAAATCCGCCGCCGCCTGGTGAGCGGGGGTGATCTCCAGCCCGCTCAGGGCCACGTCATAGAGGCCGTTGTCGAGGCCGGGGATCAGGTTGCTCCAGTCGTTCTGGACGAACACCACGGGCCGGCCGAGATGACGGCCGATCTCCTCCATGATGTCCACCTCGAAGCCGATGGTGCGGTTCGGGTCGGCCGGGTCCTTGAAGATGTAGGGTGCCCCGGAGGTGCCGTCGCCGCCGTAGCGCAGCGGCGGGCCGGAGGGCTGGGCTGCGGGCGCCGAGGCAGCGGTCTCGGCCCGCGCGGCGGGCCCTCCGCAGACGAGCGCCAGGGCGAGCGCCCAGGCGGCGAGGAACAGCACGGCCACACGGCCGGCAAGGTACGGATGGGCAAGACGCGGGCGGGCGAAGCGCGAAGGCAGTCGACGCATGGCGGACCCCAGGCGGGAGCGAAGGAAGAGAGTGGCGCGCATCACAGGAACCGGCGCAGGAACTGCCGGGTGCGCGGGTCCTTGGGGTTCGAGAACATCTCGTCCTCGTCCGAGATTTCGACGATCTCGCCCTTCTCCATGTAGATGATGTAGTCGGAGGCATCGCGGGCGAAGCGCATCTCGTGGGTCACCACGATCTGGGTCATGCCCTCGCGGTCCAGCTCCTTCATCACGTCCAGCACTTCGTCCACCAGGCCTGGATCGAGGGCGGAGGTGGGCTCGTCGTAGAGCATCACCTTGGGCGCCATGGCGAGCGCGCGGGCGATGGCGCCGCGCTGCTGCTGGCCGCCGGAAAGGTCGATGGGGTAGTGCTCCAGCCGCTCGCCCAGGCCCACCTTCTTCAACAGGCGCTCGGCATTGGCTTCCGCCTCGTCCTTCCGCATGCCCTTCACCACCATGGGCGCGAGCATCACGTTCTCCAGCAGCGTCTTGTGCGGGAACAGGTTGAAGCTCTGGAAGACCATGCCGACATTCTTGCGCAGCAGGTGCGCGGCACGCTCGATCTCGGCGGTTCCGGCCGGGCCGGCGCCCTTGGCGCCGGGCGCGCGCTTCAGCGCCACGCCGCAGATCTCGATCACGCCGGTGTCGAGGGTCTCCAGGCCGTTCAGGCACCGCAGGAGGGTCGATTTCCCGCAGCCGGAGGGGCCGATGATGGAGACAAGGTCTCCCTCCTCGATCTGGAAGCTCACCCCCTTGAGGATGTCCAAGGCGCCATAGGACTTTCGCACGTCATCGACGCGCACGATCGGCTCCATCACCCGCCCCCTGCAGCCCATTCACCCCATGGGACACCGGGGTAACGGCGACAGGTGACACGCCCATGACCGGCGGCGGCGCCGGGCGGCGCCGCGCGCGACGGATGCAACCCTTGCAAGCCCCTGGGTGGGCTGCGCAATCTTCGCGCGGGGTCAGCGCCCGTCGACCACCACGCAGCCGGGAGGCATCTCGCCGCCGGCCAGCACGGCGACGATGCAATGGGCTGAGATCATGTTGCCGCGGGCCAGTGCCTCGCGGCTGGAGCCGGCCGCATGGGCGCTCGCCACCACATCGGGGCGGGCGGCGAGCGCCTCCGCCACCGGGCGCAGGGCAGGATCGCCTTCGGCCTCGAACACGTCGAGCCCGGCGCCGCCGAGCCGACCGGCTTCGAGCGCCGCCAGCAGCGCCGCATCGTCCACCAGCCCGCCGCGCGCGGTGTTCACCACCACCGCGCCGGGCTTCAGCTGGGCCAGGGTTTCGGCATTGAGGAGATGGCGCGTCGTGGGGCCGAGGGGGGCGTGCAGGCTCACCACGTCGCTGGCCGCCAGCAGCTCCGGCAGGGTGGAGAAGGTGACGCCGGTGACCGAGAAATCGGGCCGGGGGGTCTCCACCAGCACCCGCACATCGAAGCCGTGGAGGCGGCGCGCCACCTGCCGCGCAATGCGCCCGAAGCCCACGAGGCCGACGGTCTTGCCGTAGAGGTCGCTGCCGCTCACCACCCGCCAGTCACCGGCCGCGAGCGCGGCCTGGCTCTCGCGCAGGCGGCGCAGCACGGCCAGCATCAGCGCCAGGGTGTGGTCCGCCACCGCGGCATCGTTGGCGCCGGCGGCGATGGTCACCACCCGCCCGAGCGCCTCGGCCGCGCCGGCATCCACCCGGTCGTAGCCGACACCGCGCCGGGCGATGACCCTGAGCCCCGGATGCCGCTCCAGCACCGCCCGCGTCACCGCCCGCTGGCCGACGATCCACCCAGCGGCGCCCTCCAGCAGGCGATCGAGATCGGCGTCCGAAATGTCGGTGTCAAGGACGTCGGGGGCGAGCCCCGAGGGCACCACTTCGAAGCCGTGGGCGGCGAGATGGCGGGCGGCGACGTCATCGAACAGACGGGTGGTGACGAGAACCTTGGGCGAGGCAGCCACGGCGGGACGATCCTTCAACGGGCAGGCATGAGGCGCCTTCCTCGGCCCTTCCGCCGCCGCGATCAAGGGCGCCGACGCAAAAACGGCGGCGCTCCCGCGCCGCCGTCATGACTCAGACCCTTGATGCCGCGATCATGCAGCCTTCGGGGCCTCCACCTCGACAGTCTTGCCTGCGAGCGGCCTGGGGGCCTCGGCCTGGGTGTTGATGGGGATGACGCGGGGCTTCTTGGCCTCGGGAATGGTGCGCACGAGATCCACGTGCAGCAGGCCGTTCTCCAGGGCCGCGCCCTTCACCTCCACATGGTCGGCGAGCTGGAAGCGGCGCTCGAAGGCGCGCGCGGCGATGCCGCGATAGAGCACCTGGGCGCTTTCCGCATCAGTGCCGGATTTCTTCTCGCCCTTCAGGGTGAGCGTATTTTCCTTCACCTCGATGCTCAGCTCGGCATCGGTGAAGCCGGCCACCGCGACCGTGATGCGATAGGCGTTCTCGCCGGTGCGCTCGATGTTGTAGGGCGGATAGGTGGGAGCCGCGTCCACGCCGCCGACGGAATCGAGCAGCGAAAACAGGCGGTCGAAGCCGACAGTATTGCGGTACAGGGGAGAAAGATCGAACGTACGCATGGCATATCCTCCTTCGAAGCGACATGCAGGGCCCGCCGAAGCCGGGCCCGGGTAGCGGCGCCGTCATCATGACCGGCGCCTTTTCTCAGGTGGGAACGCCCCCGCGGGCCGTCAAGCCCCCTCCGGAGCGCGCGGCGGACCGAGGTGATTGTGGCCGGGCGGGCCAGCGTGTAACCCTCGTGGCGTCGGCGCTGCCGGCAGAGCCCGAGCCGAGACGCGATGAGCCTCTTCTCCATTCCGAGCAATCCCATTCCCGAGGGCGCCGTCACCGGGGAAATCGTCGCCGCGGACGGCGTGCGCCTGCGCTATGCGCGCTGGATGCCGGAGCGCGGCCTGAAGGGCACAGTGGCCCTCTTCACCGGCCGGGCCGAGTTCATCGAGAAGTATTACGAGGTGGTGCGGGAGCTGCGCGCCCGCGGCTTCGCGGTGGCGATCCTGGACTGGCGCGGCCAGGGCGGCTCGCAGCGGCTGCGGCGCAACCCGCGCAAGGGCCATGTACGCCGCTTCTCCGACTACCAGCTCGATCTCGACGCCTTCGCCCGCGAGGTGCTGCTGCCCGATTGCCCGGCACCCCATTTCGCCATCGCCCATTCCATGGCCGGCGCCATCATGCTCCAGTCGGTGGTGGCGGGGCGGCGCTGGTTCGACCGCATGGTGCTGGTGGCGCCCATGCTGCGGATCGACGCCCTGCCCATGCCGCGGCTGGTGCGCGCGCTGGTCACGACGCTCGCCTGGTGCGGCCTCGCCCGCGCCTTCGTGCCCGGCGGGCGCGGCACCCCCATCACCGAGGTGCCGTTCGAGCGCAATCGCCTCACCTCCGATCCCGCGCGCTACGGCCGGGCGGCGGAGATGGTGCGGGCCTTCCCCCAGCTCGGCCTTGGCGCGCCCACCAACGGCTGGCTCCACGCCGCCTTTCGTGCCATGGACCAGCTCGCGGACCCTGAGGTGGTGCGCGAGATCCGACAGCCGCTGCTGATGGTGGCCGCCGGCGGCGAGCACGTGGTGTCCAATCCGGCCATCGAGCACCTGGCCACCCGCCTCATTGCCGGCGCCCAGGTGGTGGTGCCCGCCGCGCGGCACGAGATCCTGATGGAACAGGACTTCTTCCGCGCCCAGTTCTGGGCCGCCTTCGACGCCTTCATCCCCGGCACGCCGGTGGCCTGACGTGTTGTCCCGCCTCAGGCGGTGAGGATACGCAGCGCCTGTTCGTGCACCGCGCGACTGCCGGCCGCCACCACGCGCCCGCCCTGCGCCGGCGAGCCGCCCTCCCAGCTCGTGACCACGCCGCCCGCCCCCTCGATGATGGGGATCAGCGCCACGATGTCGTGGTCCTTCAGCTCGGTCTCGATGACCAGGTCCACCAGCCCCGCCGCCAGCATGCAATAGGCGTAGCAGTCGCCGCCGTAGCGCGAGAGCCGCGCTTGCTCCTCCACGCGGGAGAAGGCCGCCCGGTCGGTCATGTTCATGAGGCGCGGGCTGGTGGTGAAGAGGATGGCGTCCTCGACGCGGCCGCAGTCGCGCACCCTCAGGGCGCGCTCGCCCGCGGGGCCGCGATAGCGCGCGCTGGCGCCGTCTCCGAAGAAGCGCTCCTTGATGAAGGGCTGGTGCATCATGCCGTAGACCGGGTCGCCCTCCTTCAGCAGGCCGATGAGCGTGCCCCAGGCGGGCAGCCCGGCGATGAAGGACTTGGTGCCGTCGATGGGATCGAGCGCCCAGACATAAGGCGCGTCGGTGTCGACGTTGTCGAATTCCTCGCCAATGATGCCGTGGCTCGGGAAAGTCGCGCGGATGAGGTGGCGCATCACCTGCTCGGCCGCGCGGTCGGCCTCGGTGACGGGGTCGAACGCCTTGCCCCGGCTCTTGTCCTCCACCCCGAGCGTGGTGCGGAAGAAGGGCAGGATCGCCTCTCCCGACACGGTCGCGAGCTTGTGGACGAAATCGTCGATGGCGACGGCGGTCATGGTGCGCGCACTCCGGTGGCCGAGCGCGCGCAGGGGCGCGCGCAGACTGAACAAGGGGCGGCACGCCAGCGTGCCGCCCGCTCGCCCATGGAGATGCAGCGGATGCGGAGCCGGATCAAGCGCGATCGCCGAAAGCCGGCGCCAGATGGCGCAGCAACGCGCATGCTCGCGCGCAAGGAATGCCCAAGCAGCAGGCAGGATACTGGATAGTGACGATTTCCCAAGCATTTGGCAGGCGCATAGCTGCCTAAACAATCCGCGTACACGGATCTTGATGCACACATGGGCAAGCCGCATATTGATGCAGCGCGGCATTGCTTGTTGCGGTGCCGCTGCCCTCCTTGGGCGTTTCCTCCCTAGACTTGGGCCGCTCCCCACGGGTCAGCGGCCCCTTTCTTTTGTCCAGGGCTATTATTCCGGCCGAGGCTCCGGAGCGGCTTCGTCCCGCCGCCGATGCCGACCATCTCGGCCGAACCACCCGACATCACCGGTATCGGAGCCTCACGTCGCGCAAGCGCGCGCCCGCGGCCACCCACGCGATTCGACCGGAAATGTGCGGGACATCCAGACCAAAGCCCAGCCGAGAGCCTTGGCAGGGCTCTCGACTGCCACAATTTTTTGTTTTAGATCAAATACATAACGAAATTCACGGAAATGCGACAAACCGGCACTTGATTTCTGGCAGTGCACTCGGCTATTTGTGCATTGCGACATGGCGATTGGCGTCGCTGTGTCGCTGCCCTCCTTGGGCGTTTCCTCCCTAGACTTGGGCCGTTCGCCAACGCGGACGGCCCCTTTCTTTTGGGCACCCTCTTCCGAGCCTCAGCCTCGCCCCGCCGCTTCTCTGTCGGCGCCCCTTTGTGCGAGACAACTCGGAATATCCTTCTCCGCCATGGAGCTGCCGGGCCTTTTCGAGCCCCTGGCCTGCCCTGCGCGAAAGCTTGCCCAAACACCTGCGCCCACCGGAATTCTTCTGTACACCGGCAGATCGATGGCAACGCCTTTCCGCGCGGCGCACGGAAATTCAACCGCGTGAAATTCGTATAACTGCCATTCAAAAAACGCAAGGCACCATTTTCAAATTTGCAGAGCCTTGTCACGCGACCGTCGCCGAGGACGGGCCGCGTCAGCGCCAGAGCGCAAGATTCGAAAGGCTTATTCCGCCGCCGCGCGGGGCGCGTCGAGCACCGCGAGCACCTGGGCGAACACGCGAGGCATGGCCCCGCGGATATCGGACCTCACCTGCTCGAAGCCCGCGCCGCGCACATAGTGCGCCTCCTCCATATAGAGGGCGCGGTTCACCTCGATCTGCACCGCGTGCAGGCCGGCAGCCGGGTTGCCGTAGTGCTCGGTGATGTAGCCGCCCGCATAGGGCTTGTTGCGCAGCACCCGGTAGCCGGCCGCCGAAAGCTCCCGCTCCAGGGCGGCAGTGACGATGCCCGAGCAGCTCGTGCCGTAGCGATCGCCGAGCACGAAATCCGCCCGCAGCGTCTCGTCGCGGGCGGAGGTGGAAGGCATGGAATGGCAGTCCACCAGCACCGCGAGGCCGAATCGCTGCTGGGTGGCGGCAATGAGCCGCCGGAGCGCCTGATGGTACGGCTTGTAATAGGCCTCGATGCGCGCGAGCCCCTCGGCCACCGTCAGCCGGCGCGGATAGATCTCCTGCGCGTCGCCCACCACGCGGGCGATGGTGCCGAGCCCGCCCGCCACCCGCACCGAGCGCGTGTTGCAATAGGGCGGCAGCCGCCCCTCGAACATGCGCGGGTCGAGCTCGTAGGGCTCGCGGTTGAGATCGAGGAAGGAGCGCGGGAACAGCGCGCGCATCAGCGGCGCGCCGGCGTTCACCACGTCCTCGAATAATTCGTCCACGAAGCTGTCCTCGGACCGGCGCAGCGTGGCAAAGTCCAGTCGCGCCTGCGCCACGAAGCTCGTGGGGTAGATGCGGCCCGAATGCGGGGAGTTGAAGATGAACGGCCCGGCGGCAGCCTCCGGCCCCAGGATCTCGAATGTGGGATCAATGGTCTCGGCGAGGCAGGCAGTCATCGCGCGCCGTGAAACTCCGGAAGGATTCTAAATGCTTGTTCCGCCTACATGATGCCCGTCGAGAGGGGGGCTTGTGAAGGGGGCGCGGCACTTTCACTCCGAATTTACCCGATTGGGCGAGACATTCACATGGGTTCCGGCCGCGATGGCGGGACTGCGGCATACGATTGATCAGGGGAAACGGCGTGTCCAAGATCCTGCTCGCCGAAGACGACAACGACATGCGGCGCTTCCTCGTGAAGGCGCTGCAGAATGCCGGCTATTCGGTGGCTTCCTACGACAACGGCAAATCCGCCTACGAGCGGATGCGCGAGGAGCCGTTCGAGCTCCTCCTCACCGACATCGTGATGCCGGAGATGGACGGGATAGAGCTGGCGCGCCGCGCCACCGAGCTCGATCCCGACCTCAAGGTGATGTTCATCACCGGCTTCGCCGCCGTCGCGCTCAATGCCGACGGCGAGGCACCGGCCGAGGCCAAGGTGCTTTCCAAGCCTTTCCACCTGCGCGACCTCGTGTCCGAGGTGGGCAAGATGCTGGACGCCGCCTGACCGCCCTCCGGCCGCCTTCGCGTTTCCCACAGGCGCGAAAAGGCCGGAAAAGTCAGGGGTTACACAAATCTTGAGCGAACCGGCCACCGCTTCGCTCAAAAACCATTCCCGGCGCCTTGCTTCGCGGACGCGAAGTGGATATAGAGGCGCCTCCTGCAGGTGGGGCGCGTAGCTCAGCGGGAGAGCACTACGTTGACATCGTAGGGGTCACAGGTTCGATCCCTGTCGCGCCCACCATCTTTCTTCCAGACGATACAGGCCTTCCTGAGGAGGGCACCTCAAGGAAGGCGGATAACGAACGCTGACCGCGCATCACGAGGATGCGACGCTCTTTGGCGCGTTGATCCCGGCCACCGGCGACAAACGATTGACGCCGGTCCCTCCAGGCGGCATCAGCGCGCCAGAGGTGCCGCCATGACCCCGCCCCCCGCCCCGCTTCCCCCCGATCATCCGCCCGTCGCCTTCGGGCGCATCGGCGTGCTCATCGTCAATCTCGGTACGCCCTCGGGCACCGACTACTGGTCCATGCGGCGCTACCTGAAGGAGTTCCTCTCCGACCGGCGGGTGATCGAGGTGAACCCGCTGGTGTGGGCGTTCGTGCTCAACGCGATCATCCTCACCCGGCGCCCCGGCGCCAAGGGCCGGGACTACGCGAAGATCTGGAACACCGCGCGGAACGAAGGCCCGCTCCTCACCATCACCCGCGCCCAGGCGGAGAAGCTCTCCGCCCTTTTCGCCGGCCGCGATTCGCGCCTCATGGTGGATTTCGCCATGCGCTACGGCGAGCCTTCCATCGCCGCACGGCTCGGCGCGCTGCAGCAGGTGGGGTGCGAGCGCATCCTGGTGGTGCCGCTCTATCCTCAATATGCCGCCGCCACCACCGCCACCGTGGCCGACAAGGCGTTCGACGCGCTCAAAGCCATGCGCTGGCAGCCGGCGGTGCGCATCGCCCCGCCCTGGCACGACGACCCCGTCTACATCGACGCCGTGGCGCAGGACCTTGAGCACCATCTCTCGATGCTGGACTTCGAGCCAGAGGTGATTCTCGCCTCCTTCCACGGCATCCCCAAGTCCTACCACCTGAAGGGCGACCCCTACTCCTGCCAGTGTGCCAAGACCGCGCGCCTGCTGCGGGCCCGGCTCGGCATGGGGGAGGAGCGGCTGCGCCTCACCTTCCAGTCGCGATTCGGGCGGGAGGAGTGGCTCCAGCCCTATACCGACGCCACGGTGAAGGCGCTCGCCGAGAGCGGCGTGAAGCGCATCGCGGTCTTCAACCCCGGCTTCGTGGCGGACTGCCTGGAGACGCTGGAGGAGATCGGGGTCGAGAATCGCGACATCTTCCTCGCCCATGGCGGCGAGAGGTTCGCCGCCATTCCCTGCCTCAATGACGGCCCCGCCGGCCTGCGCGTGCTGGAAGGCGTGGTCACGCGCGAGCTTGGCGGCTGGCTGGCCGGCTGAGCGCCGCGCGGATCCGGGCTCGGGATCGACGCGGCAGCCATCAAGCCGCCGCGCGGGCCTAGCAGGGCCATCGGGCCCGTCGCCGTCACACCGGGCGGCGGTCCTCGATGGTCTTGGCATCCGCCGGCAGGGCGCCCGGCGCGAGAAGCGCGAGGCGGCCGCGCAGCTTGGTGGCGGCGCGCAGGTCGTCCAGCAGCGCCTCCTGCGAGAGGGCGGCGGCATCCGCGACCTCCACCTCCAGCAGCATGTCGTCGGCGTCGCCCCGCCGCTCCACCACAAGGCGCGCCTTCGCCACGGCGGGATGCTTCTTCACCGCCGCGCTCACCTGCACCGGATGCACGAACATGCCGCGAATCTTGGTGACCTGGTCGGCCCGCCCCATCCAGCCCCTGAGCCGCACATTGGTGCGCCCGCAGGGGCTCCGACCCGGCAGCACCGCCGAGAGATCGCCGGTGGCGAAGCGCACCAGGGGATAGTCGGCGTCGAACAGGGTGACGACCACCTCGCCCACCTCGCCCTCGCTCTCCACCGGATCGCCGGTGCCGGGGCGCAGGATCTCCACGAGGCAGCCCTCGTCCACGATCATCCCCTCCTCCGCCTCGCTCTCATAGGCCACGAGGCCGAGATCGGCGGTGCCGTAGCACTGGCGGGCGGTGATGCCCGCCGCCTTCAGCTCGGCCCGGTGGGGCGGCAGGAAGGCCTCGCCCGTCACCAGCGCCTTCTTCAGGGAGGAGATGTCGGTGCCGCTCTCCCGCGCCTTGTCCAGCAGGATCTTGAGGAAGGAGGGGGTGCCGCCATAGCCCGCGGGGCGGATATCGGCGATGGCGCGCAATTGCAGGTCGGTCTGGCCCACGCCCGCCGGCACCACCGCGCAGCCCAGCGCGTGGGCGCCGCCCTCGATCATCGAGCCCGCCGGGGTGAGATGGTAGGAGAAGGAATTGTGCACGATCTCCCCGGCCCGGAAGCCGGCCGCGTGGAGCGCGCGGGCGAAGCGCCAGAAGTCGGGCCCGTGCCCTTCCGGATCATAGATCGGCCCCGGCGACATGAAGATGCGCGAAAGCCTGCCCGGCGGCACCGCGTTCAGCCCGCCGAAGGGCAGGCACCTAGGCTGGATCTCCAGGAGGTCCGACTTGCGGGTGACGGGGAGCTGCGCCAGCGCGGCGCGGCTGGTCACGGCCCGCGGGTCCACATCGCCGAACAGATCGGCGAAATAGGCCGACCGGCCCTTGGCATGGGCCACCTGGGCGGTAAGAGCGGCCAGCACAGCCGCCTCGCGGGCCTCAGGGTCGCGCGTCTCGGCGGCGTCGTAATAGCGGTTCGGATCGGTCATCGCGCGGCCTGCTGGAGCAAGGTGAAAATCGATCGGGGCGGCGCCGGGCGCGGCGGCACGGCTCACAGCCACCTCTTGCGGCGCTTGAAGCTCTTGAGGTTCTTGAAGGACTTGCGCTCCTCGCCGCCGCCCTGGCCGAGGTAGAATTCCTTCACGTCCTCGTTGGTCTGTAGCATCTGCGCGGAGCCGTCGAGCACGATCTTGCCCTGCTCCATGATGTAGCCGTAGTCCGCCACCGAGAGCGCCACCCGCGCGTTCTGCTCCACCAGCAGAATGGTGGCGCCCAGCTCCACGTTGAGCTTCTTGATGATGGCGAACACCTCCTTCACCATCAGCGGCGAGAGGCCCATGGAAGGCTCGTCCATGAGGATGAGCTTGGGGCGGGCCATCATGGCGCGGCCGATGGCCAGCATCTGCTGCTCGCCGCCGGAGAGATAGCCGGCGAGGCCCGTGCGCTCCTTGAGGCGCGGGAAGAACTCGTAGACGCGCTCGATGTCGCTCTTCACCTCGTTGTCGCGCCGCGTGAAGGCGCCGAGGCGCAGATTCTCCAGCACCGTCATGTCGGAGATGATGCGCCGGCCCTCCATGACCTGGAAGATGCCGCGCCGCACGATCCTGTCGGGCTCGATACCGTTGATCTTCTCGCCCAGGAAGTTCACCTCGCCGCGGGTGATCTCCCCGTCCTCGGTCTTCAGCAGGCCGGAGATGGCCTTGAGCGTGGTGGATTTGCCGGCCCCGTTGGAGCCGAGCAGCGCCACGATCTGGCCCTTCGGCACCTTCAACGAGAGGCCGCGCAGCACCAGGATCACGTCGTTATAGACCACCTCGATGTTGTCCACCGAGAGCAGCGTTTCGGGCCCGGCCTCGGCGACCGGTTCGAGCTTCAGAGCGGCTTGGGCCATGGGCGCCTCCAAAATCTGTCGTCCTGCGGGCGGAAGGGGCGCCGCACCTTGGCGGCGGCGCCCCGCCGGCTCACCAGCCCTGCAGCTCGGTCTTGCGGGGCAGGTCCACGGTGGTGACCTTCTCCAGCTTGATGGTGCCGTTCTTCACCAGCTCGGTCACGGACGCATCCGTGGGGCCGGTGACGACGGCGCGGTAGAGGTCCACGCTGGTGGTGGGGCGGTGGTCGGTGGCGGTCCAGGTGGAGGGCTTGCACACGCCTTCCATGCCCTTCGGCACCCAGTCGGCCTTCTGGTACATGCCGTCGCGGATGTTGACGCCGGTGATGCCGCCGTGCTTGTCCGCCCACTCCATGGCTTCCTTCATGTAGAGGGCGGTGCAGATGGCGGTGAGGTAGTGCACCGGCCGATAGGTGGTGCCCGAGGGATCGGAGATCTTGGAAATCTCCCGCGCGGTGGCAAGGCCGGGCGCGTCGCCGGACCAGGTGGTGGCGGTGCGCACCGGGAACACCACGCCGTTCGCCGCCTCGCCGGCCGCCTTCATGGCGTTCTCGTCCATGCCCCACACATTGCCGAGGAACTGCACGTCCACGCCCGCCGTCTTGCAGGCCTTCAGCACCGAGATGTTCGACCCCGCGGTGTTGCCGAGATAGGCGTAGTTGGCGCCGGACTGCTTCAGGGTCAGGCACTGGGGCGTGTAGTCACCGGGGGTGAGGGCGAAGGTGATGGGGTCCAGCACCTCGAAGCCCAGCTCCTTGGCATAGGCTTCGGCCGCCGCCTTGGGCGAGTTGGGATAGGGGTGGTTCGCGCCCATGTGCACCCACTTGGGCTTACCGGGCTTGCCCTTGGCCTTCCAGTCGTCGGCGGCCCACTTCACCATGGCGCGGGCGGAGTCGGAATAGGACGGGCCATAGAAGAAGTTGAACGGCGCGGCGCGCTCGCTCTTCTCGTTCACCTTGCCCTTGGGGTCGGTGAGGGAGGCCGAGTAGGAGCCCGAAAAATAGGGAATCTGCTCCTTGGTCACCATGGCCACCAGGGCCTCGGTGTCGGCGGTGCCCCAGCCCTGGATGGCGACCACCTTGTCGGAGCCCACCCACTTCTTGAAGGCGGCGAGGGCGCGCGGCACCTGGTAGCCGTATTCGTTGAAATCGGAATTGATCTTCTTGCCGTCCACGCCGCCCTTGGCGTCGATGAAGGCGATGGTGTCCTGGATGCCCTGACCGTAGGGCTGGCCCACGTCGGAGGTGCCGCCCGAGTAATCGGCGAGGTGGCCGATGTTGATGTTCTGGGCAAGCGCCGGCGCGGCGGTGGCGAGCGCCAGCGTCGAGGCCAGCGTGAAGGCGGCGGCTCTGGTCTTCTTCATGGTCGTCTCCTTGGCGTTTCCTCTTGCGCGGCGATTGTTCGCCGTCGGTATTCGGGCAAAGCTCAGAACGAGAAGGGATAAAGCTTCCAGTAGGCCTTGATCTGGCGCCAGCGGTGGGCAAGGCCGTCCGGCTCGAAGATCAGGAACAGGATGATGGCGGCGCCGATCAGCATCTCGCGCATGTAGGTGATGCCGTCCTTCAGGTGCAGCGCCTGGTCGATGGCCGAGCCCGAGAGCGCCGAGGCGAGCCAGCCGGTGGCCTCCGGCAGCAGCACCATGAAGATGGTGCCCATGAGCGAGCCCATGATGGACCCCAGCCCGCCGATGATGATCATGCCCAGGAACTGGATGGAGAAGAGGATGTCCAGCCCCTCCACCGACATGAACCCCACATAGTGGGCATAGAGCGCGCCGCCGATGCCGGCGTAGAAGGACGAGATGCCGAACGCCATGGTGCGGTATTTCGCGAGGTTCACGCCCATCATCTCCGCCGAGAGATAATGATCGCGCACCGCGATCAGCGCCCGCCCGTCGCGGGAGCGCATGAGGTTGGTGGCGCCGAGATACATGACCACCACGAAGAACAGCACCACGTAGAAGTATTTGTCGTCGCCCGAAAGGTCGTAGCCGAACAGGGTGAAGGGCACGGCCATGGCGCCGTGGGTGCCGCCGGTGAACCATTCCGCGCGGACGAAGAAGTCCTGCAGGATGAACTGGGCCGCGAGGGTCGCGATGGCAAGGTAGAGCCCCTTCACCCGCGCCGCCGGCAGGCCGAAGATGAGGCCCACCACCGTGGTCCACGCCCCCGCCAGCACGATGGCGAGCGGCACCGGCACGCCCTTGTCGGCCAGGAAAGCGGAGGCAAAGCCGCCGAAGCCGAAGAACACCGCGTGGCCGATGGAGATCTGGCCGGAAAAGCCGACCAGGATGTTCAGCCCCAGCGCCGCGATGCCGAGGTATCCGATCTGGATGAACAGGCTCAGCACGTAGCGGGAGAAGAAGAAGGGCGCGAAGCACAGCGCCACCACCGCCGCCACGCAGAACAGCATGGCGAGGCGCGTCTGGAAGATGGTCTGGTCGGCCTTGTAGCTGGTGCGGTAGTCGCCGCACGGGCGCATGGTATTGATGGCCATGGGATCAAACCCTCTCGATGTCGCGGGTGCCGAACAGGCCGTAAGGCTTGATCATGAGGATGATGATGAGGGCATAGAAGGGGATGATCTCGTAGAGATTTCCCACCTTCAGGAACTGGCTGTCCACGTACTGCCCGAGATTTTCAAGCAGGCCGACGATGAGCCCGCCCACCACCGCGCCGAAGATGCTGTCCAGGCCACCGAGGATGACCGCCGGAAACACCTTGATGCCGAAGTAGGACAAAGCCGAGGACACGCCGTTCACCATGCCCACCACGACGCCAGCCACCGCGGAGACGGCCGCCGAGATGCCCCAGGAGAGCGCGAACACCTGCCGCACGGAGATGCCGAGCGACTGCGCCACCTGCTGCGAGAAGGCGGTGGCCCGCATGGCGAGGCCCATCTTCGAATATTTGAAGAACCATGCGAAGCCCGCCATGATCGCGAGGCTGACGCCGGTGGACATGAGATAGGCCGTCTGCACCTGGAGGCCCAGCACGTTCACCTTGTCCACGCTGAAGATGGGCGGGAACGGCTGCGCGAAGGTGCCGAACATCCACTTCATCAGCGCCTGGAAGAAGATGGACATGCCGATGGTCACCATGATGACCGAGATGATCGGCTCGCCGATGAGCGGGCGCAGGATCACCATCTGCACGGCCATGCCGAACACCATCATGAAACACACGGCGATGAGGAAGCCCCAGAAGAAGGGGATGTTCCACGCGGTGAGCAGCCACCAGCACACCCATGCGCCGATGAGCAGGAACTCGCCCTGGGCGAAGTTCACCACCTGCGAGGCCTTGTAGATAAGCACGAAGCACATGCCCACCACGCCGTAGAGCGTGCCGATGATGAGCCCGTTGATGATGAGCTGAAGCAGAAGTTGGGATTGCATCAGTTGAACTCCGCAAAAGCCCTCTCCCGCGCGGCGGGAGGGGTCGGGAGAAGGCTGGAACGGCGCGGCGCGGCACCGGCGGTGAACATGCGGCGGGAAGGCACGGCCGTGCGCGGATGAAGGAGCGGATGAAGGGGCCGCGCCATCACGCCGCCCTCCGCGATCCGCCCGCGGGCTCGGGACCGAGGTCGATCACGTCGAGCTTGGTCTTCACCCGCTGCTTGCTGCCGTCCTGGAAGGTGATGGTGGTGTCCACGTCGATCACCTGCTCGCCGGCGTACATGGAGTCGATGATCGAGCCGTAGCGCTCGTTGATGACGCCGCGGCGCACCTTGCGGGTGCGGGTCAGTTCGCCGTCGTCGGCGTCCAGCTCCTTGTAGAGCAGGAGGAAGCGGCCGATGCGCTGCTTCTCCGCCAGGGTCCGGTTCACCTCCTCCACCTCCTTGCGCAGGAGCGCGATGACTTCCGGCTTGGAGGAGAGGTCCGTATAGGTGGTGAAGGCGATGCGGTTCTTCTCCGCCCACTTCGAGACGATGGAGAAGCGGATGCAGATGAGCGCGGCGAGGCTGTCGCGGTTGTCGCCCAGCACCACCGCCTCCGCCACATAGGGCGAAAACTTCAGCTTGTTCTCGATGTATTGGGGCGAGAAGCGATCGCCGTGGGATGTCTTCGCCATGTCGCGCACGCGGTCGATGACCACGAGATGGCCCTTGCCGTTGAAGAAGCCGGCATCGCCGGTGCGCATCCAGCCCCCCTCCGCGAACGATTTCTTCGTCTCCTCGTCGTTGCGGAAATAGCCGGTGAAGCAGTTGGGGTGGCGCGTCACCACCTCGCCGAGGCCGTTGGGATCGGGATCCTCGATGCGGATCTCCACCCCCTCGAAGGGCACGCCGACCGTGTCGAAGTCCACGTCGTCCGCCTTGTGGAGGGTATAGGCGCCGAGCGTCTCGGTCTGGCCGTAGAGCTGGCGCATGGGCACGCCCAGCGCCAGGAAGAAGCGGAAGGTGTCCGGCCCCAGTGCCGCCCCGCCGGTGGCGGCCGACTTGAGGTGGGAGAAGCCGAGCCGGTCGCGCAGGGCGCGGAACAGGATGAAGTCCGCCAGCGGCGAGCGCTTGCCTTCGTCCAGGGCCTTGAGGCCCAGCTTCATGCCGAGGTCGAACATGGCGCGCTTGAGGGCCGAGGCATCCATCATGCGCGCACGCACGTCGGCGGCGATCTGCTCCCACACGCGCGGGGCGAACAGCACGAAGGAGGGGCCGATCTCGCGCATGTCGGCCATCAGCGTCTCCGGCTCCTCCACGAAGTTCACCTTCATGCGGGAGATGAGCGCCTGCCCGAAGGCGTAGATCTGCTCCATGATCCACGGCATCTGAAGCACGCTGACGTATTCGTCCGCGGGCCCGCGCGGGTCCATGTCGAGATACGCACGGCAATGCTTCAACACCGCACCGGCGGTGAGCATGGCGAGCTTGGGGTGCGAGGTGGTGCCCGAGGTGGTGCACAGGATGGCGACATCCGAGCCCTGGCCGACGCTCACGAGGCGGGCGTAGCGGTTCGGGTCCTTGGCGGCAGTGGCGCGGCCGCGCTCCTCCAGCGCCTTCAGGGAGACGAGGCGCGGATCGTCGTATTTGCGGATGCCGCGCGGGTCCGAATAGACGATGTGGCGGACGGTGGGGATCTTGTCGTCGAGCGACAGGAGCTTGTCCACCTGCTCCTCGTCCTCGGCGAACACCACCGCCACGTCGGCATAGGTGACGAGATAGGCCACCTCGTCCGCCAGCGCGTCGCGGTAGATGCCGAGGCTCATGCCCCCCAGGGCATGGGTGGCGATCTCGCCCATCAGCCATTCGGGGCGGTTGTCGCCCAGCAGGGCGACCACGTCGCCGCGCCGGACGCCCAGGCTTTCGAGGCCGAGCGTCATGGCCTCGACCCGGTCGGCGACCTCCTTCCAGGTGTAGGAGATCCAGATGCCGAGGTCCTTCTCCCTCAGCCAGGTGTCGCCCGGATGCCGCGCGGCATTGTGGGCCAGAAGCTTGGGGAAGGTGTCATGCTGCGTCACGTCCGGCCAGTCGCGGGCGGAGGGGGTCACGGCGGTGGTCATGGCGGCTCTCACGCGGAAAGGGCGGCGGGTTCGGGCTCGTCTTCCAGCAGAGGGTCTTCCTCGCCGAGATAGGCCTTGCGCACATGCGGGTCGGCCAGCACGGCGGCGGGCTCGCCCTCCACCAGCTTGCGGCCGAAATCGAGCACCATCACGCGGTGGGAGATGTCCATCACCACCCCCATGTCGTGCTCGATCATGATGATGGTCATGCCCCACTCCTCGTTGAGGTCCACGATGTAGCGGGCCATGTCCTCCTTCTCTTCCAGGTTCATGCCCGCCATGGGCTCGTCGAGGAGGATGAGCTTGGGCTCCAGCGCCACGGCGCGGGCCAGCTCCACGCGCTTGCGCAGGCCGTAGGAGAGGGTGCCGGCGGTGGCCTTGCGCACGTGTTGGATGTCGAGGAAGTCGATCACCTCCTCCACCTTGCGGCGATGCTCCAGCTCTTCCTTCTGCGCGCCGCCGAACCAGTAGAGGGCGCCGGTGAAGAGGTTGTTCTTCAGCAGATGGTGGCGGCCGACCATGATGTTGTCGAGCACGCTCATGTGGCTGAAGAGGGCGAGGTTCTGGAACGTGCGGCCGATGCCGATGGCGGCCCGCCGGTTCGGCTTCAGGCGGGTGACGTCCGCCCCGTCGAATACCACGCGGCCCTCGCTCGGGCTGTAGCGGCCCGAGATGCAGTTCAGCATGGAGGTCTTGCCGGCGCCGTTGGGGCCGATGATGGAGAAGAGTTCTCCCGGCTTCACGTGGAAGCTCACGTCACTCAGCGCCTTGAGGCCGCCGAAGCGCAAGGAGATGTTTTCGACGCTCAAAAGCGCGCGCGCGTCCGCAACAGCTTGCGGAACCACGGAAGTGGTGCTCAAGCTCGTTCCTCCCTATGTGGCGGGAGAATCGGGCTTTGCCCCCTCCCCCGCTTTGTGCGCCCCGCTTTGCCAGTGGCTCGGCGGTTGGCTCGGCGCATGTGCCCGATCGTTGCGTCAGGCTTATGGAAACAATCAAGCGTTCTTTTTTTATCTGGTCAAGCGGCTTTTCATGCCGCAGGATGAACTTGCATCACCGGGCCGGCGCGGCCAGTCTGGCGTGCATCGCAGCAAAAGGCTCGCGCATTCGCGCGGGTCTCGTTTCCCGGGCCGGGCCTGCCGGCCGCTCAACGTCCTGAAGGCCATGGCCCGCACCATCGGTTCCAACGGTACACGCACCGCCGAGGCGATCCGCCAGGCCGGCGTGAAGCTCATCTACCGGCACGGCTACGAGGCCATGAGCCTGCGCCAGCTCGCGGCCGAGGTGGGGCTGCAGTCCGGCTCGCTCTACAAATATTTCGAGAACAAGCAGAACCTGCTGTTCGACATCGTCCGCGAGCACATGCAGGACCTGCTCGCGAAGGCGGAGGCGGACCTCGCCGGGGTCGAGGCCCCCCTCGCCCGGCTGAAGGCCTTCACCGCCTTCCACCTGCGCTACCACATGACGCGCATGGCCCACGTCTTCATCGCCAACATGGAGATCCGCTCGCTCGAGGACGAGCACCGGGCCGTCATCATCGCCCAGCGCCACCGCTACGAGGGGCTGCTGGAGGAGACACTGCGCCGCGGTGCAGAGCTGGGCGCGTTCCAGGTGCGCGAGCCCAAGGTCGCCACCTACGCCATCATCTCCATGCTCACAGGCATCTGCATGTGGTACCGGCCGGAAGGGCGCCTCTCCCAGGACGATATCGTGGAGACCTACACCGGGCTCGTGGTCGGCGGCGTCACCAGGGCGCAGGGCGCCCTGACGACCGCCCCCTTCCCCACGGCGCAGGCAGGCGAATCAGTGCACGACACGCACGTCGATGCCCTCCCGGGCACGGCGGGGATCGCGGCGGCACCGGACAGGACCGCCCCCGCCAAGAGCGCGACGAAGCCGCGGAAGCGCGCCGGGAAAAGCGCCACGAAGGACACGGTGAACGGAGCCGCGCGGCCGGCGGCGCGCGCGCAGGGCTGAGCCTACCGGGACCGCGCGCGACACAGATCCCCGCAGAAAGAAGCCCGCGCCCCTCTTGCGTCCCACGGAAAAAAACGTACGATCGTTTCCAAGCCGACAACGATCGGCATGGAGGACACGCCCCGAACCAATGCCGCCGGCTCCGCGCCGGCGCAGGGTGCCGCGCCCGCGGCGCCTGCCGGGACCTCGTCCTCCCATCACGCGAACGGGCCCAGCGCCCTGAGGACGAGGCCGCTCATGGCGATCATCGAGGATGCGGTGGACCGCCGCTCCGACGCTTTCCGCCGCAACAGGGACGCGCTGGAGCAATCCGTCGCCGACCTGCGCACCAAGGTCGAACAGGTGTCAGAGGGCGGCGGCGAGGTCGCCCGCGAGCGGCATCTGAAGCGGGGCAAGCTGCTCCCGCGCGATCGCATCCGCACCCTGCTCGACACCGGCTCCCCGTTCCTGGAGCTTTCCCAGCTCGCCGCCTTCGGCATGTATGAGGACGAGGTGCCCGCCGCCGGCATCATCACCGGCATCGGCCGCGTCTCGGGCCGCGAGTGCGTCATCGTCGCCAATGACGCGACGGTGAAGGGCGGCACCTACTACCCCATGACGGTGAAGAAGCACCTGCGCGCCCAGACCATCGCGCGGGGAAACCACCTGCCCTGCATCTATCTCGTGGATTCCGGCGGCGCCAACCTGCCCAACCAGGACGAGGTCTTCCCCGACCGCGAGCATTTCGGGCGCATCTTCTTCAACCAGGCCAACATGTCCGCCGAAGGCATCCCGCAGATCGCGGTGGTGATGGGCTCGTGCACGGCGGGCGGGGCCTATGTGCCGGCCATGGCGGACCAGTCCGTCATGGTGAAGAATCAGGCCACCATCTTCCTGGGCGGCCCGCCGCTGGTGAAGGCCGCCACCGGCGAGGTGGTGACCGCCGAGGAGCTGGGCGGGGCCGACGTGCACACCCGCACCTCTGGCGTCGCCGACCACATGGCGGAGAACGACGCCCACGCGCTCGGCATCGCCCGGTCCATCGTGGCGGATTTGAACCGCGCCAAGGCGCACAGCCTCGACATCCGCGAGCCGCGCGCGCCGCTTTACGACGCGCGGGAGATCTACGGCATCGTCTCGGCCGACCCCAAGCAGCCGTTCGATGTCCGGCAGATCATCGCCCGCATCGTCGACGGTTCCGAGTTCGACGAGTTCAAGCCGCTCTACGGGCAAACGCTGGTCACCGGCTTCGCCCGCATCTTCGGCTATCCCGTGGGCATCGTCGCCAACAACGGCATTCTTTTTTCGGAGAGCGCGCTGAAGGGCGCGCACTTCGTGGAATTGTGCGCCCAGCGCAATATTCCGCTCGTTTTCCTGCAGAACATCACCGGCTTCATGGTGGGGCGGAAGTATGAATCCGGCGGCATCGCCAAGGACGGCGCCAAGTTCGTCACGGCGGTGTCGTGCGCCAGCGTGCCGAAGTTCACCGTGGTGATCGGAAACTCCTTCGGCGCCGGCAATTACGGCATGTGCGGGCGCGCCTTCGATCCGCGCTTCCTGTGGATGTGGCCCAATGCCCGCATCTCGGTGATGGGCGGCGAGCAGGCCGCCGGCGTGCTGGCCCAGGTGAAGCGCGACGGCATCGAGGCGCGCGGCGGCAAGTGGACCGGCGCGGAGGAGGAGGCGTTCAAGGCCCCCATCCGTGCCCAGTACGAGCGCCAGGGCCACCCCTATTATTCCTCCGCCCGCCTGTGGGACGACGGCGTGATCGATCCGGCCGACACCCGCATGGTGCTGGCCCTCGCGCTTTCCGCCGCTCTCAACGCCCCCGAGCAGGAGACGCGCTTCGGCGTGTTCCGCATGTGATGGCGCCCATCCAGCCGACCGGAAGGCAGCCATGAGCCTCCTCACCGCCATAGAGGACGGCGTCTGCGTCCTCACCCTCAACCGGCCCGAGGTGCTCAATGCCTTCGACGACGCCCTCATCGGCGCGCTCACCCGCGCCTATGAGGACGCCATCGCCGATCCCGGCGTGTGGGCCATCCTGCTGAAGGCCGAGGGCCGCAGCTTCTGCGCCGGCGGCGACCTCAACTGGATGCGCCGCATGGCCTCCTACTCCCACGCGGAGAACCTTTCGGACGCCGGCCGGCTCGCCGCCCTCATGCGCACCATAGACCTCTCCCCCAAGCCCACATTGGCGCGGGTGCACGCCTCGGCCTTCGCCGGCGCCACCGGCCTCATCGCCGCCAGCGACATCGTCGTGGCGGTGCCGGAGGCGGAATTCGCGGTGACCGAGGTGCGCATCGGCCTCATCCCGGCGGTCATCAGCCCCTATCTGGTGCGCGCCATGGGCGCCCGGCAGGCGCGGCGCTATTTCCTGACGGGGGAACGCTTCTCCGCCGAAACCGCGCGCGCCCTCGGCCTCGTGCACGAGGTAGTGCCCGCCGCCGAGCTCGATGCCGCGATCGCCCGCCACCTCAAGGCGCTGAAGGTGGCGAGCCCGGCGGCGCTCCGGGCCACCAAGGACCTCATCCGCGCCGTGGACCGGCCCCTCGACGACGCGGTCGTCGCGGACACCGCCCGGCGCATCGCCGACATCCGCGCCAGCGCCGACGGCAAGGAGGGCGTCTCGGCCTTCCTGGAAAAACGAAAAGCCCAATGGGGAAAAGGGGAAACGCCATGAGCCGAGCGATCCGCACCCTGCTCGTCGCCAACCGGGGCGAGATCGCGGTCCGCGTCATGCGCACCGCGCGGGCGCTGGGCCTCGGCACGGTCGCCGTCTATTCGCAGGCGGATGCCGACGCCCTCCATGTGGCGGAGGCGGACGAGGCCTATCCCATCGGCCCCGCGCCGGCCCGTGAAAGCTACCTGAGGATCGACGCCATCCTCGACGCCGCCCGCAAGGCGGGGGCGGATGCCATCCACCCCGGCTACGGCTTCCTCTCCGAGAATGCCGAATTCGCGGAAGCCTGCGAAAAGGCGGGGCTGGTGTTCGTGGGCCCGCCCGCCGCGGCCATCCGCGCCATGGGCTCCAAGAGCGCGGCCAAGGCGCTGATGGAGACGGCCGGCGTGCCCCTCGTGCCCGGCTATCACGGCGAGGACCAGGACCCGACGCTGCTGGCGCGCGAGGCCGCGCGCATCGGCTATCCCGTGCTCATCAAGGCGTCCGCCGGCGGCGGCGGCAAGGGCATGAAGGTGGTGCGCTCCGCCGCCGAGTTCCCGGAGGCCCTCGCCTCCGCCCAGCGCGAGGCGAAAAGCGCCTTTGGCGACGACCGGGTGCTGGTGGAAAAGTACCTCACCACGCCGCGCCACATCGAGGTGCAGGTGTTCGCCGACACCCACGGCAATGCCGTCTACCTTCATGAGCGCGACTGCTCCATCCAGCGCCGCCACCAGAAGGTGGTGGAGGAGGCCCCCGCCCCCGGCATGAGCCCCGAGCGCCGTGCCGCCATGGGCAAGGCCGCCGTCGATGCCGCGCGGGCGGTGGGCTATGTGGGCGCCGGCACGGTGGAGTTCATCGCCGAGGGCGACGCCTTCTACTTCATGGAGATGAACACCCGCCTCCAGGTGGAGCATCCGGTGACGGAAGCCATCACCGGCCAGGACCTGGTGGAGTGGCAATTGCGCGTCGCCGAGGGCGCGCCGCTGCCACTGCGCCAGGAGGAGATCCCGCTGAAGGGGCACGCCATCGAGGTGCGCCTCTATGCGGAGGACCCGGCGCGGGATTTCCTGCCCCAGGTGGGCACCCTCGACCATCTGGTGCTGCCCGCCCATGTGCCGGGCACACGGGTCGACACCGGCGTGCGGGCCGGCGACACGGTCTCCATCCATTACGACCCGATGATCGCCAAGATCATCGTGGCCGGCGCCGACCGTTCGGAAGCGGTGGGCCGCCTCCAGGCCGCGCTCGCCGCCACCGAGGTGGTGGGCCTCGCCACCAACCGGGTGTTCCTCAAGGCCATCGCCGCCCACCCGGCGTTCGCGGCCGCGGAGCTGGACACCAACTTCATCGCCCGCCACGCGGCGGACCTCCTGCCCGCGCCCCGGCCGGCGGGCGACCCCGTGCTTGCCCTCGCTGCCCTCGCCATCCTGAAGGAGGAGGCGCGCCAGTCGGCCGAGGCGGTGGACCTCGCTGATCCCTTCTCCCCCTGGGGCCGGGCGCCCGGCTGGCGGCTCAACCGCGACGCCCATGTGGACCTCACCTTCCAGGACCCGCACGCCGAGGGCCGCACGGTGGTGCGCGCCCACTTCAAGCCGGAAGGCTTCCTGCTGGACCTGCCCGGCGGCCGCATGGGCGTGGAGGGCGAGGCCGATAACGAGGGCCGCCTCCAGGCCCGGCTTGACGGGGTGAAGCTCTCCGCCCGCGTGGTGCGCGCCGGCAGCCTGCTCACGGTATTCGTGCGCGGCGGCGAGTTCACGCTGGAGTTCATCGATCCGCGCCTCGCCTCGCTGGCGGCCACCGGCACCGCCGGTCGGCTGGTGGCGCCCATGCCCGGCACCATCATCCGCATCGCGGTGGAAGCCGGCCAGCAGGTGGCCAAGGGCGCGCCGCTGGTGGTGGTGGAGGCCATGAAGATGGAGCACACGGTGGCCGCCCCCCGCGACGGGCGCGTCACCGCCCTCAACTTCGCGGTGGGCGACCTCGTGGACGAGGGCGCCGAGCTGCTCGTGCTGGAGGACGCCTGATGGCCCGCCCCGCGTCCGTCCGCATCGTCGAGGTGGGCCCGCGCGACGGGCTGCAGAACGAGCCGGGCCTGGTGCCCGTGGCGGCCAAGGTGGCGCTCATCGACGCCCTCGCCGATGCGGGCCTGCCGGTGATCGAGGCCGGCTCCTTCGTCTCGCCCAAATGGGTGCCGCAGATGGCCGACACCGCCGAGGTGCTGGCCGGCATCACCCGGCGCGCCGGCGTGCGCTACCCGGTGCTGGCCCCCAACCTGAAGGGGCTGGAGCTGGCGCTGGCTTCAGGCGTGGAGGAAGTGGCGGTGTTCGCCGCCGCGTCCGAGGCGTTCTCCGCCAGGAACATCAACTGCAGCATCGCCGAGAGCCTGGAGCGCTTCGCGCCGGTGATGGACCTCGCGCGGGCGCGCGGCGTGGCGGTGCGCGGCTATGTGAGCTGCGTGCTGGGCTGCCCCTACCAGGGCGAGGTGCCCCTCGCCAAGGTGGTGGAGGTGGCGCAGACCCTCGCCGCCATGGGCTGCTACGAGGTGTCCCTGGGCGACACCATCGGCGTCGGCACGCCGGACAAGGCGAAGGCCATGGCGCGGGCGGTGGCGGAGCATATCGGCCTCGCGCGCACCGCCGTGCATTTTCACGACACCTACGGCCAGGCGCTGGCCAACGTGCTCGCCTGCCTGGAGCTGGGCATCGCCACGGTGGACGCCTCGGTGGCCGGGCTCGGCGGCTGCCCCTATGCCAAGGGCGCCTCCGGCAATCTCGCCACCGAGGACCTCGTCTACATGCTGGATGGGCTGGGGATTGAGACCGGCGTGGACCTCGGCCGCCTCGCCACGGCCGGCCGCGCCATCACCACCGCCCTCGGCCGCGCGCCCGCCTCACGCGTCGCCCAGGCGCTGGCGGCGAAGGCCGGCTGAAGGCTAACCCGCCGCGGCCTCATGCCACCGGCCCCGGTGTTCGGCCGGCGCCGGGCTCGGTTTCGCCCAGGCGCCGGGCGGGTTGCCCTGGGAGCCACAGGAAAAGCTTACGGGCCCTTGGCCTCACAGCGGGCCGAGTTCCGTCACCTCGCGGCGGAAGGGCAGCGCGTCGCCGGGGTCCGGCGTGTCCAGCTCGCGGGCGTAGCGGTGGCCGGCGTAGGTGGCCCAGGCGATGGGGGCGGGCGCGGCCGCATCCCCGAACAGCTTCACCGAGCGGATGCCGGCATCGGCCCATTCCGCCGCGCGCGCCAGGAGGTCCCGGTAGAGGCCGTCCTGCGAGATGCGGGAGGCCACCATCACCACGCCATCGCACGCCAGCGGCCGGCGGGCATCGGTGTAGACGCAGTTCGTCTCCACCACCCCTGCACCGATGGCGGTGACGCCCGTGTTGAGGCGGATGTCCACCCCGAGCCCGGCGAGGCGCGCGTGGATGGCGCCCTGCTCCAAAGTGTTGCGCGTCCAGTCCGAGACATAGGCGGAGGGCGTGACGAGGATCACGTTCGCGCCCGCCCGCGCCATCACTTCGGCCATCACGCCGCCCATGTAGTAATGGTCGTCGTCATAGACCACCACCGTGCGGCCCGAGAGATCCTCCGGGTGGGAGCCTGCCATCACGTCGTCAGGGGTCCAAAGCGGCATGGCGGGGTCGATGGGCATGGGCACCACGTGCTGGCGCGCCACGCCGTCGCCGCGCCAGCGCGCCCCGGTGGCGATGGCGACATGCTCGAACCCGAAGGCGAGGATGTCGTCGGCCGAAAGGCGGCTGTCGAAATAGGTCTCCACGTTGGGGCGCTGGGAGATCTGGTACTGGCGATAGTCCACCACCCGGCCCCAGGCGGAAAGCCCCGGCAGCAGCCGCTCGCGGGCGAGGCGCCCGCCCAGGACGGTGCCGGCCTCGGCCAGCGCCACGTCGTAGCCGCGCAGGGCGAGCGCCCGCGTCGCCTCCAGGCCCGCCGGCCCCGCCCCCACCACCAGCACGCTGCGGCTCTCGCCCTTGGGGTTCATCCGCTCGGGGTGCCAGCCCTTGCGCCACTCCTCCATGAAGGTGGGGTTCTGCGTGCAGCGGCTGATGGACATGGTCATGTCGCCGGTGATGCAGATGTTGCAGCCGATGCACTCGCGGATGTCCTCGATGCGCCCCTCCTCCACCTTCTTCGGCAGGAAGGGATCGGCGATGGAGGGGCGCGCGCAGCCGATGAAATCGAGCACGCCCTGGCGGATCATGCGCGCCATCACGTCCGGCGAGGTGAAGCGCCCCACACCCACCACCGGGCGGGACGACAGCTCGCGGATGCCCTTCACCAGGGCTTCCTGCGCGCCCTCCTCCTTGAAGCGCGAGGGGCCCGAGCAATCCTCCCAGGTGCCGTGGGCGAGGTCCCACAGGTCCGGCAGGTCGGCGTTCATGGCCACGTAGTCGCGCACCTCGGCATTGGAGAAGCCGAGCGCGCCGATGCTCTCGTCCAGGCTCACGCGCATGGTGAGCGCCATGGTGTCGCCCACCGCGTCGCGGATGTCGGCCACCACCTCCTGGGCGAAGCGGGAGCGGTTCTCCAGGCTGCCGCCGTATTCGTCGGTGCGCTGGTTGGTGGCGCGCGAGAGGAAGTGCTGGAAGATGCCGAAGCCGTGCGCGCCATAGAGGCAGATCAGGTCGAAGCCGGCCAGCTTCGAGCGCCGCGCTGCGTTCACGAACCAGCGGCGCAGGTTGCGGATGTCGGCGCGGTCCAGGGCGCGGGCCTGCACCGGATCGTTGGTGAAGGTGCGGATGGGCAGGGCCGAGGGAGCGAGCGGCACCTCCTTGGTGTAGAAGTTCGGGCCGTTGATGCCCGAATAGGCGAGCTGGATGCCGGCCAGCGCCCCTTGCGTCTTCATCGCCTCCGACATCCGGCGCAGGCCGGGGATGTCCTTGTCCTCCCACAGCCGCAGCTCGATGAAGGGCGTGATCTCCGAGGTGTGGTGCATCTCGGTCTGCTCGGTGAAGATCACCCCCCACCCGCCTTCGGCCTTGATGCCCCGCATGGCTGCCGCGGCCGAGGGGTCGCGATAGCCGCCGCCGTTGCAGTGAGGCACCTGGTAGAAGCGGTTCTTCGCGGTCAGCGGCCCGATCTGCCGGGGCTCGAAGAGGATGTCGTATCTCGCGTCGCGCATCGAAAATGTTCCTGGCGCCCTCTGCCGGGTGCGCTGGGTGAGAAGGTGCGGCGCGGGCCGGGACGGGCGGCCCGCGCTCCGGCCGCGTCAGCTCCGGTACTTGATCCAGGTGGTCTTCAGCGCCGTGTACTTGTCCAGCGAATGGAGCGACAGGTCGCGGCCGAAGCCGGACTGCTTCATGCCGCCGAACGGCGTCTGGGCGGAAAGCGCGTCCACCGTGTTGACGGAGACCGTGCCCACATGCAGCCGGTCGGAGACCCGCAGCGCCCGGCTGAGGTCGTCGGTCCACACCGAGGCGGCGAGGCCGTAGATGGAATCGTTGGCGAGGCGCACCGCCTCCTCCTCCGTGTCGAAGGCGACCACGGAGAGCACGGGCCCGAAGATCTCCTCCCGCACCAGCGGATCGTCGGGGCGCACCTCGTCGAAGATGGTGGGCGCCACGAAGCAGCCCTTGCCCGCGATGCGCACGCGCGCACCGCCGGCGACGAGATTGGCGCTCGCCTTGCCCGCCTCGATGAAGCGCATGATGCCCTGCGTCTGCTTTTCGTCGACGATGGCGCCCATCTTCGAGGCCGGGTCCAGGGGATCGCCGGGCTGCATGGCCTGCGCGCGGGCCGCGAGCTTCTCCACCAGCGCGTCCTTCACGGAGCGCTCCACATAGAGCCGCGAATTGGCCGAGCACACCTCGCCCTGGTTGAAGAAAATGCCGAAGGCGGCCATGTCGGCGGCGGCGTCCAGGTCGGCGCAGTCGGCGAACACGAGGTTCGCGCTCTTGCCGCCGGTCTCCGGCCACACCGGCTTCAGGTTCGACTGCCCGGAATACTGCATGAACAGCTTGCCGACCTCGGTGGAGCCGGTGAAGGCGAGGCAGTCCACGTCCATGTGCAGGCCCAGCGCCTTGCCCGCCGTGGCGCCGAAGCCGGGCACCACGTTGAGCACGCCGTCGGGCACGCCCGCCTCGGCGGCAAGCTCCGCGAGCCGCAGCGCCGAGAGGGGGGATTGCTCGGCCGGCTTCAGCACCACCGAATTGCCGGCGGCAAGCGCCGCCGAGGCCTTCCAGGTGGCCATGTCCAGCGGGAAGTTCCAGGGCACCACGGCGCCGACCACGCCCAGCGGCACCCGGCGCACCAGCGCCAGATCCCCGGCGGCGGTGGGGGCCACCTCGCCATAGAGCTTGTCGATGGCCTCGGCATACCACTGGAAGAAATGGGCCGAGCCGGGCGCGTCGATGGTGGCGGCGTCCGTCACCAGCTTGCCCATGTCGAGGCTGTCCAGCAGGGCCAGTTCCTCGAGATTGGCGCGGATCAGCTCGGCGAGGCGCAGCATCACCGCCTTGCGGTCGCCCGGCGCCATGCGGCTCCAGCGCCCGTCCTCGAACGCCCGCCGGCCCGCCGCCACCGCGCGGTCGATGTCGGCTGAGTCGCAGGCGGCGACCTGCGCCAGCACCGCGCCGGTGGCCGGATTGATGCTGTCGAAGGTCTCGCCGGAGCGGGCATCGACGAACCGGCCGTCGATGAACGCCTGCCGGCGAAAGCTGATCCGCGCGGCGCGCGCCGCCCAATCCTCACGGGTGTAGTTCCGCATGGCGTGCCCTTCCCAAAGCGTTCTCGAGCGAAGTGGAAACCGGTTCGCGTGAAGAAAACGCGCACCATGAAAGGACCGGAGCGCTTCATGCCTTCCGTGAAGCCATGAAGCGCTCCGTTTCACTCGTCTCCGGGCACGCCGTAGGACGGCGCTTCCCGCGGGTCGAGGGCGCGCTGGATGTAGGCGCCCATCTGCGGCTTGTAGATGCTCCACGCCTCGGCGACAGCCTCGATCGGGCAATCGAGCGTCCAGTCGCAGCGCAGGTCCGCCACCGGCCAGCTCGCCTTGTCCACGATCTTGATCCCCGCCGAATGGACGGGCCCCGCCTCGCCCCCGGCGGCAAGGCCCGCGCGCAGCGCCGCCACGAGCCGGTCGCCCAGGTGGCCGGCGGCGGCGCGGAAGCCGTCGATCATGGCCTGCGGCACGTCGCCGTCGGCGAGCAGGTTGCCGCCCGCCGCCGCATCCTCGCCCCAGGCTTCCGCCCACAGGCCGAGGGCCTTGGCGCCGGAATGGACGGCGGCGGCGCCGGTGCGGTCCACCGCCAGCACCTGCCGGTATTCCATGAAGCGGCCGGTCCGCCGCAGTTCGGCGATGGCCTCCCCGGCGCCCATGCCGCTTTCCATGAGATCGAGCGCGCGCGGGCCGAGGTCGGGGTCCGTCACGTTCTGCGAGGCCACCGCCCCCACCCCCGCGCGGGCGAACACGCAGCGCGCGGCCACCGCCGGGGAGGAGGAGGAGATGGCGACGCCGAACATGCCCGTCTCGCGGCAGCGGGCGACCAGGGAGAAGGTCATCACATCACTCCGGGATGACGGCGGTTCCGTCGATCTCCACCAGCCACTCGGGCCGCGCCAGGGCGCTCACCACGAGGCCGGTGGAAACCGGGTGCACGCCTTTGATGTACTCGCCCATGGTGCGGTAGACCGCCTCGCGGTGGCGCACGTCGGTGATGTAGACCACCACCTTCACCAGGTGCTCCATGGAGCCGCCCGCCTCCTCGATGAGCTGCCGCATGTTCTGCATGACCTTGTGGGTCTGCTCCACCGGGTCATGGCTCGTGATGTTCACGGCGTCGTCGAGGTTCTGCGGGCACTGGCCGCGCAGCCAGACGATCTTGCCGCCCTGCGTCACCACCGCCTGGGCGAGGTCGTTGTCGAGCTTCTGCTCGGGGTAGGTGTCCTTGGTATTGAACGTGCGGATGCGGGTATGCGCCATGTCGCCCTCCATTGGGTCGCGCGCGGGGTCTAAAAGAAAATGGCCGCGCGCTCAGGCGGGCTCGGGCTGGCGCCGCGCGGCGGCGTGGTAGTCCATGTACTTGCGCTGGATCACGATCTGGTCGGCCAGATACTTGGCATCGTGCCACACGCCCCAGATGAAGCTGGAGCCGCGCCGCGACTGCCAGGGCAGGCCCAGGAAATAGATGCCCGCCTCGCAGGAGACGCCGCGCTGGTGCCGCGGCTTGCCGGCGGCATCGAAGGCATCCACCTTCAGCCAGCCGTAGTCGAGCGCGAAGCCCGTCGCCCAGATGATGGTGGTGACCCCCGCCCGCGCAAGATCGAGCGACCGCAGCGGCTGGGTGATGCAGGCGGCGTCCGCCACCGTGAGGCGGGCTTCCGGCTCCTCCGGCAGGTCGAGGCCGTTGCGGGCGATGTAGGCGTCCGCCTCGTCGAGCAGGGCGCGATGGCTCTCGTCGCCCAGCGCCAGGTTGGCGGCGAGGTCGGGGGAGAAGGTCACCGCGCCGTCCTTGAAGCCCTCGGTGCGCCCCACCAGGGTCATGCCCCGCGCGGCGAGGCGGCGGAAGTCGATGGTGTGGCCGCCGTGGGCGCCGCTCACGGCGATGGTCACATGCTCCTTGCCCGGCTCCTGGGCGGCGGCATCCCACTTGCCGAGCACCCCGAGCCACCAGACGAAGTCGCGCCCGCGATAGCTGCGCGGCGGGCGGTCGTGCGGGCCCACCGAGAGATAGACCTGCCGGCCCGCCTCCATCAGCTCCTCGGCGATCTGGACGCCCGAGGAGCCCGCCCCCACCACCAGAACTGCGCCTTCCGGAAGCTGGCCGGGATTGCGGTAGGCGACGGAATGCATCTGCGCGATGCCGGTCTCGGCCGGAACCACGGCGGGGATGATGGGGCGCTGGAAGGGTCCGGTGGCGGCGACGATGCGCTCGGCCTCGATCACGCCGGCGGAGGTCTCCACCCGGAAGCCGGAGCGGCCGGCGTTCCGCTCGGCCTTCAGCACCTCCACGCCGCAGCGCACCGGGGCGCCGGTCTTCTCGGCGAAGGCGACGAAATAATCGGCCACCGCCTCCTTGGCCACGAAGTCGTCCGGGCCGTTGGCGGGATCGACGGCGGAGAAGTCGAGGTCCGGGAAGCGGTCGTGCCAGGCCGGGCCGTTGGCCACCAGGGAATCCCACCGCTCCGAGCGCCAGCGCTCGGCGATGCGGGCGCGCTCCAGGACGAGATGGGGCACGCCGCTCCGCCTCAGGTGCTCGCTCATGGCCAGCCCCGCCTGCCCGGCGCCGACGATCAGCGTGTCCGTCCTTTCAACCGACATGTCTCATTCCTCGCTTGCCCTCGAGACCTTCCGAATGAAGAGCCCGAGGTTTGATCGTCACCCTACCGGCCGTTCTGGATCATAAAAAATATCATTTTCTTCGGCACTGCTTCGGATCTCCCGAAACATGGAATCCTGAAGGAATCTATTCTTCACCCCTCAAGACAAGCGCAGGCGCACCGGGATGAAGCCATCCCGGTGTCGCGCATCACCACCGCCTCGCCCTGCCCGTGGGGCGCGGAAGCCCTCAGGCCGCAGCCCAGGGCAGCGGCCCCGCGTCGAGGCCCGCCACCTCGCGACGGAACGGCAGGTCGTCGAGGCCGCGCGGCGGGGCGTCCAGCTCCTCCGCGAAGCGGCGGCCGGCCCACACGGCGGCGGCGATGGTTCCGGGCGCCAAAGCGTCGCCCACGCGGGTCACGGAGAGGAGGCCGGCATCGGCCCATTCCGCCCGGCGCGCCTCCAGCTCCTCGGCGAGGCCCTTCCGCGGCAGGCGGGCGGTGACGAGGACGATGGAGGCGCAGGCCCGCCGTTCCAGGCGCCCGGAATAGACGCAGGCCAGCTCGATCTCGCCCTTCTCCACCCGCGTCGGCAGGCGATGGGGCACGATGGTGACGCCCACCTCCATGAGCCGCGCCTGCACGAAGTGCTGCTCCATGGTCATCTTCATCCAGGTGGAGGCCTCGCCGTTGGCGGTGACGAGCGCCACCTCCCGGCCTTCCCGCGCCAGCAGCTCGGCCAGCACGCCGCCCATGTAGTAATGGTCGTCGTCGAACACGATGACGGGGCCGGCGGCCGGGCGGCGGCCCGCCATCAGGTCGTCGGGGGTGAGCACCTCCACCCCCTCGGCCACGGGCAAGGGCTTCAGCAGGCGCCGGCCGATGCCGTCCGCCCGCCATGTGGCGCCGGCGGCCACCGCCACATGGGCGAAGCCGAAGCCCAGCACGTCTTCCGCGGTGAGGCGGCTCTCGCGATAGACCTCCACGTTCGCCATGGGGTCGATCTGCCCGACGCGATAGTCCACCACGCGGCCCCACGCGGAAAGGCCGGGCAACCGGCGCTCGGCCACCAGCCGGCCGCCGAGGTCACGCGTCGCCTCGGCGAGCGCCACCTCATAGCCGCGCCGGCCGAGCATCATGGCGGCTTCGAGCCCGGCGGGGCCCGCGCCCACCACCAGCACCTTGGCCTCGCTCTCCCTGGCGCGGATGCGCTCCGGGTGCCAGCCCCGGCGCCATTCCTCGCCCATGGAGGGGTTCTGGGTGCAGCGGATGGGCGTGGTGGTGTGGTCGCCCGAGACGCACATATTGCAGCCGATGCACTCGCGGATGTCCTCCATGCGGCCCTCTTCCACCTTCTTCGGCAGGAAGGGATCGGCGATGGAGGGGCGCGCGGCGCCCACGAGGTCGAGGATGCCTTGGCGGATCATGCGCACCATGGTGTCCGGCGAGGTGAAGCGCCCCACACCCACCACCGGCTTGGTGGTGAGCTTCTTCACGCCGGTGACGAACGGCTCCTGGTAGCCCTCGTCGGCGAAGCGGGAGGTCTGGCTGTCGTTGTCCCAGCTCGAAAGGGTGAGGTCCCACAGGTCCGGCACCTCCGCGAGGTGGGAGATGATGTCCCGCGCCTCGGCGGCGTGCAGGCCCTCGGGGCCGATCAGCTCATCCACGGAGATGCGGCAGGCCACCCCCATGGTGTCGCCCACCGCGTCCTTGGTGTCCTCGATCAGCTCCTTCAGCAGCCGGCAGCGGTTCTCCAGGCTGCCGCCGTACTCGTCGGTGCGGTCGTTGTAGCGGCGGGAGAGGAAGAACATGGCGCCGCCGAACAGCTTGCCGGCATAGATGTAGGTGATGTCGTATCCGGCCTTCTTCGCGCGCAGCGCGGCGGCGCGGTGCCAGTAGCGCAGGTTGCGGATGTCGGTCTTGTCCATGGCGCGGGCCTGGACCGGGTCGTCATAGATGGAGAACACCGGCAGGTCGGCGGGGCCGAACGGAATCTCGCGCGAATAGAGGTTCGGCGCGTTCATGCCGTTGTGGGCCAGCTGGAGGCCCGCCAGCGCATCGTGGGAATGGATGGCATCCGCCATGCGGGCGAGCGCGGGCACGTCCTGGTCGGACCAGTTGCGCAGCTCGATGAAGGGGGAGATGTCGCCGGTGGGGTGGATCTCCACCTGCTCGGTGCACACCACGCCCCAGCCGCCTTCCGCCTTGATGGCGCGCATGGTGGCGAGGGCGGTCGGGTCGCGATAGCCCATGCCGTTGCAGTGGGGCACCTGGTAGAAGCGGTTGCGGGTGGTGACCGGCCCGATCTTCACGGGCTCGAACAGGATGTCGTAACGGGGATCGCGGGCCACCTGAGGACTCCTGGGCAGCGTTCTGGAAGGTCTGCCAAAAGCTATCCGTGGGTTCGCCGCATCGAAATTCGCTTTTTTCTAAGCCCTGGTTCGGGAGTTCCGAGCCCGTCTCCGCCGCCGCGCCTGCTAAGGAGGAGACGGGCCGGGCACCCGTGGCGCCCCTCCCCTGCGCGCAACCGCCCGCCGCCCCTGGCGCGGAGACCTCCATGACCGAGCGATCCCTCGACCTTCTCGAAAGGCTCGTCGCCTTCCCCACCATCTCGTCCGCCCCGAACCGGGAGCTGGTCGCCTTCCTGGTGGAGTTCCTCGCCGCGCGCGGCATCGCAGCCACGCTGGTGCCCAATGCCGAGGGCACCAAGGCCAACCTGTTCGCCACCATCGGCCCGCGCGACACCGGCGGCGTCATGCTCTCCGGCCACACCGACGTGGTGCCGGTGGAGGGCCAGGCCTGGACCGGCGATCCCTTCCGGCTGCGGGAGGAGGACGGGCGCCTCATCGGCCGCGGCACCACGGACATGAAAGGCTTCCTCGCCTGCGCGCTGGCGGCGGCCGACCGCGCGTCGCGCATGGCGCTGGCGGTGCCGCTGCACCTCGCCTTCTCCTATGATGAGGAGATCGGCTGCGTGGGCGTGCGCGGCCTGCTTGATGCGCTGGCGCAGGCGCCGTTCCGGCCGCAGATGGCCATCATCGGCGAGCCCACCTCCATGCGGGTCGCCACCGGCCACAAGGGCAAGACCGCCCTCAGGGCCCTGTGCTGCGGGCGCGAGGCCCACTCCGCTTTGGCGCCCACGGCCCTCAACGCCATCCACCTCGCCGCCGCCTATGTGGAGAAGATCCGCGCGCGGCAGGCGCTGTACGCGGCGCGCGGCGCGCGCGACGACGCCTACGACGTGCCCTACACCACCTTCCACGTGGGGCGCATCGCGGGCGGCACGGCGCTGAACATCGTGCCCAATGCCTGCACGCTGGAGCTGGAGTTCCGCAACCTCGCGCAGGACGATCCGGCGGCGCTGCTCGCGGAGCTGGAGGCCGATGCCGCGGCGGTGGCCGCCCCCTGGAAGGCCGACTTCCCCGAGGCCGAGGTGCGGCTTTCGGCGACCAACAGCTATCCCGGCCTCGCCACGGCGGACGATGCGCCGGTGGTGGCCTTCGCCCAGTCCCTCACGGGCGCCAACGCGCGCGTCAAGCTCGCCTTCGGCACCGAGGGCGGCCTGTTCAGCATGCGCCTCGCCATTCCCACGGTGGTGTGCGGCCCCGGCTCCATGGACCAGGGCCACAAGCCAGACGAATGGGTGGCCAGGGACCAGATCGCCGCCTGCGACCGCTTCATGGACGCGCTGCTGGCGCGGCTCGCCGCCTGAGAAGAAGGCGCTGGTTCGGCCTTTCCGAAGCAATGGACCGGAAAGCGATATTTTCCCCGTCCACGGCCCCGCGACAGGATCGGCCCCGGTGACGGGGCGGCAGGCACGCCCCTCCGCTCTTCGCAGGCAAAGGTCCCGCCATGATCCGCACCGGCGCGCAATATCTCGAGTCCATCCGCGACGGGCGCGAGGTCTACATCAACGGCGAGCGGGTGCTGGACGTGCCCGGCCACCCCATGTTCAAGCCGCTGGTGGATATCCGCGCCCGCATCTACGACATGCAGTGGGAGGCCCGCACGCGCGACGTGATGACCTTCACCCAGGACGGGGAGGTCAACGGCGTCGGCAACAAGCTGCCGATCACCCAGGAGGACTGGTGGGACAAGCGCCGCGCCACCGACTGCGTGATGCGCGAGATCGGCGGCATCGTCACCCGCGTGGGCGACGAGACGGTGGGCGAGATGTGGTCGCTGTTCGACGGGCAGGACGTGCTCAACGAGGTCGACCCGCGCTTCTCCGAGAACATCCGCGACCATATCGACCGGGTGCTCCACCATGACCCCTTCCACGTCTCCGCCAACACCGACCCCAAGGGCGACCGCGCCCGCCTGCCGCAGGAGCAGGACCCGGACATGCTGCTGCATGTGGTGAAGGAGACCGACGCCGGCCTGGTGGTGCGGGGCGCCAAGTACGAGACCGCCGCCGCCTACGCCAATCAGTCCTTCACCAAGCCCACCATCGCCAACTGGGGCGACGCCGCCTTTTCCGACTATGCGGTGGGCTTCATCTGCGATCTCGGCTCGCCCGGCATCAAGCTCATCTGCCGCACCGGCTTCGCGGGCCAGAAGCCGGAGGCGGACTATCCTCTCTCCGGCCGGTTCGACGAGGTGGAGGCGCTGGTCGTCTTCGACGACGTGCTGATTCCCTGGGAGAACGTGCTGTTCTACCGCCACACGCGGGCGGCCATGTTCATCCGCGCCACGCTGCACCGCTACTCGGCCTTCGCCTTCGTGCAGCGCCACCTCGCGTTTGCCGACATGCTGATCGGCGCGGCCCTGTTCAATGCCCGCTCCACCGGCATCGACCGCCAGCAGGCGGTGCAGGAGAAGCTGGCCTCCCTCGCCGTCTACCGCGAGGGCATCAACGCCCACCTCACGGCGGCGGTGACCCTGGCCGAGCGCTCGCCCGGCGGGCTGCTCATGCCGAACCAGTCCCTGCTCTATGCCGGGCGCGTGCACGCCTGCTCCCAGCTCCACGAGGTGATGCACATCGCCCGCGAGCTATGCGGCGGGCAGATCTGCGTCACCCCGGACGCCGCCGCCTTCGCCCATCCGGAAACGCGGCCCTGGCTCGAGAAGTTCTACACCCTCAATGACGAGTGGGCGGCCGAGGACCGCCGGAAGCTGCTGGCCTTCGCCCGCGATCTCCTCAACTCGGACTATGCGGGCCACCGCCTCGCCTTCCAGCTGTTCGCCCAGTCCCCGCCCTATGCGCACCTCGCGGCGGTCTACCGCAACTTCGACTGGGACGGCCCGCTCGACTTCGTGCGCAAATCGGCCGGCCTTTCGGACACCGTGATGGGCGAGGCCACCCGCACCGCCGCCGACAGCGCCGTCTCGCGCTGGTTCGACACCCGCGCCAAGCCTCACGCCAAGCCCCGCGCCGCTGAATGAGGCGGCACGCCCGCCGCCCCGCGCGCCGGACACATTGACACCCCGTTGCATTGCCAGGATCAAGCATCGAGTTGTGCGCCGGGACGGCACACCCCGGGATCGCTCGCGCGGGGGCCCGGAAACGGGGTAGGGGAGGCGCATGCGCTATACGCTGAGGCAACTGGAGTATTTCATCGCGGCCGGCGAGACCGGCTCGATCACGCTCGCCTCGGAGCGGATCAACATCTCCCAGCCCTCCATCTCCACCGCCATCAGCCACCTGGAACAGGAGCTGGGCGTGCAGCTGTTCGTGCGCCACCATGCCCAGGGCCTGTCGCTGACGCCCGCCGGCCGCAAGCTCCTCTCCGAGGCCAAGCACCTCATCGAGCAGGCGGAGGGGCTCTATGCCGTCGCCTCCGAGGCGACCGACCAGGTGCGCGGCCAGCTTTCCGTGGGCTGCATGGTCACCCTCGCCCCCATGATCATGCCGGAACTGTCCCACGGCTTCATGTCCGCCTTCCCCGCCACCCAGGTGCGCCACGTGGAGGCGAACCAGGAATGGCTGCTGGAGGGCCTGCGGCGCGCCGAAATCGACATCGCCGTCACCTACGACCTGCAGATCCCCGACGGCATCACCTTCACCCCGCTCGCCAGCCTGCCGCCCCACGTGGTGGTGAGCGAGGCGCACCCCTTCGCGCGGCTCTCGGCGGTAAGCCTCCAGGACCTGGTGGACGAGCCGCTGATCCTGCTCGACCTGCCCATCAGCCGCGAGTATTTCCTGGCCCTGTTCCTCAAGGAGGGGCTGCAGCCGAAGATCCATTCGCGCTCCGCCTACCAGGAGGTGGTGCGCACCATGGTGGCCAACGGCTACGGCTACACCCTCTTCAACGTGCGCCCGCGCTCGGAGCTGGCGCTGGACGGGCGGCGGGTGGTGCGGGTGCGCCTCTCGGGAGACCACCGGCCGATGGTGGTGGGCACCGCCACCGTCTCGCAGTTCAAAAAGTCCCGCCTGCTGCAGGCGTTCGAGGCCCACTGCCGGTCGTTCATCTCCGATGCCTACATCCCCGGCATGGTGCCGCCGGCTCTCGACCGGCGGGTGCGCAAGCCCTGATCGGCGCGGCCGAAGCGGGGGAGCCCCTACTTAGGCCAAGGCGAGGCAGAACCCTCGAAAAGACTATTTTTGCCGAAGAAGGGTGCGTGTTTAGCTCGTCATCGGAGCTGATCTCCGGGGTTTTACTGAGGTCTGGAAAAGGCTTCCCAGCCTTTCCGCCACCTTGGGAAAGTGTCGGCGTCAGCGTGTTCCACCCCGGTCCGGACCGCCCGCGCGGACCCGGCCGAGACCCGCGACGGAACCCGAAACAATGATCAAGAAGACCTTCCAGACCGCTACCCTTCTCGCCGGCATCGCCGCCGGCCTCGTGTTCGGCGCGCCGGCCGAGGCGGCCAAGATCCGCCTGGGCATGACCACCTGGGTGGGCTACGGCCCGCTCTACCTCGCCCGCGACCTCGGCTACTTCAAGGAAGCCGGCCTCGACGTGGAGCTGAAGACCATCGAGGACGCGGCCATCTACATGGCGGCGGTCGCCTCCGGCGACCTCGACGGCATGGCCTCCACCGTGGACGAGGTGATGAAGTGGCGCTCGCCCGAGTTCTGCTTCAAGTCGGTGCTGGCGCTCGACGACAGCCACGGCGGAGACGGCGTGCTCGCCGGCAAGGACGTCAAGTCGCTCAAGGACCTCAAGGGCAAGCCGGTGGCGCTCAACGAGGGCTCGGTGTCCGAGTTCTGGTTCAACATCCTGCTCGACAAGGCCGGCATGAAGGAGACCGACGTGCAGGTCACCAACATGACCTCCGACGACGCCGCCGCCGCCTTCATCGCCGATCGCGTGCCCGCCGCCGTCACCTGGGAGCCCCACCTCACCGAGGTGCGCAAGTCCGGCAAGGGCCAGGTGCTGATCGATTCCACCGCCACCCCCGGCGCCATCGTGGACACCGTGGGCCTCAAGTGTGATTTCATCGCCGCCAACAAGGCCGAGATCGCCGCCTTCGTGAAGGCCTACTACAAGGCCGTCGAATACCTGAAGGCCAACCCGGAGAAGGCCTACGCGATCATGGCCAAGGGCGTGGGCGGCTATCTCGCCGACCCCAAAGATTTCGCGGACTCCGCCAAGGGCGTGAACTTCTACGACAAGGCCCGCAACATCGAGTTCTTCGGCAATCCGCAGAAGGGTGAGGCGGCCGAGCTCATCCAGCTTGCCAACAAGATCTGGGGCGGCAAGGGGATGATGAAGATGAAGGTGGACTACGACACCCTGGTCGATCCCTCCTTCGCCACCGCCCAGTGACCTCAGCAGCCGGGACAGGCCGCCGCCGGCGCCCCACCGGGGCCGGCGGCACGCCCGCAGGAGACATGACATGACTTCCCGACGCGCACCCTGGGCCTTGATGACCACGCCCTTCAGGGACATCTCCCGCAAGGCCGCGATCACCACCGGGATCGTCGTTTGGGTGATCGTGGTGGCCGCCTGGTGGCTCGTCTCCCACTCCAGCGTGGTGCCGGCCATGTTCCTGCCCTCGCCGGAGAAGGTGTGGGCGGCGGGCAGCCGGCTCATGGCGGACGGCAGCCTCTTCGTCCACACCCTGGCGAGCCTGGAGGTGGTGATGCTGGGCTTCGCCATCTCCTCCGTCCTGGCGATTCCGGTCGGCCTGTGGATGGGCAGCTACCGCGCGGTGCAGGCGGTGCTGGAGCCGCTGGTGAACTTCGTGCGCTACCTGCCGGTGACGGCGTTCGTGCCGCTGCTCATCCTGTGGATCGGCATCGGCATCCAGCAGCGGGTGAGCGTCATCATCCTCGGCACCTTCTTCCAGCAGGTGGTGATGATCGCCGACAGCGCCCGCGCGGTGCCGCGCGACCTCGTGAACGCCTCCTACACCCTCGGCACCAAGCGCTCCGAGGTGGTGTGGCACGTCATCTTCCCCGCCGCTTTGCCGGAGATCCTCGACACCCTGCGCGTCACCCTGGGGTGGGCGTGGTCCTACCTCGTGGTGGCCGAGCTGGTGGCCGCCTCGTCCGGCCTCGGCTACATCACCATCAAGGCCATGCGCGGCTTCCAGGTGGACGTGATCTTCATGGCCATCGCCACCATCGGCGTGCTGGGCCTCCTCTCCGACCTTTTCTTCCGCTTCCTTCGCGCGAGGGTCGCGCCGTGGGCACATCGATGACCGATCTTTCCCCCTCCTCCCCCATGGAACCGGCGCCCATCGAGCTTTTTCCGAAGAAGCGCCGCCCGCTCGGCACGCCGGCGCGGCTCGCCATCGAGAACGTCACGCTGCGCTACGGCGGGGCGGGCGGCACGCTGGCGGTGGACGACGTCTCCATCGACGTGGAGCAGAACGAGTTCTGCGTCATCGTCGGCCCCTCCGGCTGCGGCAAGTCGAGCCTGCTGTATCTCGCCGCCGGCCTCACCGAGGTGACCGCCGGCGACATTCGCGTGGACGGGCATCTCGTCAGCGCGCCGGGGCCGGACCGGGGCATGGTGTTCCAGGGCTACACCCTGTTCCCCTGGCTCACCGTGCGGCAGAACGTGGAATACGGCCCCCGGCGCAAGGGCATCGGCAAGGCGGAGCGCCGCGCCATCGCCGATCGCTACCTCGGCGAGGTGGGGCTCGGCCAGTTCGCGGATGCCTTCCCCTCGCAGCTCTCCGGCGGCATGAAGCAGCGTGTCGCCCTCGCCCGCGCGCTCGCCAACGACCCGAGCGTGCTGTTCATGGACGAGCCCTTCGGCGCCCTCGACAGCCAGACCCGCGGCACCATGCAGAAGCTGCTGCTGCGGGTGTGGGAGCACACCCAGAAGACGGTGCTGTTCGTCACCCACGACATCGACGAGGCGATTCTCCTGGGCGACCGGGTGGTGGTGATGACCGCCCGGCCGGGGCGCATCAAGGCGGAGATCCAGGTGGAGTTTCCCCGCCCCCGCTCCATGGACCTGGTGCTGGAGCCCGAGTTCATCGCCCTGAAGCGCCGTATCCTCGGCCTGCTCCACGACGAGATCGACGAGGAGCACTGAAGGCCTGGCGGCCGGAAGACGCCGGACGCCCCCTACCCGCGCGCCAGCTCGTTGATGAGCGAGCGGCCGAGATAGGTCGGCGCCTCGAACACAAAGGTGTCGAGGCCGCGGTAGGCCTCGATCTGCGGGCGGATCTCGGCGGCGGTGGCGGCGCGCAGCTTGTCGCCGCCGGCGGGGCGGAACGCCTCCAGGATCATGCGGAACCGCGCGCGGCCGAGCTTGGCGATGAGCGCTTCGCCATATTGGCGGGCCGACTGCGGCGTGCGCATGTAGAGCCCCACCCCGTCCTGGAAGAACAGGCCCACGTCCTTCGGCAGCCAGCTGTCCACCCAGTCGGCGAACGGCCCGGCGCCGATGTTGGAATTGTCGTAGGCGCTCACCCACAGGGGCCGCGGCAGGGCGGAGAGCAGCGCCCCCATCTTGGGCGCATCGGCCCAGGTCGGGTCGGCCTCCACCGGGAAATAGTAGCCGGAGGCGCGGAACGGCAGCGGCTTCGCCGCGATGCGGGCCGAGAAGTCCACCAGCGCCGCCACGTTGCGCCGCGCCTCCGGCTCGCTGGCGAGGCTGGCGAGGCCGACAATGATGGAGCGCGCCCACGGCTCACGGGAGATGCGGGCCCAGTTGGGCGGGTCGGCGATGGTTTCCACGCCAAGGCCCGGCACGAAGGCGGTCCCGTTCAGCACGATCCACTGCAGCAGCAGCGCGCGGGCCCCGAGCCGCTCCCACTCCCCATAGGGGTCGAGCGAACCGGCGTGGAGCTGCCAGACGATGCCGTCCACAAGGCCCTCGGGCGCCGGCGTACGACGGTTCATGAGCTGGTCGAGGCCCACGATGCCGAGCACCCCGGCAGCCCCCGCGCCGACGAGCAACGCCTTACGTCGATCCATCATCGCCCTGGCTTATCCCCTCGATAGCATCCGGCCGCCGCGTCCATGCCCTCGGCCGGTCTCCGACCCGCGCCGAACGGGCTTCGTTCGCACATGGCGCGGGCTTGAACGTAGGTTCATGAGAAAGGACCCGCAGGCCTTTGGCTTGCACCATGGCGGGCCCCGCGCCCCCCAAGACGCGGGGCGAAAGCCGGCAGCCTTGGCCGCCGGCCGGTCCGTCTCTCCCCGGCATCAGGCCGGCATGAGCATCAGGCGGTTCTGCTGCTCCTTCATGGCCTCAGCGAGCGCGTCCGGCGTCACCACCCCGCAGCGCACGAGATACTCGCCGATGCGGCCGTCCACATCGGGACGATAGTGCTCCATGGCGGACTCGAACGCCTCGCGCTGCATGAAGCCCTTCTCCAGCAGCAGGTCGCCCAGCAGCGGGGGGGATTGCACCCCCTCGAACGCGTGGCCGGTGCCGCGCACGAGGCGCAGGCCGTCGTTGATCTCGCTCTCGCGGGCGACACGCTGCTCCGGCAGGTCGCCGACCGCGACGCGCAGCTCCTCGAGGGCCTTGTCGGTCAACGGCGAGGACACCGCCACCACCAGGGTGCCGGTCTCGTCGCGCCCGACGGGGATCACCCGATGGCGCACCATGAGGTCCATCGGCAGAAGGTCGTGGAACTCCTTGACCATCTCGGCGGTGACATGGGTGCGCGGCATGTTGCCCTGGTAGGCGATGGCCTCGGCCAGCGTCTCGTCGTCGAGCCAGCCCTTGGAGATGAGGATGCGGCCCAGCGGCTGCTGCTGCCCGCGCTGGATCGCCAACGCTTCCTCCAGGTGCTCCGGCAGCACCGCCTGCCATGTCACCAGCAGCTCGCCGAGCCGCTGGCGCCGGTGGGCGAAGGGGTCGTTCTCCGGGAAGTCGTGCATGGTCTTGTCCCAGACGATGCGCCGACCGAGGAAGATGTGCCCGAGGAACAGCTTCCAGGCCCGAAGGGTGGCCGCGAAGTTCACGAAATTGCCCATCACCACGCGGGGCACGGACATCAGCCCCTGCTCCCAGCCGTAGATGGCCGAGACGAAGTAGAAGCGCTGGATCAAGCGCAGCGCGAACGCCGTCGCGTTGGCCGCCAGCACCATGAGCAGCCAGCCGTCCGTCGCGAAGATGGAGGGATAGCGCTCCGGGATGAAGCCGATCTCGCCGCCGAAATAGATGAGCAGGAACATCACCGCCAGCACATAGGCGATGACGGTGACGATGGAGGTGACCACGCCCTTGCGGTCACGCATCAGGAAGTATTTGGAGGCAAGGCTGCCCTGCCAGCCCATGTGCTGCCAGCCCTGGAAGGCGATGCCCAGCGCCCAGCGCGCCTTCTGACGGTAGGAGGTGCGGAAGGTGTCGGGGAAGAACTCTCGCACGCACAAGGGCATGGAGAGCTGGATCTCCTTGTCCGGACCGAAGCCGAAGAAGGTCTCGCGCTTCACGCGGAATTCCACCGGGAAGCGGGCGATGATGGCCTGCATGTGCGCGTCCTTCAGGCGCGCGCTGATGTCGTAATCCTCGGTGAGGCTCGCGGTGTTGAACACCTCGCCCTGGTCGTGGGTCCGCAGATGCATCACCGCCCGCCGGGAGAAGCAGGTGCCCACGCCCGCGGACGGCACCTCGCCCGCCACGCTCTCGCGGACCACGAGGTCCTTGGCGTGCCATTCGGCGAACTCGTCCATGTAGATGCCGGCAACCAGCTCCGACCAGTGGCGCTCAAGCGACACCACCGGCACCTGGATCATGTCCTTGCGCGGCAGGAGATAATTGAAGAAGCGCAGCTCCAGGGGATGCAGCACGTCCTCGCTGTCGTGCAGGATGAGGCCGGCGAACTCGGTGCCGCTCATCTGCTCGTGCTGGAAGATGGCGCGGACCACCGCGTTGAGGCAGTCCGCCTTGTTGGTGGGGCCGGGATGGCGCAGCTCAACGCGCACCAGCTGCTTGTAGCGCCGGCGCATGCGCTCCACCTCGGAGATGGTCGCCGGATCGTTGGGGTACGTTCCGACGAACACCATATAGCGGCGGTAATCGAGGGTTCGCACCATGTTCTCGATCATGGCGGCGATCACGTCCGATTCCTGCCAGGCCGGGATCATGATAGCGAGCGGCTGCTCGTCCTTCTGATACAGGGCCTGGGCCGACAGCGGACGGATGAACGGCTCGATGGCGAACCGCCGGTACACCCGCCGCGTCCAGTACCACGCGTCGATGAACAGGTCATCGAGCGAGGACAGGAGGATCAGGACCGCCACCACCGCCGACGCATATTCGACCACGACGATGAAGTCGGCGAGCAGGTAGGGCCAGTACAGAGACATGGTGGCGATCCCCCGATGCCTCAGTTGCCCCGGCGACGCACGTAGGACGCGCGCATCAGCAGCAGGAAGAACAGGGCGGCGGCGCCCACGCCCAGCGGCAGGCCCCATTCGGCCGAATTCTGCCACAGGCGCTGCAGGGTCGCCACCGGGCCCTCGGTCTCCGTCACGCGCACGGCACCGGGCTCGGCGCCGGAGGCGGACAGCTCGATCAGGGTGCCGTCCACGCCGACGATGGCCACGTCGCCGCGGGAGAGGCGCACCGGCTTCTGGGGCGTCATGGGCGCCGGGCCGATGGACTGCCACAGGATGCCGCGGCTGCCGTCAGCACGCACCGCCTGCACCAGAGCCACGTTCTTGAGGCCGGTGATGTCCAGGATGCGGGCGTTCTCGTTGCCGCCGACGATGACGCGGTCACCTTCCACCTTCGCCTTCAGGTCGGCGCCCTGGGCGGGCACGTCGAGGGCGAGGAAGGAGCCGTTGACATGGAACGGCACGCCGGTGGGGTTCACCTCGAAGGTGGAACTGGTCCCGGCCGGGACGCCGGCCGCGGCCGCCGCGCGCACCACGCGCACCACGCTGGAGCGGGCCGAGGAGAGGTAGCTGTCGGGCACCACCACGCGGCCGCCGCCGGACATGGACGAGATCACGCCCAGGAAGTCCGCGCCGGAGACCGAGCCGCCGAGCTCGATGGAGGACGAGGGCAGCACCTGGACCGGGAACGCCTGGGGCGTCTCGCGGCAGCGGTCGGAGACCGGCTGGCGCTGGAAGGTCACGCGGAGCTGGTTGCGGGCGCCGAGCGCATAGACCGGAATGGCGGTGGAGATATGCTCGGGCCGGCCGTCGGCGTCGAGGCGCTTGGCGGCGAGCAGCACGTCGTTGAGGAACACCGCGACCACCGGCTCGGTGGTGGAGGCGCCGGGAGCGGCCGCCACGTCGAGGTTCAGGCGGCTCGGCAGGGAGGCGCCGGCGGTGGCGGAGGCGAGGTCGAAGTTCACCGTCCAGTCGCCGCGCGAGAGCACGTCGAGGTTGCCGGCCGCGTTGCCGAAGGTGGAGAGCGGGATCGTGTTGCGCACCGCCGGCTGGGTGTCCACCGAGCGCACGGTCACGTTGCCGGCCGAGATGGAGCCGCGCCAGAAGCTGTCGAACAGCTGCGCGGCCTTGGAGCCGGCGCCGGGCCCGACCGCGATCACCGGGCGCCCGGCGAGGGTCTGCAGGCTCAGCTCGTCATTGGCCACCACCGCGCCGCCGAGGCTCGCCGCCTTGCTGCGCCAGTCGTTGAAGAGGGCCATGTTGGGCCCGCCGAGCCGGGCCGAGAGCGCCTCCAGGGCGCCGCGCACCTGGCTGAGCAGGGTCGGGTCGGCCACCACGATGTCGGCGCCAATAGGAGAGGACGGCAGCAGCAGCAGCGCGCCCACTTCCGCGAGGTCGCGGATGCGGTAGGTGTTGGCGCCCACGAAATTGGAGAAGGGCGCGACCACGCGCAGCGCGTCGGGCACGTCGAGGCCGGACACGTCCACCTCGTCACCCACGGTGGGCAGGGTCTTCACCGCGATGCGCTTGCCCGCGGTCTCGACCGCAAGGCCGAGGCGCCAGGCGGTGTCGAAGCTCTCCTTGGCGAGGGTGCCGCCCGCCACCAGCACCGAGCCGGTGCCGGGCATGGCGCTCCAGGCGGTGGAAAGGTCGCGCACGTGGCTCGCGTCGTAGGAATAGATGAAGCGGCTCGTGGGCATCAGCTTCAGCACGTTGCCGATGGCCCGCTCGTCCGCGCACAGGTCCGAGCTGACGACGGAAGCCCAGGCGACGCCGAAGCGCATGAAGCCGGTGGGCCGCGGCGTGCCGGGCACGTCGATGGTGGTGTTCACCGTGCCCTTGTCGCCCTCGAGCTGGCGGGAGAACAGCGGATTGCCGTCGACCGCGACCACCATGGTGGTACGACCCCCGTCGCCACGCAGGTAGTCCGCATTGACCATGAAACGCGGATTGGAGAGCGGCACGCCCGCCGGCACCGGGATGTAGAGATCGCGCCGCGCGTCCATGCCCTGGAACACCACCGGCGCGTCGACGCCGAGCTCCGTCAGCGTCACCTCGCGGGTGATGAGGCGGTCCTGGATGCGCTCCTGGAGGGCCGAGGCGATGGGATCTGCGGATTGAGCAAGGGCCGATGCTGCGAACAAGGTCAATGCGACCAGGCCGGCCGGGATTGCGCAAGCCGCGCGACGTGCGGGATGAGGTGTCATGTCAATCTCTCACGATGGCGGTTGATGCGAGCGCGACGCCCGAAGGTGCGCGTTGCGGCGATGAGGCGACCTGCGGATCGAACTCCGACACGGAGCGTCCGCAGATGCGATCCACGATGCGGCGGCAGGCCCTGCCGTCGCCGTAGGGGTTGACGCGGTTGGCGAAGCGCGCGTAGGCGCCGGCGTCGTCGAGCAGGGCGCTCACCGCGGAAACGATGGTCTCGCGGCGGGTGCCGACCAGTTGCACCGTGCCCGCATCCACCGCCTCGGGCCGCTCGGTGACGTCGCGCATCACCAGCACCGGCTTGCCGAGCGCGGGCGCCTCCTCCTGCACGCCGCCGGAATCGGTCAGCACCAGGTGGGCGCGCTGCATCAGCCGCTGGAAGGGCAGGTAGTCGAGCGGCGCCACCAGATGCACGTTGGGGCGGCCGGAAAGGGCCTCGTGCACCGGGCCGCGCACGTTGGGATTGAGGTGCACGGGGTAGACGATCTCCACGTCTCCGCGCGCAGACAGGTCCGCGAGCGCCCGGCAGATGTTCAGGAAGCCCTCGCCGAAATTCTCCCGGCGATGGCCGGTGACGAGGACAATGGGCTTGTCCGGGTCGAGCCCCGCGAACGGCTGGTCCAGTTCGGCGGCGAGGGCGGGATCGGCGGCGATGCGCGCCTGGGTGGCCTGGAGGGCGTCGATCACCGTGTTGCCGGTGACGATGACCTCGCCTTCGAGCCGCTCGTTCTCCAGGTTCGCGCGGGAGCGGGCGGTGGGGGCGAACAGAAGGTCGCTCGCCACGTCCACCACCCGGCGGTTCATCTCCTCGGGGAAGGGCTGGTCGAGGTGGTAGGTGCGCAGCCCCGCCTCCACGTGGCCCACCGGAATGCGGCGGTGGAAGGCGGCGAGGGCGGCGGCCATGGCGGTGGTGGTGTCGCCGTGCACCAGCACCCGGTCGGGCTTCACCTCCGCAAGCACCGGATCGAGCGCGGCGAGCGCGGCAGCCGCCAGGGCGTTCAGCCCCTGGTTCTGCGCCATCAGCTTGAGATCGAAATCGGGGCGGATGTCGAACAGGCGCAGCACCTGGTCCAGCATCTCGCGGTGCTGGCCGGTGACGCAGACGAGCGACGTCAGCCCGCGCTCCTCCGCCAGGGCCTGCACCAGCGGGGCCATTTTGATCGCTTCCGGACGCGTGCCGAATATGGACAGAATTCTCAAGGGACCCGCCAGCGCTGATTCGAGGCAGCCGGACATGACGGGAGAGTGTCAAGAGCCCAGATACCCACCTTTGTGTGTGTCGCCAAAAGACGTGCGACGCAAGCCAAGCCTGAATCTATGCCTAATTTTACCCTATACCAGATTACCGCCAAAGGTGACGGTGCCCCAGGGTGGCATGCGCAGGGCTGTCGAAGGCTTAAGCGGAAGGCGGCAAATTCCCTAAGGTAATATTAAGCCTGACCAATGGTTTACGCAGGGTCCCCGGAGAGCGCGCGGGGGCGCTCCGTGCACGGCCGGGCGCTAGGCGCCGCCGTTCAAAAGACCGGCATGAAAGTTCCGCGTTCCGCGCAGGGCTGCCCTGTCAGTCGCGGCCGGCGCGATCGGCGCCGATGGCGGCTTTCACCAGGGCCTGGGCATCGGCCCCGCCCCAGGCCGCCGGCCCAGCCAGGAAGCCGAGCTCGCAGCCGTCCCGGTCCACCAGCAGCGTGGTGGGCAGGCCGAAGCCGCGCCCCACCGACCTCAGCGCCTGGAAGCTCTGCCCCTTCGGGTCGGTGAAGGGGGCCAGGTGCGTCACGCCGGTATCGCGCAGGAAGGCACGCGGCTTCTCGGGGTCACGGGTGTCGAGATTGATGGCCACCACGTGGAAGTCCGGCCCGCCGAGCGCAGCCTCCAGATGGTCGAGTTCCGGCATCTCCTTGCGGCAGGGCACGCACCATGTGGCCCACAGGTTCACCAGCAGCACCCGCCCCTTGAGATCCGCCAGGGTGATGGGCCTGCCCTCCGCGTCGAGGAAGGAGACATCCGGGAGGGGCCTGGGCGGAACGGTGAGCTTCAGCGCCGCGAGATCCCCCTTCGCGAAGGGCTCCAGCGCGCGGGCCCGGCCGGCGGACGCCGCGCAGGCGCCATCGGCGGCGGCCAGCGCCGAGGCGGGCGCGGGATCGGAAGGCCCGGCGGCGAGCTGGTGGGCCGGTGCGGTTTCACGCGGCGAAACATTGCCGGAAAGGTGGTTCATCCCGTATAGGGCGAGCGCGCCGACCGTGGCCCCGATCACGACGCCCAGGGCGATCTGGGCGATGAGGGGGTTCAGGGTCGCGCGGCTGTCGCCGTCCTCCCGGCCCTCCCCCGCCCCGCGGCGTTCGGGATCGGTCTTCGGGCGCGCCTGTTCGGAATTGGTCATCACCGGAGGTCCGTCATGAGCAACAAGATGTGGGGCGGGCGGTTCACCTCCGCCCCCGACGCCATCATGGAGGAGATCAACGCCTCCATCGGCTTCGATCAGCGTCTTTACGCGCAGGACATCGCCGGCTCCAAGGCCCATGCGGCCATGCTCGCCGCCCAGGGCATCGTCGCGGCCGAGGATGCGCAGAAGATCCGGGACGGTCTAGACACGATCCTGTCAGAGATCGAGGCGGGCGATTTCACCTTCCGCCGCGAGCTCGAGGACATCCACATGAACGTGGAGCAGCGCCTCGCCGAGCTCATCGGCGCCTCCGCCGGGCGGCTCCATACCGCCCGCTCGCGCAACGACCAGGTGGCCACCGACTTCCGCCTCTACGTGCGCGACACCATCGACGCCCTCGACGCCCAGCTTGCCGACCTGCAGAAGGCGCTGGCCGAGAAGGCCCTCGCCCATGCCGCGACCGTGATGCCCGGCTTCACCCACCTGCAGACCGCCCAGCCCGTCACCTTCGGCCACCACCTGATGGCCTATGTGGAGATGACGGCCCGCGACCGCTCGCGCCTGAAGGACGCCCGCGCCCGGCTGAACGAATGCCCGCTGGGCTCGGCGGCCCTGGCCGGCACCTCCTTCCCCATCGACCGGGAGGCCACCGCCTCCGCCCTCGGCTTCGCGCGGCCCACCGCCAATTCGCTCGATGCCGTCTCCGACCGCGACTTCGTGATGGAGACCCTCTCGGCAGCCTCCATCTGCGCGGTGCACCTCTCGCGCTTCGCCGAGGAAGTGGTGATCTGGACCTCGCCGTCCTTCGCTTTGGTGAAGCTCTCCGACGCCTTCACCACCGGCTCCTCCATTATGCCGCAGAAGCGCAACCCCGACGCCGCCGAGCTGGTGCGCGCCAAGGCCGGGCGCATCATTGGCGCGCTCACCGGCATCTTGGTGGTGATGAAGGGCCTGCCGCTCGCCTATGCCAAGGACATGCAGGAGGACAAGGAAGGCGCCTTCGACGCCCTCTCCGCCCTCTCCCTGGTGATCGCCGCCACCGCCGGCATGGTGCGCGACCTCACGCCCGATACCGAGCGCATGAAGGCCGCAGCCGGCCAGGGCTATTCCACCGCCACCGATCTCGCCGACTGGCTGGTGCGCGCGCTCAACATCCCCTTCCGCGAAGCGCACCACATCACCGGGCGCATCGTCGGCCTCGCCGCAGACAAGGGCATCGCGCTGGAGGAGGTCCCGTTCGCGGAGATGAAGGCGGTGGATGCCCGCATCACCGACGACGTCTATTCCGTGCTGTCGGTGGAGCGTTCGGTGAACAGCCGCACCAGCTACGGCGGCACCGCCCCCGAGCGCGTGCGCGCCCAGGCGGAGCGCTGGCTGAAGCTGCTTAACGGAGAATGAACGGCCGGCATTGTTTCATGTGAAACAATGCCTTGGTCCCGCCGACAGGGTGGGGCGGCCAACGATGACGCCCGCCGCGATGACTGCGCCGCACTCCGCTCCGCCCTGCATCACGCGCCAACGGCGCCGCATGCCCGCGGCCCCGGTCATGACCGGGGCCAAGCGCGTGTCGCTCAAATGCCGGGCGGGCTTAGTCGAAGCCCCAGGAGACGGGCTCAAGAGACCGGCTCGTGAGACCCGCCCCTGAGAAAGGCTCAAGCGCCTTTGGCATGACGCTGGCGCCGGCGGGCTCATTCAGGCCAACGGCCCGGCCCATTGCCGCCGCCGAGCGGGCTTCGCCCTAACCCCGCGCGCTTCGCCAAGGGCCATGAGCAAAGCTCGGAGGCCCTTGGCGCGGCAGGCGTCACGAAGAAGACACGGTCCGCGACCGCGCGGCGGGCCTCAGGCCCCTACTTCTTGTTCCCCTCGGCATCGAACTGAGAGAGGAACGCGATCAGGTTCGCGCGCTCCTCGTCGTTCTTCAACCCGGCGAAGGCCATCTTGCCCTTGGGCGCCAGGACCTTCGGATTGGTGATGTAATTGTCGAGGGTGGCGAGGTCCCACACCTTCCCGGCGGCCGCACCGTTCTTGATGTCGTCGGAATAGGGATAGCCCTCGAAATGGGCCCACTTGGCGCCCACGATGCCGTTCAGCGGCGGGCCGACCTTGGTCTTGGCGCCCGTGCCGATGGCGTGGCACGCCATGCACTTCTTGAAGACGATCTCGCCCTTGGCCGGATCACCGGTGACCGCATCGCCCTCGGCGAAGGCGGCGCCGGCCGACAGGGCCAGCGCGAGGGTCGTGGCAAGCAGAACTTTCATCGGGCATCCTCCATTGGGCCGGCTTTGCCGCCGGCTCGCATTTCACACCATCGCCCTCCGGTCTTCCACCGGTTCCGAATGGGCATCACTCAGACACCGCGAGGCGGCAACCGCCTCACGTGAAAACGCACCAGGCGAAGGCCCCGTGAGCCGGGCTCACCGGCCTTCAGTCCCGCCGGCCGCCGCCTCACTGCAGCAGCAGAATCTCTCCCTCCCCGCCTGCCAGGCGGTTGCCGGCGAGGCGCCGCGCGCGGCCGGAAAGGCCGCCGCCGAACAGGGCCGCCAGCTCCGGCACCCGCCGCGCCAGCAGCAGCAGCGCCACGAGGTCGTGGCTGCCGGTGTCCACGAAGCCGGGCGCCAGCTCCTCGGGCGTCGAGGCCAGCAGCAAGGTGCCGCGCCGCATGCCGCGCCCGGCATCCGGCCCCGCGCGCCCGGCCACCGCGATGGTGCCGGCCACGAGATCGAGCGCGGCACCGGCGCCGGCATCACCGCCCACCAGCACCAGCCCGCCGCGCAGCCGCTCGCCCAAACCGGGCCCGGCGTTTCCAGCCACATGCACCAGCCCGCCGCGCATGCCCAGCCGCTCGCCCGGCAGCGCGCAGCCGAGGCGCGGTCCGGCGGCGCCGGAAACCTCGATGCGCCCGGCGATCAGCCCGGCCGCGAGACTTTCGCCCGCGTCTCCGCGCACCACCAGCCGGCCGCCGGCCATGCGCGCGCCGGCCAGGGCGCCCACGGGCCCCTCCACCAGGATCTCGCCTTCGGTGAGGTCCGCGCCCACGAAATCAAGGCGCGGATCGCCGCTCACCACCAGCGCCTCCGAGGCCACTTCGCTCACCTCGAACAGTTCGCCGAGCGCCACGCGCCGGTTGCCGAACAGGACATCCCGACGCGCGACTGCCGCAGCGTCCAGACCCGCAAGGGCGGCGGGGGTGACGCCGGTGAAATCGAGCCGCGCCTCGAGCGGGGCCGAGAGCTTGAGTCGATAGCCGGTCATGCCCTGCCTCCCGCCGCGAAATCTCCCGCGTCCGCCATCAGCTCGCGGAGCTTGAAGTGGAAGGGGCCGAGGTTGCCGCCGTAATTGCCGGCGTCGATGGCGATGATGCCGGCATCCGCGCCCAGCTCGCACACGGCGGCGATGCCCGCCCGCGTGCTCCGCGCCACCTCCGCCTCGCCGAGGCCGTCGATGACGATCTCCATTACGCTGCCCGCCTCCGCCGGCAATGCAGAGGGCACCACCCCGCGCAGGGTGGGGCAATAGGCATCGTTGGTGGAGGCGATGAGGCCGGCGTATTTCGAGCCCACCTTGGAGCCCGAGCGCACCACCCCGCCGGGGAAGGGCAGCACCGCGCCCTCCACCTTGCCCATGGCGTCCACCGCCGCCTCGGCCGCAGCCAGCGCCGCCGCGCGGCTGCGCGCGAGGATGAGGAAGTTGCCGCCACCCACCGCCGAGGTCACGGAGCCGGTGATCTCGTCGCAGACGAACTCACCCTCCATCACCGGAATGCGCCAGATGCGGTCCTCTCCGATCTTCTTCGCGATCTGGTGGCCGTCCGCGAAATAGCGCAGCGCCCGGCCGAGGGGGATGGCCGGCCCGCCCTTCAGCCCCGCGTAGCAGGCGGAGGTGGGCGAGGTGAGCACGCATTGGCCGACCCGGAGCGGCACCACCTTCTTCAAGTCCTTCAGGGACATGGCGAAGATGAGCACGCTCACCCCCGGCCGCCCGTCGGGGGTCTCGCTGGCCGGCAGCTCGCGCTCGATGGCGGCCTCGCAGCCGCAGCCGATGACGGAGGTGGCGAAGCCGGTCATGCTCGCCGCCGCCGTGCGGGCCCAGCGGGGCGTGTCGGCGGTGATGATGAGGCGGGTGCCCGCCATGGGGAAGGCTTCCGCGAAGCTCTCGCGGATCTCGACGCCGTTGATGATCATCGGGCGCTCTCCGGCGCGGTCGCCACCAGCTCGGGTCCCTCGCCGCCGCGAATTTCGTGGTCGGCGATCTGGTAGTGCTTGGATTTCAGGCCCACTGCCTCGTCGAACCAGCGATCGAGGCGCTTGTCCATGAGCGGGTCGGACGGGGGGTGCACCGCGAAGGTGCGCCCCTGCTTCAGGGCCACCACCGCGCCGTCGCGCACCACGATCTCGCCGTCCTTCAGCACCAGGCGCGGCGCGGAGAACATGGCCTCGCGGTCGGCCTCCTCGCGGTAGAGCACCACGTCGGCCCGCGCGCCGGGGCCGAGGTGGCCGCGATCCCTCAGGCCCAGGGTGCGGGCCGGAGCAGCGCGGGTCATGATGGCGATCTCCTCCAGCGTGTACTCGCGGGAGATCTCGGCAAGGCGCGTGTGGGCGCGGGCCGCCTTGTGGAGCCGCTCCAGCTGGGCGTCGCGGAAGGGCTTGTCCATCAGCAGGCGGATGAGGTGCGGATAGGAGGTGAACGGCCCGCCGTTGGGGTGGTCGGTGGTCAGGTAGACCCGCCAGGGGTCCTCCACCAGCAGGAACAGCTCCAGCCCGATGGCCCATTGCAGGGCGTTCACGAACGAGGTGTCGCGATAGTTGAAGGGCACCACGCCGCAGCCCGCGTCCAGCTCGATGTCCATGCCGATCCACTTCTTGGGATCGGCGATGCCGTGGTTGCGATACTGGGACATGAGGTCGCCGGAGACGGTCACCGTCTGGCCGAACATCACCTGCCCCACATCGATGGAGATGTGGGGGTTGGCGTTCACCGCCTCCGCGATCTCCACCGCCCCGGAGGAGAATTTCCGGTCGCCCTCGGTGCCGTAGGAATGGAACTGGATGTGGGTGAGGTGCAGCGGGAAGCCCTCGGTCGCCCCGATGGTGGCGAGCGTGGTCTTCACATTGCCGGGCACGCCGAGATTGCAGCCGTGCAGGTGTATGGGGTGGGGCACGCCCAGCTCGGTCACCGCCCGCTGCAGGGTGGTGAGAATGCGGCGGGGCGTGAGGCCGTAGTGCGGGCCCGCCTCGTCGAAATCGAGCGTGCGGCCGTTGAACTTGAAGGCGTTGATGCCGCCGGGGTTCACGATCTTGATGGCGCAGCACTGGGTGGCCTTGAGCATCCAAGCCACATAGTCGTTCACCGCCTGCTGGCCCTCGCCTTCCGCGATCATGCGCAGCAGGAAGTCGTCATTGCCCAGCACCAGGAAGCCGCCGGTGTCGAGGTTGGGGATGTCCGCCATCTCCAGGTGGGCGTGGCGGGCATTGGCGCCCACCACGGCCGGCTCGAACACGGCGGTGTAGCCCATCTCCGAATAGCGGCAGCCGGTGGCGTGGGTGGTGGGCGCCGCCCGCCCGCCGCCGCAGCCGCACATGACGCCGCCGAACGGCTCGGGGAAGCGCGCCCGGTCGTCGTTCATCAGCAGCCGGCCGAGGTTCACCTTGCCGCCGGCGATGTGGGAGTGCAGGTCGATGCCGCCCGCCAGCACCACGCAGCCGGAAGCGTCGATGATCTCGTCACTGGCCTTCGCGGGGCCTTGCGCGGCGACGATGCGCCCGTCCTCAATGACGAGATCGCGGACGACGTCCACGACGCCGTTGGCGGGGTCGAACAGGCGCCCGCCGGTGATGCGCGTGGTCATGCCGCCCTCCTGAGGCTTTCGAGAATGGCGCGGGCCGCCTGCGCCACGCTCGGCAGCTCGGCCGGGCGCAGGGCGGCAAGCGGCAGGCACACCACCGCGTCCATGCGGAAGGCGTGGCCGTCGTGGTCCACGCCCGGCGTGCCCACGGGGATGAACACCTCCGGCTCGCGGGCGAACACCGTGTCGGGATGGGCGAGGGCGATCACCGGCCCCCGGTCGAATGCGGGCGGCGCGTCGGGCCGGAAGCTCGAGGCGTGGAGCACCAGGTCCGCATCCTTCAGGGCGGCGGCGGTGGCGTAGAGCTCCGGCACGTGGCGGGCGAGCCCGCCGCCCACCGCCGTGCGCAGCGGATAGCCGAAGCGCCACAGGGCCATCTGGTGCGCGCCGGTCATGTTGTCGCGCCCGCCGAGGGGGAACACCGCGGAGCGGGTGGCGGGGCTCAGCAGGTCCACCGCAGTGGCGGCGGACTCCGCCACGCTCGTCGCATCGCGCACGCCGAGGGTGGCGGCATTCCAGGTGAAGACCGAATAGCGCGCGGCCTTCAGCGCCTCGGCAAGGGCCGCGAGGGCCTCGCCCACCACCCCTTCAAGGGCAGGCACGCCCGCGGGCCGGCGCCCGGCGACGAGGGCGGCGAGCCCGCGCGCGGCCAGCGCCACCTCCGCCGGCGACACCACGATCTCGGTGATGTCATGGCCCGCGAGCGCGCGGCGCGCGCCCTCGGAAAGGATGTCGCCCACCACCACCACGCGGCGGCGGCCCGCCACGAAGAGAGGCGGGGCGTCATGCCCCTCCCCGCCCGCCGGAACCACGCGCTCGAAGAAACGATGAAAGGCGAGTTCCGGGTCGGCGCCGAACACCACCAGCAGGTCGCAATGGTTGCGCACTTCCGCGAGGGTGGAGGCGATCCAGCCCCGGCGCGACAGGCGCTCCAGATTGGCGAACAGGCCGTCCGAGGCCGCATGGTCGAAGCTTGCGCCAGCGGTCATGGCGATGTCGAACAGCCCACGCAGGCCGTCGAGGTCGGCGCCGAGGCCGGTGATGGCCGCCGCGCGGGCCGCCTTCAGGTGCCCGGCCGCGGCCTCCGCCGCCTCGGCAAGGCTCGCCGCGCGCCCGCCGATGCGGGCCCCAGGCGCAGGCGCATCCTTGCGCGCCAGCAGCCGGCCGGCTTCGGCGCAGGCCTTCACGGGGCGCACACTGCGCCCGCGCACGGCCACTTCCAGATCGTCACAGCCGAGGCCGCAGAATGCGCAGACCACGTCCGTCACGATGCGTTCCGCATCGTCGCGGGACACGTCGTCACTTGTCATGATGTCACCGTGCGAACAGCGCGGGGGATGCCGGGCGGCGCGCCGCGGCGGCGGCACCGGCCCCTCGCGGGGGCTGCGGACGAGAGGGTGCTGTGAGGGCAAAGGGGCGATCAGCGGCCATGGCACTGCCTTGGATGGGAGAAAAGGACCCGATCAAGACGCCGCGGCGGTTGCCCGCTTGTCGTTGCAGTGCGCTTCGCGGCCCGGTTCCACTTTGGGAACTGCCCCGTGCGCCATGCGTCTGTTCTTGGAGCGGCAAGCTAACACAGGCGATCGCGGCTTGAAAACCCGTCTCATATGCCGCACCGCGCAGAAGTGTTGTGCGACGCGGAAGACGAGGCCGGCGCGCGGCCTCATCGGAAGCAGCGCACCTCCGCCTCCGCCTGCGCGCGGCGCAGGTCGGCGATGATGTCGTCATACATCTTCACGCTCCGGAACACGCCGGCCGCCTGCCCCACCCCCTGGCGCATGGAGAGGATGGTCTCCGCCTGCACATAGCGGTCGTAGGGCAGGATGGAGGCGAGCGTGTCCACCGAGCAGGAGCAGCGGGTCATCGCCTCTCGCGTCTCGCCATTGGCGCCCATGCAGCCGATGACATAATCCACCCGCGCGGCGGTGGGATAGTCGTTGGCGTCGAGGGCGAGGGCCGGGGTGGTGAGCGCGAGGGCGAGGGCCGCGCCCTCAAGAGCCTTGCGGATCATAGGTCAGGGCCTCCTCCCACAGGCGGCCGTCCTTGGTATCGGCCGTGATCGTCATGCGCGCGATCTCGCCGGGCAGGTCCGGCGCGACATCGAATTCGTAGGTCAGGGTGTCGAGGCCGCGCATCCTCTTGGCATTGGGATCGCCGGCGAAGGGCGAGACCTTCACCCGCCAGCCCGCGTAGGCGCGCCCGCCGATGGTGAAGTTCTGCCGCGTCACCTCGGCCTTGTCGCGCAGGGCGGCGCGGATCGCGGTCTTGAAGTAGCGGGGGTTGCCGAGGAGCTTGCCGGAGAGGTCCGCGAGGTGATTCTCCAGGAACAGCACCGTCACCGGATTGCCCGTGACATCCTCGAACGGGCCGGTGGCGCGGTGGCGCTCGGCGCTGAAGAAGTTCGCCTTCAGGGAGCGCGCGCCGGCCGGCGCGCCCGCCCCCGCCGGCTCCACCTCCAGCGTGATGGCGTCCTCGAAGGAGGGACCCAGCTCGGGATCGGAAACCTTGCGGCTGTAGCGATAGGCGAGCGTGCGGCCGGGCGCGGCGGCCTCCAGCTGTGGCGTCTCGAACAGCAGCGCGGCGGCGGAGGGTGGCGCGTCGGTGGGCGGCGCCGAGTCCTGCGCGCGCGCCGGGAGGGCGAGCACCGTGCAGAAAAGAAGCGCCCCCGAAAGGCGCCTGAAAGACCGGCCGCTCACAGATGCCCCTCCCCTGCCCGCGGCGCCGGCGCGCCGCCGATGGTGCGATAGATGTAGTCGGGCGCCGCATCCGTGGCCTCGGCCGTCGCCAGCGCCTCCATGCGGGCGTGGAAGGGCGACTTCGAGCAGGCGGGATCGGTGGCCGAGGCATCCCCCAGCAGCGCCATGGCCTGGCAGCGGCAGCCGCCGAAATCCATCTCCCGCCGCTCGCAGCCGCGGCAGGGCTCGGGCATCCAGTCGGTCCCGCGATAGGCGTTGAAGGCCGGGTTCAGCCGCCAGATGTCGCCGAGCGCATGGTCGCGCACGCTCCAGAACTCGAGGCCCGGAATGCTCTCCGCCGCGTGGCAGGGCAGCACCCGGCCGGTGGGCGTCACGTTCAGGGTCTTGCGGCCCCAGCCGCCGGTGCAGGGCTTGGGATAGCGCGCATAATAATCGGGAATCACCATGTCGATGACGAGCACGCCTTCGAGCCGCCGGCGCGCCGCCTCCACCAGGGCGATGGAGCGGTCCACGTCGGGTCGGGCCGGCATCAGGGCCGCGCGGTTGGCATAGGCCCAGCCGTAATACTGGGTGTGCGCCACCTCCAGCCGCTTGGCCTTCAGCGCCACCGCCAGCGCGATGATGGCTTCCACCTCATGGATGTTGCCGCGGTGGATCACCGCGTTGAGGGTCAGCGGCAGGCCCAGCTCCACCACCCGGCGGGCGAATGCGAGCTTCGCCTCGTGCCCGCCCTTGTAGCCGCCAATGCGGTCTCCGGTCTCGGCGGTGGCGCCCTGCACGGAGAGCTGCACATGGTCGAGCCCGGCCTCATAGAGGGCATCGAGCATGCCGGTCGCACGGCCGATGCCAGATGTGATGAGATTGGTGTAGAGCCCCACTTCAGCGCAATGGCGCGTCAGCTCCACGAGGTCGGGGCGGGCCGTGGGCTCGCCGCCGGAAAGGTGGATGTGCAGCACCCCGAGGGCCGCCGCCTCGCTCAGCACCCGCTTCCAGGTGGCCGTGTCCAGCTCGGCGTCGCGGCGCTCCAGCTCCAGCGGATTGGAGCAATAGGGGCAGCGCAGCGGGCAGCGATGGGTCAGCTCCGCCAGCAGGCCGATGGGATGGCCCACGGCCGGCGTCTCGCGGGGCTTTGGCTCGATCACGTCCAGGGACGCGCTCTGGCTGATGTTGCTCATCTCTCGATCACCCGGCGGGCGACGAGATCGCCGATCATGGCGAGCACGTCGCCGGCGATCACCTCCCGCTTCTCGTCATACTGGGCGGCGAGCGCATCCACGATCTCGCCGCAGGTGCGCTGCCCGTCCACCAGCGCCAGCACGGACGCCGCGATGGCATCGATGTCGAAGGCGCGCTCGGGGGCGAGCAGCACATGGCGCTCGCGCACCGCGTCGTACTTCAGCTTCACGCCGCGCGGCAGGCGGGGCACGTCGGTCTCGGCGGCGATCATGCCGCCGCCATGCCCACGCCGGGAACCCAGGCACCGGGCGCCGGCCAGCCCGGCTCCACGTAAGCGAAGTAAAGCGCGTCGAGCTGGGCCCACAAGACTTCGGTCTTGAAGGTCAACGCGCGGATGACGGCGCGCTGCTGCTCCACCGTGCGGGCATGGGCCTTCACATATTCGAGGGCGAAGTCCGCATCCTTCGGCGCCTGGTCCAGCCGGCGGCGGAAATAGGCGACGACGGTCTCGTTGATGAAGTCGTAATGCTCCAGCATCCCCGAGATGCGCTCGGCATGGATGCCCGGCGCGAACAGCTCGGTGAGGGAGGAGGCCACCGCCTCCAGCAGCGAATGATCCGCCACGAAGCGGACATAGGCCTCCACCGCGAATTTCGTGGCCGGCAGCGCGCCTTCCCTGGAGATCACATAGTCGCGGTCGAGGCCGAGCCCGTCGGTGAGCACCAGCCAGCGCTCGATGCCGCCGGAATCATCGCCATAGCCGTCGTGGTCAGTGACGCGGTGCAGCCATTCCCGGCGCAGCGCGCGGTCGTCGCAGCGGCTCATCAGCGCCGCATCCTTGCGGGGGATGGCGGACTGGTAGCAATAGCGGTTGAGCGCCCAGGCGCGCACCTGGTCCTGATTAAGCCGACCCGAATGCAGGAGCTTATGGAAGGGGTGCAGATTGTGGTAGCGCCGCGCGCCCACGGCGCGCAGGGCCTCCTCCAGCCCCTCAGAGGTGAATGGCGCATCGACGGGGGCGGGCAGCGGCTCGCGGTTGATGTCGGGATGCACGGTCACAGCGCGAACTCCATGCCATCGCCGGCGACGACCCAGCCCGCGGCCTCCACCGCCTGCCGCTCTGGCGAGCCGGAGACGAGGGCCGGGTTGGTGTTGTTGATGTGGATGAACACCCGCCGCGCCGCCGGCACGTCCGCCAGCCGCGCGATGGTGCCCTCGGGCCCGGACATGGAGAGATGGCCCATGCGCGCCCCGGTCTTCACGCCGGTGCCGGCGGCGATCATCTCGTCGTCGCGGTAGAGCGTGCCGTCGAAGAAGAGGAGGTCCGCCCCGGTGATACGCGCGCGCACGGCCTCGGAAATTGCCGCGCAGCCGGGAATGTAGACGAGGCGCCGCCCGCCGCAGGCGATACTGACGCCCACCGTGCCGCCGGTCTCGGCGCCGATGACGAGGCCCTCATTCTCCTGCCGCTCGTCCTCCTGCCACAGGGGCACCTTGCCGGGCACCGCGAACATCTCAAGAGCAAGGCCCGGCAGCGGCTCGAACGGCACGTCGAGCTCCACCGTCCGGCGTGGCACGAAGGCCGTGTTCACCACGCCGAACACCGGGTTGGCGTTCACCATGGCCAGGGTCTCGGTGGTGCCGAACAGGGTGAAGGGCTGGGATTCGCGCAGCGTCAGCAGGCCCGCGATGTGGTCCACGTCGCCATTGGTGACCACCACGGCGGAAACCGGTGAATGGCGTTCTCCGTGGCGGGGATGCAGCGCGCGCGTGGCGGCGATCTGCGCCCTGAGGTCCGGCGATGCATTGAGCAACAACCAGTCCACGCCGTCGCCGGAAACCGCGAGCGAGGATTGGGTGCGCGGCGCGACCCTCAGGTCGCCCGCCCAGGCGAGGCTGCACACCGGGCAGCGGCAGTTCCATTGCGGAACGCCGCCTCCGGCTGCGGAGCCGAGAACGATGGCTTGCATGTGAAGGCTGGCGCCCCTGCTGCGCAGCCCGCCCCGGTTCCGGAAGCGGGCCCGCTCGAACCGGACCGCGCCTGCGGTCCTCGACCGGCGCCGCAAGGCGTTCGCCCCGGCGCCGCGTGGGCTTCGGCGAAAGCCGGCGGCTGCGGCGCGCCGGCCCTCAGCCTTCAGAAATCGGCCGGCAGGTAGGCGGTGACTTCCATGCCGACGCAGACTTCGCAAACCTGGGGCTTCTGCCAACGCATCATCTTTCCTCCTGGTTCGGCCGATTTCGGCCTTGGTCGTATTGAGTTCCAGATTTTCATAAGAAAATCATAAGAACCAAGCTGTAATGCGTTTTCACTACAGTTACGACAAATATTGGCACGCACACCAGATCGCGCAAGAGGAATTTTTGCCTGATCCTGACGGGTAGATTTTTCCAACCCGTCGGAACACCTTTTGCGGCAGCGCACAAATCATGTCGCTGCCCTGCGAGCCGTGCGCCGCGCGGCTCAGTGGGGCCCGGCGCCGGAGCCCGCCAGGTCCAGCATGAAGCCGCGCCCGCGCACGGTGGCCACCTGCGGCCCGCCAGCGCGGCTCACCGGCGAGAGCTTGTTGCGCAGGTAGCCCACATAAACGTCCACCACGTTGAGCGAGGCGCCGCCCTGGCTCGCCCACAGGCGGTCGAAGATGTCGCCGCGCGGCACCGGCCGGTTGGGCGTGGCCATGAGCAGGGCCAGAAGCTCCGTCTCCCGCTCGGTGAGGCGCACGTGGATCTCGCCGAACAGCACCTGCCGTGTGGCGAGGTCCAGCACCAGCCGGCCGGCGTTCAGGCGCTTGTCGGTGGCGCCGCCAAGCCGGTGCATGAGATGGGCGCGCAGCCGCGCCACCAGCTCGGCGAACTCGAACGGCTTCACGATGTAGTCGTCGGCCCCGGCGCCGAGGCCCTCGGCCCGGTCCGCCACCTCGTCCTTGGCGCTGAGGAACAGGATGGGCCCTGCGTGCCCCGCCCCCCGCAGGGACCGGCACACATCGATGCCGGAGCCGTCCGGCAGCATGATGTCGAGCACGACCGCGCACGGGTTATAGGCGCGGGCGGCATCGAGCGCCGCCTCGGCGCTGGTCGCCACCTCCACGTCGAACCCCTCGGCGCTGAGCCCCCGGCTCAGCATGGCGCCGATGTCGCCGTCGTCTTCCACCACCAGGATGTTCATGGCGTCTCCTCTTGGCCCGCGCGCCTTCAGGCGTCCGTAGGGGCGTCGTCTACCTCTTGGGGCGCCGGCAGGGCGATGGCGACGGTCAGTCCCGCGCCCGCGCCGGAGGCGGCATCCTCCAGTGTGATGCGTCCACCGTGCTGCGTCACCACCCATTCCGCAAGGGCGAGGCCGAGGCCGAATCCGGAATGGTCGCTTGCGCTCCCGCGCGCGAAGCGCTCGAACAGGCCGGCGCGCTGCGCGGGCGGAATGCCGCGCCCGTCGTCCTCCACCGCGATCCGCACGCCGTCGCGGCCGGTGCCCTGCCGCACGATGATGCGCGAGAGCGGCGCGCCGTGGCGCAGCGCGTTATCGATGAGCCCCTCCACCACCTGCCGCAGCCATTCGCGGTCGGCATGCACCAAGGGGCCCGGCGTCTCCGCTTCCAGGGCCAAGTGCACCCGCTGGCGCCGGGCCGGCGCATCAAAGCTCGCCACCGCCTCCTCCAGCAGGGGGCGCAGCGGCACGTCCTGGAACACGAGCTCAATCTCGCCGCTCTCCGAGCGCGCGATGCGCAGCAGGTCCTCCACCCGCCGGTGCAGCCGCGCCGCGCGCTTGCGGATGGTGGTGAGCACGCCGCGGGTCAGCTCCTCGGGAATGGCGCTGGCGCGCTGGGTCACGTCGCATTCGCCGATGATGACGGTGAGCGGCGTGCGCAGCTCGTGGCTCACGTCGGCAAAGAAGCGCCGGCGCGAGGCATCGATGGCGGCGAGGCGCGTGTTGGCGGCGGTCAGGTCTTTGGTGCGCTCGGCTATGGTGCGCTCCAGCACCGCCCGGTCGCCGGCCACCTTGCGGGCGCGGCGGGCGAGCCGCTCGGCCATGCGGTTGAACTTGGCCATGAGCAGCCCCAGCTCGTCGCGTGAGCCGATGGCGAGGCGGGTGTCCAGCACGCCGGAGCCGATGGCCCCGGCCGCCTCGTCGATTCGCCGCAGCCGCTCCAGCAGCGGCCGCGCCAGGGTGCGGTGCAGCACCAGCACAGCCGCCAGCACCAGCGCGGCCACCAGCACCGCCCCGGCGCGCAGCCGCATGGAGAGCGCGCGCGCCTCCTCCCGCGCCTCGGCCACCGCGCGGCGCTCGTTCTCCACCAGCATGGAGAGGATGGGCCCCGCTGCGGCGGCGAAGGCGTTGAGCGCGCCGCGCACCGCATCGCCCCGGCGGGCGGTGTCGCCATCGGCGAGGGCGAGGCCGATCTGGCGGTCGAGGAGGGCGAAGTCGGCCTTCAGGTGGGCCATGAGCCGGGCGCGGCCCTGGCTCGCCGCCTCGGCGGCGGTGAGGCCCTCCGGGCTTTCGGCGGCCACGGTGTCCAGCACGGTGGAGACGCGGTCCCGCGCGGCGGACAGGCGATCGCGGTCGGCAGTGGGTTGGTCGGCGCCCGCCACGGCGGTGATGCCGTAGGCGGAGAGGCGGGCGGAGGCCTCGGTGAGCAGGTCGAGCCGCCGCTGGGCGGCGATGGCCGCCTCGAGCGCGCCGTCGGTGACGCCCACGGCGAGGACCACCCCGGCGGCGGCCAGCACCGCGAAGGCGGCGACGGCGGCGACGAGGGCGCCGAGCTTGAAGCGGATGGAGCGGATGGAGCTTCGGGGGCGTTGCATCGGGTTGCTGCGTTGCGGCTCTGGCGCGGCTCGAAGGCGGGCCCCACGCGCGGCAACGGCGTCATGCGACATCCCCGGCGGCGCCCCTGGGCCGCACGGTGGAAGTGGCGCCCGCCCGCGTCAAGCGGCGGGCGCCGAAAAGGCTCAGGCCTGGCCGGAGGTGGAGAGCTTGGCCGCCTCGGCCTGCATGCGCTGCTGGTAGAGCGCGGCGAAGTCCACCGGGTCGATCATCAGGGGCGGGAAGCCACCGTTGCGCACCGCGTCGGCGATGATCTGGCGGGCGAACGGGAACAGGATGCGCGGGCACTCGATGAGCACCACCGGCTGCAGGCTCTGCTCGGGCACGCCCTGCACGCGGAAAACGCCGGCATAGGTGAGCTCGAACGCGAACAGCGTGTCGGCGCCGATCTTGGCACCACCCTCGATCTTCAGCTCCACCTCGAAGTCGCCGGCGCCGCCGGGCTTCGCGTTGACCTGGATCTGAATGTTGACGTCGGGCTGGCTCGGGGGCGCGGCAAGCGAGCGCGGCGCATTCGGATTCTCGAACGAGAAGTCCTTGGTGTACTGCGCGAGCACGTTCAGCGACGGCGCCGGATTCTGGGTGGGGCCGCCATTCTGCGTCGCCATGCGCATCTCCATATGTTGAGGGCTTTGATAAAGTGAGCCCGAAGTCGCGCGGTGCGCTACCATGCTTTGGCGCCGCCGCGCAAGATTGAGAGCGCCGCAGGCGGCGCCGCGTTCGGAGACGAAGAGATGGCCGAAGAGATCCAGGGCGCCGCCGCCGGCGCGTCCGAAGCCGCCGCCCGGAAGCCCCTGAGCGAGGCCGCGCAGCGCGCCCTCGCGGAGGCCGCGGCCCGCCGCGCCGCCGCCGATGCCGCGCGCCAGGAGCGGCCCAGGGAGATCAACGGGCGCGGCGGCCCCGAGCCCGTGCGCTACGGCGACTGGGAAGTGGGCGGCATCGCCTCCGACTTCTGAGGCGCGCGCGCCCCGTGTTCCCCTTCGGAGCGTCTTGCTGGCTTCATGCGGGTCGGATACTTTTGCAGCGCTATCCGGTGAACCGGCCTGATTTGAGCGGGCGCTGAAACAAGGGTATGCGGCAAGCGACCGCTATCCGCTGGAAACCGGAGGCGGTCGTCCCCTGCCGGGTGTTTCAGGTGCCGCGATGGGCGGCATGCGGGCAGCATCCGGCGCACATCTGGGAGGACAAGACCAATGGCCAAGATCGACAAGGTTCTGGTTGGCGAGGCTCTGGTGGGCGATGGCAACGAGGTTGCGCACATCGACCTTCTGATCGGCCCGCGGGGCAGCGCGGCGGAGACGGCGTTCTGCACCAGCCTGACCAACAACAAGGACGGGTTCACCTCGCTCCTGGCGGTGATCGCGCCGAACCTTCAGTGCAAGCCGAACACGGTGATGTTCAACAAGGTGACCATCAAGGACGCGCGCCAGGCGGTGCAGATGTTCGGCCCGGCGCAGCACGGTGTGGCGAAGGCGGTGCAGGACGCGGTTGCGGAAGGGATCATCCCGCTGGAGGAGGCTGACGACCTCTACATCTGCGTGGGCGTTTTCATCCACTGGGAGGCGGCGGACGACGCCAAGATCCAGTCGTACAATTACGAGGCGACCAAGCTTGCGCTGGCGCGAGCGGTGAAGGGCGAGCCGACCGCCAAGGAAGCGACCGAGAAGCGCGACGCCGTCAAGCACCCCTTCCAGGCCTGAGCCCAGCCGGCCCTGAGCCTGCTCCGTCCCGGAACCCGGCCCCAAGCCGGGTTCCTCCTTCAAGGCTCTTCAGCCCCTCCGCCCCGGCCCCGGCCGCCACAGGCGGATCTCCCCTCCCGCGCTCAGCCCAAAGCCCCGCGAGCCCGATGCTCCCAGCCTCGCATCAATCCCCGCGACGGATGAAGGCCCCGAAGGCGCGCGGCCCATCGCCCAGGGGCAGTGTCGCCACCGCCTTCAGCGTCTCCGTGTCGATGACCGAGAGCGAGTTGTCGAACCAGTTCGCCACATAGACGCGGCTGCCGTCGCCGCTCGTGTCGATGCCCTCGGGATAGTCGCCGACCCCGATGCGGACCAGCTCCCGCAGGGTTTCCAGGTCGAGCACGCTGACCGAGCCCGCATACTGGTTGGTGACGAAGGCGCGCCCGCGCGCCAAAGCGACGCCGTAGGGCCGCTCTCCCACCTTGACCGTTGCCACCACCCGCCGGGCGGGCAGGTCGATCACCGAGACGTCGTTGGAGCCCACGTTGGCGGTGTAGGCGCGCCGCCCGCCCGCATCGATGGTGACGCCGAACGGGCGGGTGCCCACGGGAATGACCGCTACCCGCTGGAGGCTCCGCGTGTTGATGACCGAGACGGTGTCGTCGTCGCGATCGGCGGTGAGGACGAAGGCGCCGTCCGGCGTCACCGCCACCCCGGAGGGCGAGGCGCCGGTCTGCGCTACCCGTGAATGCTCGGGCGCGTCGGGGTCGATCACCAGCAGGCGCTTCGCATACCAGTCGGCGACGAACACCGGCGCGCCGGCCGGTGCCACCGCGATGCCGAGTGGGCCGCCGCCCACCGGCCAGCGCGCCAGCACCTGCCGGCTTGCGGCATCGATGACCGTGACCGCCTTGTCGCTGGGGCTCGTGACATAGGCGCGGCGCCCGTCGCGGGTGACGGCGATGCCGGCGGGCTCGCCCGGCACCGGAATCTGCGCCTTGACCTTGCCGCCATCGGCGCCGGCTGGGGAAAGGTCCACCACCGCCACCCGGTTGGCCGGCTGCTCGGTAATGAAGGCCTCCTCGGCCCGCGCCGCTGGGCTCGCCCCGGCGGCGCAGACGGCGGCGAGGGCAAGTCCAACGCAAACGGATGCGGCGCGGGCCGATGCGATGCGGGCGCTCGCCCCCATCACGAAGGGCCCTTCTCCAGCTTTGCCTTCAGGGCGTCGAGGCCGGCGCGGTAGACGCCGGTGACGGCGGTCACCGCCGCCTCGTCGCTCAGCTCCGGCGGCGGGTCGTTGTTGGGATAGCCGCGATAGAAGGCGCCCTTCCACTCCACCTTGGAGTGGGTGGCGTCGATGGGCTCCACCGTGATGGTGGAGGAATAGTTGGTCACCGGCAGCACTTTCACGTCCACGTCGGTGATGCGGTAGGAATAGCTCTTCTTCTCGGGCTCGAATTTGTAGAGCACCTCGTCGATGGTGCCTCCGCCCTTGAGGGTGAGCTTGCGGGTGGCATCGACCGCATTGCCGCCCTGGCCGGCGGTGGAGCCGATCACCGGATGCCAGCTCATGTCCTGGAAATTGCCGATGGCGGCCCACACCTTCTCGGCCGGCGCGGCGATTTCCACGGTCTCGCTCACCTTCTTGCGGGTGGGCCCGTGGGCGTCCGCGGCGAGCGGCGAGAGCATGACGGCGGCCGCCACCGCGGCGCTCAGAACGTGTTTCATCAGGCGTTTCCTTCCCTGTCGATCTTGATTGCGAACCTTGGTTCTTGCGAGAGCCGCGGCTCTCGGTTCCCGCCGCCGTTCACGGCTGGAGCGGGGGCTGTCCGGGCGCTAGGATGCGGTTCTTCACCAGGTAGCGCACGCCGCGCAGCCAGGATTCGTCCGTGTTGCCGCGAATGTCCACCTGGCCTGCGCGCAGGATGCGGCCGTCCTCTCCCGTCTCGCGCACCTCCAGCACGAACGACAGGATGAGGTTGGAGATCTTGCGGATCACCCCCACCACCTCCACCTGGGCGCCGGCGGCGCGGGCGATCTCGCGCTCGCAGCCGTTGCATTTGTAGAAGGGGGAGAGGTCCTCGATCCGGGCGGCCTGGGGCGAAAGGTCCACGAACGCCATGTCGCCGGACTTTTCCAAGAGCGCCCCCAGCTCCGCATTGACGCGCTTCAGGCGCTCGGCCTGCTCGGCCAGCGCCTCGCGCCGCCGGTCCAGGGTGTCGTCGAAGAACTCGAAGCCGAACAGAGCCGTCCGCACCGCAGTTGCGTGGGCGGCGAGGGGCGACAGCAGAAGCAGTGCCGTTGCGGCGAGAAACACTTGTCTTTTCATTATTCGCACCTGAACGGGAGGCAGCGTGTCACAGTCCATCCGCCTCGGGCAAGGCCGGAACATCTTATTCTTTTCTTAGATATATCCCGTTGCGTGCCGGGCGCGATGGTGCCTACATCTCCTTCCCGAGAATGGAACCCGCGAGGTGGTGGAGCGATGTGGAGCCTGCGCGCACGCTTTCTCGCCGCCGCGCTGGCGGCGTTCTGCGCGGGTCCGGCGGCGTCGCTTCATGCCCAGCCGGCGCCGGAGGCCGCCGCGCCGGCGGCGTTGGAGCTTCCCCTCGGCCTCCTCACGCGCGAGGTGCCCCCTCCCCCGCTCTACGACCTCGAGGCCGTGCCCCAGGACGAGGCGGTGGCGGGCGCCACGCTCGCCGTGAAGGACAACAACTCCACCGGCGCCTTCACCGGCCAGCATTTCACCCTCGACACCACCACCCTTGCCGAGGGCGACGATGCGGTCGCCGCCGCCAGGGCGCTGGTCGCGGGCGGGCGGCGGCTCCTCATCGTGAACCTGCCGGCGAACCAATTGCTCGCGGTGGCGGATGCGGTGAAGCCGCTCGGCGGCGTCGTCTTCAACGTGGGCGCGACCGACGACGCCCTGCGCGCCGAGGCGTGCCGCGCCAACGTGTTCCACGTGGCGCCGAGCCGCGCCATGCTGGCCGATGCCCTCGCCCAGTTTCTCGCCGCCAAGCGCTGGAACCGCCTGTTGCTGGTGGTGGGGCCGCAGCCGGCGGACATGGCCTATGCCGAGGCGGTGAAGCGCGCCGCCCGCAAGTTCGGCCTGAAGATCGTGGCCGAGAAGCCGTGGACCTTCGGCCCGCTGGCGCGCGAGCGCTCGGACAGCATCACCCGTTCCGACGCGCTGGCGCTCACCCGCGGCGTGGACGCCGACGTGCTGGTGGTGGCCGACGAGGCGGACGACTTCGGCAACTACATCCCCTTCCGCACCGCCGAGCCGCGCCTCGTGGTGGGCACCCAGGGGCTGGTCGCCGCCACCTGGCACCCGGCGCAGGATGCCTGGGGCTCGGCCCAATTGCAGAGCCGCTTTCTGCGCGGGGCGGGCCGCACCATGCGCCCGGCGGACTATCAGGCGTGGCTCGCGGTGCGCATGGCCGGCGAGGCCGCCACCCGCACCAAAAGCGCCGATGCCGCCGCCATGGCGGATTATCTGCGCGGCCCGGGCTTCTCCATCGCCGCCTTCAAGGGCGTGCCGCTCTCCGTTCGCCCGTGGGACCAGCAGGTGCGCCAGCCGCTGCTCATCGCCCAGCCTCTCGGCATCGTCTCGGTGGCGCCGGAAGAGGGCTTCCTGCACCAGTTCACGCCCCTCGACACCCTGGGTTTCGACGCGCCCGAATCCAAGTGCCGGCTGAAGTAGGCCGCGATGCCCCCGGCATCGGTCTTCGACCCGTGCCGGCTCCGTTTCACGCGAACGCCACGCGAGTTCGGCCCGTGGCCAAGTTTCAATAAGCCGCGCCAACGGCTTGCTCAAAAGACGAGGGCGTGCCCGACATGCCCCGCACCGGGAGGATGAAGATGACGGCCTTTCGCCCGCAGGCTCTTGCGCGCCCGCTCGCTTCCGCGCGGGTCCTCGCCGCCGCGCTGTCGGGCGCCGCTCTGCTGCTCGCGGCCGGGGGCGCGCAGGCGGGCATGGCCTATGTCTCCAACGAGCGCGGCAATTCCATCACCGCCATCGACACCGCCACCCTCACGGTGACGCAGACCGCGAAGGTGGGCCGCCGCCCGCGCGGCATCATCATGAGCCCCGACGGCAAGGTGATCTACCTGTGCGCCAGCGACGAGCACGCGGTGCAGGTGATCGACCCCGCCACCCTCAAGGTGCTGCGCAAGCTGAAGTCGGGCCCAGATCCGGAGCTGTTCGCGCTCCACCCCTCGGGCAACCCGCTCTACATCGCCAACGAGGACGACAACCAGGTCACCGTCCTCGACGTGGAGAAGAACCGCGTCATCGCCCAGGTGCCGGTGGGTACCGAGCCGGAAGGCATGGCAGTGAGCCCCGATGGCAAGATCCTGGTGGCGACCTCCGAAACCACCAACATGGCCCATTTCATCGACACCGAGACCTACAAGATCGTCGCCAACGTTCTGGTGGACGCGCGCCCGCGCTTCGCCGAGTTCACCCGTGACGGCACGAAGCTGTTCGTCTCGGCCGAGGTGGGCGGCACCGTCTCCGTGATCGATCCCAAGACGCGCGCGATCGTGCGGAAGATCGAGTTCAGGATTCCCGGCGTGTCGAAGGAGACCATCCAGCCGGTGGGCGTGCGCGTCACCGCTGACGGCAAGACCGCGTTCGTGGCGCTCGGCCCCGCCAACCGCGTCGCGGTGGTGAATGCCGAGACCTATGCGGTGGAAGACTACCTGCTGGTGGGCCAGCGGGTGTGGCAGCTCGCATTCACCCCGGACGAGAAGCTGCTCTTCACCACCAACGGTAATTCCAACGACGTCTCCGTCATCGACGTGCCCTCGCGCAAGGTGGTGAAGTCCATCAAGGCGGGCGGCGCGCCCTGGGGCGTCGTGGCCGCGCCCCAATAGGCCGGAGGCCCGCCATGCAGGAAGCGAAAGGCGTGCCGGCACACGAAACAGATGAGCGCGCGCCGGCGCTGGCGGTGGAGCACGTGAGCCACAGCTTCGGCCGCCGCAAGGCGCTGGACGACGTGTCGCTCACCGTGCCGCAGGGCCGCTTTGTGGCCCTGCTTGGGCCCAACGGCGCGGGCAAGACCACGCTGTTCTCGCTGGTGACGCGGCTCTACGCCTGCAGCGCCGGGGCGGTGCGCATCTTCGGCCACGATCTTGCCGGCGCGCCCTCGGCGGCGCTGGCGGAGCTGGGCGTGGTGTTCCAGAGCCGCACCCTCGACCTCGATCTGACCGTTCGGCAGAACCTCGTCTACCATGCGGCGCTGCACGGCCTTTCCGGCGCCGCGAGCGCGGCCCGCATCGACGAGCTGCTCGCTTTGGTGGGCCTCGCCGAGCGCGCGCGGGAGAAGGTGCGCACCCTCTCCGGCGGGCAATCGCGGCGGGTGGAGATCGCCCGCGCCCTGGTGCACCGCCCGCGCCTGCTGCTGCTGGACGAGGCCACCGTGGGCCTCGATCTCGCCTCCCGCCGGGCCATCGTGGCGCTGGTGCGCGCCCTGGTGCGCGAGGCGGGCCTCTCCGTGCTGTGGGCCACCCACATCTTCGACGAGGTGGAGCCGCACGACCTCGCCCACGTGCTGCACCGCGGCCGCATCATCGCGGCCGGGGAGGCGGGAGCGATCGCTGGCGGCACCTCGCTGGAGGCGGCCTTCCGCGCCCTCACCGAGCGGGATGAGGGCGAGGCCGCATGAGCCGGGACGAGACCCGTGCCCGCGCGCCCGCCGCCAGTGCCGCGCCGCGCCGGCCCCTGGGGGCGCGCGGCTATGCCGTGTGCCTCGGCGGCATCGTCTGGCGCGAGCTGCTGCGTTTCGTGCAGCAGAAGGAGCGCTTCCTCTCGGCGCTGGTGCGGCCGCTGGTGTGGCTGTTCATCTTCGCCGCCGGCTTCCGCAGCGCGCTCGGCGTCTCCATCATCCCGCCCTACGACACCTATGTGCTGTACGAGGTCTACGTCACCCCCGGCCTCGCGGTGATGATCCAGCTTTTCAACGGCATGCAGTCCTCCCTCTCCATGGTCTACGACCGGGAGGTGGGCTCCATGCGGGTGCTGCTGACGAGCCCCTTTCCGCGCTGGTGGCTGCTGTTCTCCAAGCTCATCGCCGGGGTCGCGGTGTCGCTGGTGCAGGTCTACGTGTTCCTGGCGGTGGCCTGGGCCTGGGGGGTGGAGATCCCGCCTTCCGGCTATCTCCTGGCGCTGCCGGCGTTCGTGGTCACAGGCTTCATGCTGGGGTCCATCGGGCTCGTCATCTCCTCGCTGGTGCGGCAGCTCGAGAATTTCGCGAGCGTGATGAACTTCGTCATCTTCCCCATGTTCTTCGCCTCGTCCGCGCTCTACCCCCTGTGGCGTGTGCGCGACGCCAGCGAGACGCTCTACCTCGTGTGCCTTCTCAATCCTTTCACCCATGCGGTGGAGCTGGCCCGCTTCGCGCTCTACGGCGCGTTCGATCCCCGCGCCGCCGCGGTGGTGGCGGCCACCACCCTCGTGTTCTTCGCCCTCGCCGTCGCCGCCTACGACCCCGGCCGGGGCGTGATGGGACTGCGCGGCGGGCCCAAAGGAGACGCGCAGTGAGGAGAGCCACGACGATATCCCGCAGATCAGGCGCCATGCCCGGAGGCTCGCCAGCCATGAGACGCGCGTTCCCCGTTTCGCCTTCCGCCCGCAGCGCGCTCCTCGCCGCGCTGATGCTCGCCGCCTGCGGCCCGGCGCTCGCCCAGCCGAAGGCCGATCCGGACTGGCCCTGCCCCCAGCGGCGCACGCCGGACATCAGCCTCGCCGCCGTATGGAGCGGGCCGGCGCTCGACACCGCCGGCCGCTGGACCGACGACCAGGAGGCCGCGACGCTGGCGGTGAAGCTCGCCTCCCGCCGCACCCCGCTGGAGGAGGCCGGCGGCCTCATCGCGGCCTTCGCCAAGGAGGCGGGGCCGGAGGCGAAGACCCGCCTCGTGCGCGTGTTCGCCGGCGTGTACGAGATCACGAGCCTGGAGCGGGCCAAGGTGATGGACGGCATCGTGCGCTACGCGCGCGGGCAGGAGCGCCTCGCCGCGCGGCTGCGCGAGGAGGGCGACGCCCTCGGGCAGGCGAAGGATTCGCCCGAGGCGGCCGACACTCCGGCCACCCGCGAGCTGGAGCAGAAGCTGACCTGGGACACCCGCATCTTCGAGGAGCGCACGCGCTCCCTCGCCTATGTGTGCGAGACGCCGGTGCTGCTGGAGCAGCGCGTGTTCGAGATCGGCCGGCAGATCCAGGACCGGCTCTGAAGCGTTTCCAAGCGAAGCGGAGACCGGTTCGCATGAAGAAAATGCGCGGACTCGAGTAGCTGGAGTGATCGCCGATGGCGCCGGGGCGAACGGAACATGCTCCCTCACCCTCGGCCCGGGTCTTTGCCCGGCGCCAGTCGAGTTTCGCTCACACGCAGGTTTCGCTCACACGCCGCGCGAGCTTGACCGAGGGCCCATGATTAGAGCTTGCGAAGCTTCGGCCCCACCGGCACCGGGGCGCCTGTCCCGGCCGTCAGCTCCCGCCGCCGGGGAAGGTGCGGCTGAACACCTTGCCTTCCGTATCCTCGCCGCGCACCGTCACCGGCTCGGCGGAGGGGTGATAAGTGAAGCGGAAGGTGGGGTCCTCGCTGATGGAGATGCCCCCCTCCATGCCCAGCAGCAGGCGCCCGCCCTGGGTGATCCGCACCTCGCGCACGAACCACGCCGGAGTGTAGCCGCGCGTCGCCTCGTCCATCTGCAGGCCGGAGAAGTTGGGGTGGCGGATCTGCACCTGCGCCTCCTCGCGCCCGGTGTCCGCGAAGGAGCGGAAGCGGATGTCACCGAGGTGGGTGATGGAATCGGCCGTGTCCTTGGTGGCGGGGGCCGAGCAGCCGCCCGCCGCCTTCACGAAGGCCCTGGCCATGTGGAGCGCGCCGTCGTCGGTCTCCACCACCGCGCGGACGTAGGAATAGGAGTTCACCCGCGCCCGGAGCGAGAGGGAGAAGTCCTTCTGCCCCGCGCCGAAGGTGAAGCGCCCCGCCACCGGCGAGGGGTTCTCGTCGATCACCACCGTCACCGCCCGGAAGCTGCGCGCATCGCCCGCCGGCAGCGCCAGCGCCACCGTGAGCGGCACCAGCGCGGCATCTTCCGCGCGAGAGGGCGCCGCCAGCGCCACCAGCCCGTCCGCGGCGCCGATGGCACGGTCGGGGAAGATGTCGGGCGCGATGGCGCGCCAGGTGGTCTCGCGCGGAGCTTCGGAGTCACGCGCGGTGTCCGCCTCGCCCACGGCATCCGGCGCGGGTGAGCCGGCTTCGGCAGCGAGGGCCGGCGGCGCGCCCGCCAGCAGGGCCAGGGCGAGAAGGGACGCCCCCCACCGGCCGCGCGGCCGGCACAGATGTTCGGTCATGGCGTTTCTCCCTTGGAGCATTTTCAAGCGAAACGGAGACCGGTTCGCTTGAAGAAAATGCGCAATATCAATGGCCTGGAGCGATTTCCGCGCGCCGATGAGAGCGGGAAGCGCCCTAGCGTCCGGGGGCTCTTGCGGCGCCTCGGATCGAGCCTCTTGCGCGGGGAAGCGGAGGCAGCGGCCCTTCCGGATCAACGCGCCGCTTCCCCCTGCCAGGGCCCGGCCTCCGCGAGGGGCAGGCCCGCGGCCTTCCAGCCGTCCACCCCCGTGGGGAACCAGGCGACCCGCCCGTATCCGGCGGCGAGGGCGCGCCTGGCGGCGTTCCAGGACATCCAGCAGTCCTTGAGGCAGAATATCACGAGCGGCCGGTTCCGGTCACCGCCGCTGGCGGCGACGAGCCCTTCGGCGAAATAGCGCTCGGCGGGCGCGTCGAGGGCGCCGAAGCCCACGTTGGGCAGCCAGACGGCGCCGGGAATGGTCTCATGGGGCGGATCGCGCCAGATGGTGCCGGCCGGCAGGTTCGCCGGGCGCGGCGGGCGCGGCAGCACGTCGACGAACACCGCCGCCTTCTCCCGCCACAGGGCCTCCGCCTCCCGCGCAGTGACGACCCGCGCACCGGAGAGGGTCTCCGGCGTCCGGGCGCGATAGGGCTCGAAGCGGTAGCCCTCGGGCTCCGGGGGCGCGGGGGCCGCCGCCTCCTGCGCCCGTGCGGCGCCCGCCCACAGCGCGAGCGCGGCGCAGGCCGCCAGTGGCAGGCGGCGCCATGCGCGCGCCGGACGGCGGCCAGGGGCCGTCATTGCCCCGCGCTCCCGCGCGATGCGCCCGCCGTGGTGATGAGCTGGCCGTCGTCGTCGAGGAGGGGCACGCCATAGTCGAGCAGCACGGCGTCGATGTCGGCGGCGCGCTTGCGCAGCACCTGGTTCAGGGTCTGCTTCCATGCGTGGTCCGTGGGCCGCACCCCCATGGTGATGCGATAGGCGAGCGGCGGGCGCTCCGCCTCGTGCAGCAGCGGCACCACCTTCAGCGGCGCCCCGGCATGCCCGGCGAAATAGCCCGCGCTCGGCCCCCACAGGATGGCGCCGTCGAGATCGCCCTTCGCAAGATCCGCCAGCATCTCCTCCGGCGGGGAATCGAAGCGCCGGTCCACCAGCAGCGAATAGGTCCGCGCGGAGCCGATGAGGCCCAGCGCCAGCAGGTGGTCGGCCGGGGGCGTGCCCGCCACCAGCCCCAGCCGCGCGCCCTTGAGGCGCGGGTCGGAGAGCGCCGCCACCCCGTCGAGCGGGCCGCCCGCCTTCACCACCAGCACGTAGACCGACTGGTAGTAGGGATTGGTGTGCAGCACCGGATCGGCCCCGGCGGCATAGCCGATGACCACGTCGCAAAGCCGCTTGCCCAGGCTGTTGCGCACGAAGCCGGGCCCCTGGGGCATGTAGTAATAGCGCACCGGCACCTTGAGCTCGTCGGCGACGATGGCGGCGATGCGGTTCTCGAAGCCCTCCCCCTCGCGGCTGGTGAAGGGCATGTTGGCGGGGTCGGCGCACACCCTCAGGGCATCCGCCGACACCGAGCTCGGAATGGTCTGCCCCTGGGCGCCGGTGGAGCTCAGCAGCAGGATGGCTGCGAGCCCCGCCGTCCCCAGCGAGGCGAGGAGAGGAACGAAGCCCTCACTCGCCGAGGCAGGCTTTCTCGGTCGCAACTGTGGCGGGTGTCTTGTCCTCGCGCTTGGCGGGACGGGCGCGGCCGAGAGCGCCGTCGGAGCGGGCGCGCAGGTAGACATAGATATCGTCGAGGTAGCACATGACGTTCTTGTTGAGTCCAAAGGACGGCATGACCTTTTCATTGCCACCTCCCACGTTTTGCCGTCCGCCCACCACCACTTCCTGAAAGTGGTCGAAGTCCATGGTCTTCAGCGAGTCGATGAGGGCCGGGGCATAGGTGGAGCCCATGCCGTCGGGGCCGTGGCAGACGTGGCATTCGGCGTGATAGCGGCGGTAGCCCGAATAGGTGAACCAATCCACCATGCCGTCGGGCTGGATCTTGTAGGTGGGGGCACCGGATTTATCGAAATACTTGCCGTCCTCGTCCTTCACGGGCGTGGGATCGCCTTGCTTGCTGAAGGTCTGGGTCTCGGCGGCGAGGGAGGACGGCGCGAGCGCGGGGGACAGCGGCAGCAATGCCGCCGCGAAGGCAAAGGCGCCAGCGCGCTTCATGAGGGCAGATGAAAACACACGCTCTCTCCAGAAACGAAGTCGGGGACGGGGCGCAGCCTTCCGTTCGCGGCGCCGCACGCCGCGGGATGGGACTTCACGAAAGCCTGCGCCCTCGGGGTCTCGAAGGGGCGCCGGCACGGGAGGGAGCCGTGCCGGCGCCGGGGGCCGAGCTCGGTCCGCCTGTCGCCTCAGTTGGGCACGGCGAACACGGTGAGCTGGCCGCCGAGGGCGGTGTAGTTGCTGAGGGCGGAATAACCGCCCACCGCGCCGAGGCCGGCATTCGGGTCGGTGAGGCCCGCGGCGAGGCCGATGCCGGCCCAGCCGCCGACGCCCGAGAGCACCGCCACGTACTGCTTGCCCTTGTAGGTATAGGTCATCACGTTGCCGATGATGCCGGACGGGGTCTTGAACTTGTAGAGTTCCTTGCCCGTCTTGGCGTCCACCGCCTTCAGATAGCCTTCGAGCGTGCCGTAGAAGACGATGCCGCCGTCAGTGGAGAGCGCGCCGGACCACACCGAGAACTGCTCGGGGATGGACCACACGATCTTGCCCTTGCGGGCGTCCCAGGCGATGAAATTGCCCATGCCGCCGTGGCTGTTGGGCGCCGGGAACATGGAGAGCGTCGCGCCCACGTAGGGCTGGCCGGGCGTGTAGCTCACGTGGAAGGGCTCATAGTCCATGCACACGTGGTTGGTGGGCACGTAGAACAGGCCCGTCTCCGGCGAGAAGGAGGCCGGCTGCTGGTCCTTGGTGCCGAGCGCCGCCGGGCAGATGCCGGTGGTGTTCACGTCTTCGCCGCTGGCCTCGGTGGAATACTTCTGCACCACCAGCGGCCGCCCGAAGGTGGGGCTGTTCTTGTCCATGTCCACCTTGGTGGCCCAGTTCACGGCCGGGTCGTACTTCTCGGCCACCAGCAGCTCGCCGGTCTTGCGGTCGAGGGTGTAGCCGAAGCCGTTGCGGTCGAAGTGCACCAGCAGCGGCCGCTTCTTGCCGTCGATCTCCTGGTCCACCAGGATCATCTCGTTGATGCCGTCATAGTCCCACTGGTCGTGGGGCGTCATCTGGTAGACCCACTTCGCCATGCCGGTGTCGGGGTCGCGGGCGAAGATGGTCATGGACCATTTGTTGTCGCCAGGGCGCTGGGCCGGATTCCAGGTGGAGGGGTTGCCGGAGCCGTAATAGACGGTCTTCGTCTCCGGATCGTAGGAATACCAGCCCCAGGTGCAGCCGCCGCCGATCTTCCACTGGTCACCCTGCCAGGTCTTCAGGGACGAATCCTTGCCCACCGGCTTGCCAAGGGAGGTGGTCTTCTCTGGGTCGAACAGGATTTCATTGTCCGGGCCCATGGAATAGGCGCGCCAGACCTGCTTGCCGCTGTTCATGTCGTAGGCGGTCATGTGGCAGCGCACGCCGAACTCGCCGCCCGAGATGCCCACCAGCAGCTTGTCACCCACCGGCATCACGGTGGCGGTGTTGGTCTCGCCCTTCTTGGGGTCGCCGTTCACGGCCGACCACAGCACTTTGCCGCTTTTGGCGTCGAGCGCCACCACCTTGGTGTCGGCCTGGTGCAGGAAGATCTTGCCGTCGGCATAGGCGAGGCCGCGGTTGACCGTGTCGCAGCACATCACCGGGATGACGTTCGGGTCCTGCTTGGGCTCGTACTTCCAGATGATCCGCCCCTCGTTGGCGAGGTCGAGGGCGTAGACGATGTTCGGGAAGGGCGTGTGCACATACATCGTGTCGCCCACCACCAGCGGCGAGCCCTCGTGGCCGCGCAGCACGCCGGTGGAGAAAGTCCAGGCCACCTGCATCTTGCCGACGTTGTCGGCGTTGATCTGCTTCAGCTTGGAATGGCGGGTATTGGCATAGTCACCGGTCTGCAGCACCCACTGGTTGGGGTCCTGCGTGAGCTTCAGCACACCGTCGTTGGCCATGGCTGGCGCGCCGAAAAGCGCGCTGCACGCCGCCACGGCGGTCACCGTCAAAACTCGTCTCATCTGGGCTTCCTCCGATGGATGCGCGCCCGCGGCCACCGCAGTGGAACGGGAAACGCACTGAGCGTTGTTTTCGCCTTTGGGGGACTCCATCTACTTCGGCAGCGTGTCACGACCGGCGTGAATGCCCTGAAGCCTTGCGGTCACAAGGTGTCCCGCAGGCCTGCGAACCAGTACCGCGTTCCCCGCGCGATACCGTTGAAGCCGAAGCTGAGAGGAACGTAAGCAAAGTTTCTCTCGGAAGCAATACACCAATTGTGGAGCGATAGGGTTCTTCTATATTGCGGATGCGAAGTAAAACTTTATTCCTTGCCGCACTGCGAAGAGACCGCCCCCGCCGGGAGCGGCGCCCTCACTCCCATTCCAGCTCGTGATAAGCGCTGGTGGCGTTGCGGGCGTTGAAATCGTCGAACAGCTGCCAGTCGCCCGCCTCGGCGCGGCCGGCCTCCCGCGCCGCATCACTCATGGTGCCGCCGTCCCGCACCAGCCGGCGCACGTCGGCGACGAGGCGCCTCAGGTAGCGCTCGGTGGGTTCGGCGGCCTGCGGCCAGGGCTGGGAGGCCGGGCCGTGGCCGGGCACCACTCGTGCCGCCGGACGCCGCTTCAGCTCGTCGAGCAGGGCGATCCAGCCGAGCGCCTTGCCGTCGAGCGCCGGCACATGGCCGAGGAACAGCAGGTCGCCGAGGAACCAGGTGCCGGTGGCTTCGTCCAGCACGGTGAGGTCGGTGGCGGTGTGGGCGGTGGGCCATGCCTCGATCAGCAGGGGGCGCGCGCCGAGGTCGATCACGCGCCGCTCCGCCACCGTCTCGTCGGGCAGCACCACGCGGGTGCCGGCGGCGCCCTCTTCCCCCACCAAGCGGCGGGTCGCCTCCAGGTAGCTCTCCGCGCGCGCCGCCAGCGCCTCGGGCAGGTTGCGATGGCCGATGAAGGTCACGCCCGGCCCGGCGAAGGCGGCGTTTCCCAACACGTGGTCGGGGTGCATGTGGGTGTTGATGACATAGCGGATGGGCAGGCCGGTACGGGCCTGCACCGCCGCCTTCAGTGTCGCGCCGGCCTTGAAGGAGCCGCCCGTATCCACCACCGCCACCGCGTCGCGGCCGATGATGAAGCCCGCGTTGCCGACGAAGCCCAGGTTGCGCGGCAGCGCCAGCGCATAGGGCGCCTGATGGACGAAGACGCCGGGCGCCACCTCGCTCACCGCGAGCGGCTCGGGCGCCGCCTGCTCCTCCGCCGGAGCAGGCGCGGCGGTAGCGGCAGCGCCGATGAAAAGACACGCCAGACCCACGGCAAGCCGCCGAACCCTGCCAAGCATGGACGCCTCCCGTCCCTTGGAGCGCCGGTCCTCCGCCTGCGGCGAGTGGCGTTCCATCTTCTTGATTTCGCGTTCCTTCCGGGCGAATCAGCCCCGCGGCGGTGCCCGTCCAGCGCCATGCGCGGCGGCCGGCGCCATGCTCGCCCATCCCGCGCGGGAGCGCCAGGGGGGCGCGCCTTCTCAGGCCTCCCGCAGCATGGGGTGGAGCGCGGCCAGCGCGGCGCGCTGCCGCTCGATCCATTCCGGCGTGCGCGCCGCGCCCGGGCGGTCGGGCACCAGCGCGCCGATGGCGTGGGCCGGTCGTTCGCTCAGGAGCACCAGCCGGTCGGCGAGGGCGAGCGCCTCGCGCACGTCGTGGGTCACCATCAGCACCGCCGCGCCGCTTTCCCGCGCCACCCGGCGCACGTGGGCGCGCAGCTCGGCGGCGGCTCGCACATCGAGCGAGACGAAGGGCTCGTCCAGCACCAGCAGCTCCGGCCGCCCCGCCACCGCCCGCGCCAGCGACACCCGGCGCGCCAGCCCCAGCGACAGCGCATGGGGGTAGCTGCCCCGGTGGGCCGAAAGGCCGAAGGCATCGATGAGCGGGCCAAGATCCTGCCGCCGCAGCGCGCGCGGCAGGGTGAGGCGGATGTTCTCCTCCACCGTGCGCCAGGGCAGCAGGCGCGGCTCCTGGAAGGCGACGCCGATGGCGAGCCCGCGCGGATCGGGACGCACCCAGCCCTCGAAGTCGCGGTCGAGGCCGGCGAGGATGCGCAGCGTGGTGGTCTTGCCGCATCCGGAGGGGCCGATGAGGCACACGAACTCCCCCCGCCCGATGGCGAGGTCGAGCCCGCGCACCGCCTCCCCCGCGTGGCCGTGAGACCCGCGATGGCGCTTCTCGGCAATATGGACCTCAACGAGGGGCGGGGCGCCAGCGGCGGGCATGGGCTTCGAACGGTTGCAGCAGGAGATATTCCACCATGAGCATCACCGCCATGAAGGCGAGCGAGTAGCCGAGCACGGCGGTGACGTCGAACAATTGGAAATAGACCGAGATGGCGTAGCCGACCCCGTTCGGCCGGCCCAGCAGCTCCACCACCAGCACGATCTTCCACACCAGCGCCAGGCCCGAGCGCGCCGCACCCGCGAGGTGGGGCTCGAGCTGCGGCAGCACCACGTGGCGCAGCCGGTCGATGGCGGACAGCCGGTAGGCGGCGGCCATCTCGTCGAGCTCGGGGGAGAGGGCGCGCGCACCCTCGCGCAGCAGCACGGTGACATTGGGAATCTTGTTGAGCGCCACCGCCAGCACCGCCGCCGCCTCGGTGAGGCCGAGCCAGATGTAGCAGAGCACGGTGATGACCAGCGCCGGCGTGTTGAGCGCCAGCACCAGCCAGGGGTCGAACGCCCGGTCGAGCGTCTCCCGGCGCCCCAGCGCGATGCCCAGCGCCGCGCCCACCGCCATGGCGATGACGAACGCCGCCGCCACCCGCCCCAGGGTGGCGGCGAGATTGGCGAGGAGATCGCCGCCCGCCGCCTCGCGGACGATGAAGGCCAGCACCGCCTCCGGCGCAGGCAGGGCCGGGCTCGCGGCAAGCATGGCGGCCACCTGCCACGCAAGCAGCAGGGCGGCGAGGGAAAGCGCCTTCACCAGCAGGCGCGCGGCCATCGGGCGGCTCACGGGGCGCCGGCCCCGCCGGTCCAGTAGAGGCCCTTCGGCAGGCCGCGCACGGGGCCGAGGAGAGCGCCCCCGCCGGCCTGGGCGAGCACCTCCAGCAGGCGCGCCGCAGCGGCCTTCTCCTCGGCCGGCGGCCGGCTGGGGATGCCGGCGATGAAACCGCGCCGCAGCGCCGCGAAGGTGGCCTCGTCCCCGGCCTGCATCACGCTCCGCGCGGCGGCCCAGGCGGTGTCGGCCGCAGGGCCGGTTCCGGCGAGGGCGGCCTTGGCGGCGCGCGAGGCGGCGGCGAAGGCTTCGATCGCCGCCGGCGCGGCGCGGGCGAAGGCACCGTGGAACACATAGCCCACCAGGGCCGGGGGCGGAGCGATGCCGAACGCCGCCACCACCTCGTCCATGCTTATGAGGCGGGCAAAGCCCCTCGCCTCCAGCCGCGCGGCGAAGGTCCAGTAGAGCAGGGCGGCATCGAGCTCGCCCTGCTCCAGCTTGGCGGCGAGCAAAGGCGGCGCCCCGAACGACAGGCGCGCGGCACGGGCGAGATCGAGCCCGGCGGATTGCCGGGCATGGGCCTGGAGCAGCAGCCAGCTCTTGTCGAGCGGCCCGCCGGCGACGCCGAGGCGCACGCCGTCGAGATCGGCGAGGCGCTTCACCGGCCCGCCCGGCGCCACCATCACCGCCCCCTCGCCCGTAGAGAAAGGCAGGTAGAGAAGGTCCCGCCCCTCAGCCTTCAGGCGCGCCGCCCACAGGAGGTCGCTCACCACCCCGTCCACCGCCTCCGCCAGGAAGGCGAGGCGGCCGGCATCGTTATTGGCCGCGCGGCGGGCCTCCACGGCGATGCCGTGCGCCGCGTCGAGCCCCAGCGCGGCCATGGCCGCCAGTTCCCAGGCGGCGGTGCCGAACTGGAGGATGGAGAGGCGGATAACCCGGTGCGGCGCGGCGCGCGCGGAGGAAGGCGCCGGCGCTGCGGCGAGCGCACCGGCGGCAAGCGCCAGCAGGGCGCGGCGCGTGAGCATTCATCCTCCCCGTCATTCTTGGTCCGCCCGTCGCGCGGGCAGATGACATTGGCCGGTAGTCTGAAATCTTTTCCCGCGGCTGTCCATAAATACGGTGCTTCAGCGCCACACTCTTAGAAATCTCAAAGTTCTCTTATGAATGCCAAATATTGACTGGAACTTCTGTTGCCATATGTTCCCCAGCAAGAGGTGCCGATGCACCGGGTCCGCATGGCGGTTCCGGGCGAGGACCCGGGCCCGGCCCGTCACGGCGGCCGAGGCGCATTTTCGAGGAAACGGCAAGGCGGAGCGGAGCAAGATGAAGGGGGCAGCCTCGAACGGGGAGCGCGCGAAGGGCGCGGCATCCTGGCGTGCCATCGCGGTGGCGCTGGGCCTTTCGGGAGCGCTGCTCGCCGCAGCCGCCCCGGCGCTGGCGCAATCGGCCGCGCAGCCGGCGGGCACGGTGGAGCTTCCGGCCGTGAACGTGGTGGACACCACGCCCCTCTCCGGCACCGGCATCGATGCCGACAAGGTGCCCGGCGCGGTGACGGTGATCTCCTCCGACCAGTTCGCCCGCCTGTTCTCCTTCTCCACCACCGACGCGCTGTTCCAGTACACGCCCAGCGCCACCACCAACGACGTGCAGGGCAACGCCTTCTTCCAGGACTTCCGGTTCCGCGGCTTCGCCGCCTCGCCGCTGCAGGGCACGCCGCAGGGCATCGCCGTCTACCAGAACGGCATCCGCGTGAACGAGGCGTTCGGCGACACGGTGAACTGGGACCTCATTCCCGAGGTCGCCATCAGCCAGGCGGACGTGTTCTCGAACAATCCCGCGTTCGGCCTCAACGCCCTGGGCGGCGCCGTCTCCATCCAGATGAAGAACGGCTTCAACTTCCACGGCTTCGAGGGCTCCTTGCAGGGCGGCTCGTTCGGCCAGATCGGCGGCTCGCTGCAATACGGCGGCGAGAAGGACGGCTTCGGCGTCTATATCGCGGCGGACGCGGTGCGCGACGACGGCTGGCGCAAGCAATCCTCCTCGGAGCTCGCGCGGCTCTATGGCGACCTCGGCTGGAAGGGCGACAAGACGGAGGTCCACCTCATCGCCAGCGCCGCCAGCAACTCCCTCGGCGTGGTGGGCCCCACCCCGGTGGAGATGCTCGCGGTGGACAACGCCTCGGTCTACACGTGGCCGCAGACCACCAGCAACGACATGGGAATGCTGGCCCTCAACGGCCGCTACGACCTCACCGACACCTGGCAGCTCCAGGGCAATGTCTATGTGCGCCGGTTCAAGCAGTCCCACGTGGACGGCAACGATGCCGATCTCGAATCCTGCTCCAACCGGTGGAACCCCGCGGTGGGCAGCTCGAAGATGTGCCTGGAGGAGGACGGCTTCAACGGCCCGCCCGGCGGCGGCACCCCCGCCAGCAACCCCGAATACGCCAAGTTCCGCGGCCAGATGGTGCTGTACGACCAGAACGGCAGCACCGTGCCCTTCGGCGAGCTGGCGGACGGCTACCTCTACGGCGTCGTTAACCGCACCTGGACCGACACCACCTCCACCGGCGGCTCGGTGCAGGCCGTGAGCACCGACAAGCTCATCGGCCATGACAATTACTTCGTCATCGGCGGCAGCGTCGATCACTCGACCATCAATTTCAAGTCGAACACCGAGCTCGGCATCACCAGCATGGCGACCCTCGGGGTCGCCGGCAGCGGCACCTATCTCTCGAACCTGCCGAACTTCTCGCTGCCGGACGAGTACCAGGTTTTCTACACGCCGGTGAACCTCGACGCGACCACCACCTATTACGGCCTTTATGCCACCAACGCCTTCGACATGACCGACCGCGCCACCCTCACCGTGGGCGCGCGGCTCAACGTCGCCGCCATCAACATGGAGGATGCCTCCGGCGTCGCCCCGCAGCTCAACGGCGACTACACCTTCTCGCGCGTGAACCCGCTGGTGGGCATCACCTACAAGATCACCTCCGGCGCCACCGCCTATGCGGGCTATTCGGAATCGAACCGCGCCCCGACCCCGCTGGAGCTGAACTGCGCCGACCCCAACCGCCCGTGCCTGCTGGAAAACTCGCTGGTGGCCGACCCGCCGCTGGAGCAGGTGGTGTCCCACACCTATGAGGCGGGCCTGCGCGGCACCGACAAGCTCCTCGGCGGCGAAATCACCTGGAAGCTCGGCATCTACCGCGTGGACAGCGACGACGACATCATCGCCCTCGCCAGCGAGCAGACCGGCTACGGCTACTACACCAACGTGCCCGCCACCCGCCGCCAGGGCTTCGAGGCCGGCTTCCAGTACGTCAACGGGCCGTGGAAGCTCTATGCCAACTACGCCTATATCGACGCCACCTTCCAGTTCGCGGGCTATCTCGCCTCGCCCAACAACCCGCTGGCGGTGGACGGCGAGGTCTACGTGACCTCCGGCGACCACATCCCCGGCATCCCCACGCAGACCTTGAAGCTGGGCGCGGACTACAAGGTCACTCCCAAGTGGACCGTGGGCGGAGACCTCATCGCCGCATCGAGCCAATACTATGTGGGCGACGAGGCAAACCAGAACCCCATGCTGCCGGGCTATTGGATCGTCAATGTGCGCACCACCTACCAGGTGACGCAGAACGTCCAGGTCTTCGGCCTCATCAACAATCTCTTCAACGAATCCTACGCCACCTACGGCACCTATTTCGACACCGGCTATCTCGGCCTCAACAATCCGCAGATGCAGACCCCCGGCCAGCCGCTGTCGGCCTATGCCGGCCTCAGGGCGACCTTCTGATCCCATCGAGCCGGTTCGGCCGGCGCCGGGCGGGTGCGGACAGGCCCGGTGCGCTCAATTGCGGCCCTGTCTTTCGCAGGGCAGCAAAGATGTGCGGCGCGAAGGTAGAGAACAGGCCTCACGAAGACCCTTGCGCAGGGCGCGGCGTTCAGTCAAAAGTCTAAGCGTTCTGATTGCGTGCGGGGAAACAACCGCGGCGTCGCGACCGATGAGCACCCTTCAGCGGTCAAAGGCGCGGCCACCCGCTAATGTTTCCCCCTGCACGGAGCTGCGCCATGGCGGAATCCGCCCCCATCCTGCACATCCTCACCCCGCTCAACCACGCAAGCCCGTTCGACGTGAACATGGCGGTGGATGCGGGATACACGGTCATCACGCCCTATTCCCGCGTGGCGCTGGAAGAGGTGCGGGACCTGACGCAGGACATGATGTTCTCGCGCCCGCCGCAGGCGGCGCCGCGCACCGGCCTCTTCATCGGCGGCAAGGATGCCGCCCTCGCCCTCGACATGGCGGCGGAGGCCAAGGCCGCCATCTTCCCCCCGTTCGAGATCTCCATCTTCCCCGATCCGGCCGGCTCCTTCACCACCGCCGCCGCCATGATCGCCAAGGTGGAGCAGGCCCTGCTGAAAGTGCGGGCCGAGGGGCTCGCCGGCGCCAGGGTGCAGATCTACGGCGCCACCGGCGTGGTGGGCTCCATCGCCGCCGTCATCGCGGCGGAGGCGGGCGCCCGGGTCACCCTGGTCAGCCATCGCGAGATCGCGCTGGTGGAGGCCAAGGCCGCCGATTTCAAGCGCCGGTTCGGGGTGGACCTCACCTGCGCCGCCGCGGTCACCGACGCGGAGAAGGCGAAGCTCGTGCCCGAGGCGGAAGTGATCCTCGCCACCGGCAAGGCGGGCGTGGAGATCCTCACCCCCGCGCACCTTGAGGCCGCGGAGCGCCTGCTGGTGGCGGCGGACGTGAACGCCGTGCCCCCGGCCGGCATCGCCGGCATCGGTGCCCATGACGCGGCGGCCGTGCTGCCCCACGGGGTGGGCATCGGCGCGCTCGCCATCGGCAATCTCAAGTATGCGGTGCAGCACGAGATCCTCAAGCAGATGCGCGTCACCACCACGCCGCTGTTCGTCGATCTCAAGATGGTGTTCGCCCTCGCCCGCACGCTGAAGGCGTGAGGCCATGGCCGGTGAGTTCCGCTCATCGGCCGCCCGCCCGCGGGGTGTGCCTTCGCCCGGCGTCCGCCAAGGGCCGCGCCCGTTGCCGCGCCCCCCGCGCGGCTGCTCCTGTCCTGAATGAGAATGGCCATGAACCTCCAGAATCCCGCGGCCCTTTCCACCGGCCCGCGCCGGCCCAGCCTCTCCGCCGGGGTGCGCCCGCTGGTGGAGGCGCTGGTCGCCGATGCCGACGCGCTGCGCCTGTCGGTCTCGCCCGGTCCCCTCGGCTGCCGCATCGTGGATGCCGGCATCGCGGCGCCGGGCGGCCTGGAGGCCGGGCGCCGCATTGCCGAGATCTGCCTTGGCGGTCTCGGCCGCGTGGCGCTGGCGCCGAGCACGCGCTTCTCGCCCTGGGGCACGCTGGCGAGCGTCTCCACCTCCGATCCCGTGCTCGCCTGCCTCGGCAGCCAGTATGCGGGCTGGAGCCTGTCCGCCGACGACTTCTTCGCCCTCGGCTCCGGCCCCGGCCGCGCGGTGGCGGCGGTGGAGGAGCTCTATGGCGAGCTCGGCTTCCGCGAGGACAGCGCAGACACCACGCTCGTGCTCGAGACCGGCGTGGTGCCGCCGGAGGCGGTGGTGGCGGAGATCGCCGCGCGTTCCCGCGTGGAGCCCGCGCGCATCACGCTCATCCTCACCCCCACCTCATCCCTGGCCGGAACGGTGCAGATCGTGGCGCGGGTGCTCGAGGTAGCGCTGCACAAGGCCCACGCCATCCACTTCCCGCTGGAGCACATCCTGGACGGGGTGGGCAGCGCGCCGGTGGCGCCGCCCTCGCCGGATTTCCTCACCGCCATGGGCCGCACCAACGACGCCGTGCTCTACGGCGGCGACGTGCAGCTCTACGTGCGCGGCAGCGCCGAGGCGGCGCAGGACCTCGCGCGGCGCCTGCCGTCGTCCGCCTCGCGCGACTACGGCCGCCCGTTCGCGGAAATATTTGCCGGCTATGACTGCGACTTCTACAAGGTGGATCCGCTGCTGTTCTCTCCCGCCCGCGTCACCGTGACTGCGGTGGAGCACGGCGCGAGCTTCACCGCCGGCGGGTTCGACCCGGTGCTCATCGCCCGCTCGTTCGGAGCCTGAGGAACAAGGTGGAAGACCTCGTCATCTTCGCCGAGCGGGTGGACTGGCACACCCGCTCGCTTCTCGCCGCCATCAAGGCGCGGGGCCAGCGGGCGCGGGTGCTTTCGCTGCGCGCCTGCGGCTTCGCGGTGGGCGGCACCGCCCACGGCCTGCTGCTGCCCGGCTTCGGCGATCGCCTGCCCGCCGCCTGCTTCGTGCGCTCGGTGCCCAACGGCACGCTGGAACAGGTGACGCTGCGGCTGGGGGTGCTGCACGCGCTGGGCGCGCTGGGCGTGCCGGTGATGAACAATGCGCGCGCCATCGAGCGCTGCGTGGACAAGAGCGCCACCACCTTCCTGCTCGCCCATGCCGGCCTGCCCACCCCCCGCACGGTGGTGGTGGAGGACCGGGAGGCGGCGCGGATGCTGGTGGACAGCGCCCCCGGCGACAGCGTGCTGAAGCCCATGTTCGGCGCCCAGGGCCGCGGCCTCGCCCGCCTCGCGCGCGGGGACGCCTTGCCGGCGGCTGAGGAAGTGGGCAGCGTCTATTATCTCCAGGATTTCGTCGGCGCCTCCCACCCGCGCACCGGGCCGGACGACCCCCACGAGGAAGTGCACGAGGACTTCCGCGTGTTCGTGGTGGGCGGCGCGGCGGTGGCGGCCATGGCGCGGCGCGGCACCTCCTGGATCACCAACATCCACCAGGGTGCCACCGGGCTGGAGGTGGCGGCGGAAGGGGTGCTGGCGGAACTGGCGGTGCGCGCCGCCGCCGCAGTCGGGGCCGATTATGCCGGCGTGGACATCATTTCCGGCGCCGGGGGCCGCCTTCTTGTCCTCGAAGTGAACTCCATGCCCGCATGGCGCGGCTTGTACGATGCGACCGGGCGGAATATGGCGGAGCCTCTGGCGGCCCATCTGTGCGCCGCGAGGAAGGTGCCGGCCTGAAGGAACCGTCATGCGCGTCTTCATTTGCGAGTTCGTCACCGCCGGAGGGCTTCGGGGCCGCGCGCTGCCCGAAACCCTGGTGCCCGAGGGCACGCGCATGCGGGACGCGCTCATGGCCGACATCGAGGCGCTGCCCGGCGTCGGCGGCCTCCTGCTCGCCCATGACGACCGGCTGCCGGCGCCTCAGGAATCGTCCATCCCTATCGGTCCCAACGACGACCCCTGGGCGGTGTGGGCTAGCCTCGCGGCCCAGGCCGACGTGGTCTGGCCGGTGGCGCCGGAGACAGGCGGCCTGCTGGCGCGGCTCGCCGGCCTGATGCGCGAGAAATGCGAGCACGTGGTGGCCTGCGGGCCGGAGGCCATCGCGGTCTGCTCCAGCAAGCTGCGCACCGCGGGCCGGCTCGCCGCCGCCGCGCTGCCGCACGTGCCCACCTTCCGCGCCGAGGCGCCGCCGGCCGAGCTCACCGGGCCGGTGGTGACCAAGCCCGACGAAGGTGCCGGCTGCGAGGATACCCGCCGCTGGGACAGCCCCGATCTGGCCCCCCGCGAGCCGGGGTTCGTCATCCAGCCGTTCGTGCCGGGCATTCCGGCCAGCCTCTCGGTGCTGGTGCGGCCGGAGGGGGCGACCCTGCTCACGGTCAATCGCCAGCATCTGACGCAAAAGGACGGCGTGCTCGGCCTCGCCGGGCTCACCGTGGGCGCGCTGCCTGCCGATCCGCGCATCGCGCTGCTGGTTCCGGCGGTGGTGGCAGCCTTTCCGGGGCTCGCCGGCATCATCGGCATCGACATCATCCTCACCGGGGCCGGCCCGGTGGTGGTGGAGGTGAACCCGCGCATCACCACCTCCTATGCCGGCCTGCACCGGGCGCTGGCGGTGAACCCGGCCGCCTTCCTGCCGCAGTTCATCCGCGACGGGCGCCTGCCGGCCATGCCCCATCTGCCGCCGGCCTCCCCGGTGGAGGTGGGCCTGCGATGAGCCGCTCCGACCTCCTCCTGGGCTGGGACGTGGGCGGCGCCCACCTGAAGCGGGCGGTGGTGGATGCCTCCGGCCGCCTCATGCGCGTGGACATGGCCCCCTGCGCCCTGTGGCAGGGGCTCGACCGGCTGGATGCCGCCATCGCGGCGCTGCCGCCGGTGCCCGAGGCGCCTTCGGTGGTGACCATGACCGGTGAACTGGTGGACCTGTGGCCCGACCGGGCGTCCGGCGTCGCCGGCCTCGCCCAGGCGCTGGCCGACCGGCTGGGGCCGGACACCGGCGTCTATGCGGGCCCCGAGGGCTTCGTGCCGGCGCAGGCCGCCGCCCGCCACGCCAAGTCCATCGCCTCCGCCAATTGGCACGCCACCGCCGCCGCTTTGGCTCTGCGCCTGCCGGCGGGCGTGCTGGTGGACATCGGCTCCACCACCACCGACATCCTTTATTTTGCCGACGAAAAAATAAAGTGTCGCGGCTATGCGGATGCTGAGCGCATGAATTCCGGCGAGCTGCTCTATTGCGGGGTGGCGCGCACTCCGGTGATGGCGCTGGGCCCCACCCTGCCGTTTCGCGGCGCCCATGTGCCGCTGATGATGGAGCATTTCGCCACCACCGCCGACGTGCACCGCCTCACCGGCGACCTGCCGGCCAATGCCGACCTGCACCCGGCCGCCGACGGCGGCGCCAAGACGCGGGAAGCGAGCGCCCGCCGCCTGCTGCGCATGGTGGGCCGCGATCTCGGCCCCTGCACCCTGGACGAGGCCGAGGCCCTCGCCGCCTATGCGGCGGAGGTGCAGGTGCAGCGGGTGCATGCCGCCCTCGCCTTGGTGCTGAGCGCCCATCGGCTGGCGCCGGCGGTACCCCTGGTGGGCGCCGGTGTGGGCCGCTTCCTGGCCGCCAAGCTCGCGGCCCGCACCCACCGCTGGTACCTCGACGCCGGGCGCCTGCTCGCCTCCAACGACACCTGGGCGGCGGCCGCGGCCGATTGCGCCCCGGCCGTCGCCGTCGCGGTGCTGGCCCGCCGCCGACCGTCCTGAGCACAGACGCGCGGGACGGATTGTGGAGGGCCGCCCCGAAGGGGGAGCGCCCGCGAGGGGACGAGCCGGCAGCCAGGCAGTCTCGGGCGCAGTGGATGCCGGTTCGCGTGAAGAAAATGCGTGATCTCATTAATTCAGCGCGGTTGCCGCGAGCCGCTGCGAGCGGAGAACGCTTTGACAGCCGGCCCGTGTGCTGCGCGGCCGGTCCTTGATCTCGCCCGCCCCCGGCGTGATACCCTGCAGCCATGAGAAGCCCTTCCGCCCTCCGGCCCCTTTTGGTGGGGCATCCCCACGCCCCGGAGCAGCCCGCCGCGCGTGGCGCGCGATGACGCCCTTCGGCCGCCGGGTGCGGGAGCTGCGGGCCGCGCGGGGGGCGACCCTCACCGAGATGGCGCAGGCACTCGGCGTCAGCGCCACCTATCTGTCCGCTTTGGAGAACGGCAAGCGCGGCAAGCCCACCTGGGCCATGGTCCAGCGCATCATCGCCTATTTCAACGTCATCTGGGACGAGGCGGAGGACCTGCAGCGCCTCGCGGAGCTGTCGCAGCCGAAGGTCAGCGTGGACACGGCGGGCCTGAGCCCCGAGGCGACCGAGTTCGCCAACCTGCTGGCGGCCGAGATCCGCCACCTGCCCGCGGAGGCGGTGGCCGAGCTGCTCGGCCGGCTGAAGATTATGCGCAAGCGGGGCTGATGCCACAGGCGCCGGGCATCGCGCGGGGCGCGCGCAGAAGTCCATGGAGCCCGCACCGCCCTGCGGCGTGCGCGGGTGGCCCCACAGGGCTCAGGCGACGTGGTGGGTGTCGCTCGTCCGCTCCCCCGCCTCGCGCTGCGCGCGCTCCTGCCAGGACTGCTTCTTGCGGTAAAGGGTGGAGGGGCTGAGATCGAGCGCTGCCGCCGCGAGCGCAATATTGCCCTGGAAGGCCGCGATGGCGTGCTCGATGGCCCGCCGCTCGGTCACCGCCAGGGGCTCCACCTTGGGAAACGGCTCGGCAGCGGCCGGCGACAGCTGGGAGGGCACCAGGGGCACGGCGGCGGGCTGCGCTTCCGCCACCACATCCGTCTCGGCCATGCGGTCCTGGGCGAACAAAGCAGGCGGCAGCGCCGCGCCCTCGCTCAGCACCACGGCGCGGCGCATGAGGTTCTGCAGCTCGCGCACGTTGCCCCGCCACTGGCGACGGCGCAGCACCTCCGCCGCCTCGGGCGTGAGACGCGGCAGGGGGCGGCCCTCCTCGCCCGCGAACCGGGCCAGGAACGCCTCCGCGAGCCGGATCACGTCGTCGCCCCGCTCGCGCAGGGGCGGCAGGTGCAGGTTCAGCACATGCAGGCGGTAGAACAGGTCCTCGCGCAGCCGCCCGGCCTTCACCTCGGCCACGGGATCGCGATTGGTGGCGCAGACGATGCGCACGTCCACCTGCCGCTCGTGGCCCTCGCCGATGCGCCGCACCTTGCCATCCTGGAGGAAGCGCAGCAGCTTGGACTGCAATGCGAGGTCCATCTCGCCGATCTCGTCGAGGAAGAGCGTGCCGCCGTCCGCCAGCTCGGCCGCGCCGGCGCGGTCGGCATGGGCGCCGGTGAAGGCCCCGCGCACGTGGCCGAAGATCTCGCTCTCCATCAGCTCGCGCGGGATGGCGCCGCAGTTGAGGGCGTGGAACGGCGCGGCATGGCGGGGCGAGCGGGCGTGGACGGCGCTGGCCGCCAGCTCCTTGCCAGTGCCGCTCTCGCCGGTCACGAATACCGGAGCGCGCGAGGGCGCCGCCCGGTTGATCTGCTCATAGATCTGGAGCATGGGGGCGGAGCGGCCGAGGAAGCCGCAGAAATCCCCGTTCTGCGCCGTGGGCGAGGGGCGCCGGTCCTCGCGCAGGGCGCGCCGGCGCTCGGGCCGACCGCTGGGCGCCGCCAGCAGGCGCTCTACCGCGTCCTCCGCCTTGACGGGCTTCAGCACCACGTCGTCGGCGCCCGCACGCATGGCCGCCACCGCACCGGCCACGGAGCCCTGGGCCAGCGCCGCCACCAGCGTGCCGGAAAGGCCGGCGGCGCGGAGCTGCGCCAGCACCCCCTCCTGACCCTGCGCCAGCGAGACGAGGGCGGCATCGCAATGGGCCGCGGCGGCGAGGACGTCCTCGACCAGCTCCACCTCCACCATGTTCAGCATGTCGCGCCGCGCCAAAGCCGCGCGCATCATGCGCCGCACGGCGGGATCGGGGTCGCAGACGAGGATGCGGATGCTTTGAGTGGGTCGCACAGCGGTCATGTCGGCACGGACGAAGGAAGGACAGCCTGCACGGAGGTTGCCCCACGCCCGGTAAAGATTTCTTTGCCCCCGCGCGCGATGTCTCAACTGGTCGCATGAGACCTTCGGCCATGGGCCGCTCGATCGCCCCGGTGCTCAGCCGTGCGGGCGCTTGCCGGTGGCCGCCTCCTGCGAGAGGCCGGCGCTTTCGAGCGCGTTCAGCGCCCGCTCGGAGACCACGGGCGCCGGCAGCAGGCGGCGCACCAGGCGGCGCACCGCCTCCGGCCCGCCGCCGTCCAGATGGGCGAGGCTGCGCACCGCCTCGCGCTCGTCGCTGTCGCGGTCGAGGGCGTGCAGGGCGAGCGCGAGAGCCAGCCGGTTGCCCGGATTGGGGTGAAGCCGCAGCTGCGGCACCAGCGCCTGGGCCGAGAACGGATCGTCACGCAGGAAGGCGGCAATGGCGAGGTAGGTTTCCTGCAGCGGCGTGCGCGCAGCGCCCTGGGTACGGGCGGAAACCAGCAGCGCCTCCCCATCCTCTACCCGCCCGGCGCCGATGAACACGGTGCCCACGGTGGCGGCGATGTCATTGTCGAGCGGGTTGAGGCGCAGCGCCTGCTCGCCGGAGGCAACGGCCGCCTCGGTCTCCCCCAGGAACAGCTGCACCAGCGCCAGGGTCCTTTGGGCATAGGCGCTGGTGGGCGCGAGGTCCACCGCCAGCTCCGCCTCGTGCAGCATCTGCGCGGCGCGCTCGGGCGCGAGCGGCGTGCCGGTCTCGCGCATGGCCTCGTCGAGCATGGAGGCCGCGCGCACCGCGTGGCCGAGGGCGAACTCCCCGTCCTGGCCCACCAGCTCGGCCAGGCAGCGGCCCGCGGCCGGCGCCGGCGCTGTGCCTTCGTTGCGCAGCACGGCGAAGGCCTCGGCGATGCAGCCGAAGCCGGACGCCGGCGCATGAGCCCGCACCTGCGCGCGCGCCCGCACCGGCACCACGCCATAATTCTCCAGGAGCGCCGCGGCGGTCTCCCGCACCGCGCGCTGCTCGGCGGTGACGGCATCGGCGGACTTCAGCCCCTCGACGGCGTGGGACCAGACGATGATGCCCTCGCACCGATCGGTGAGATGCAGCAGCAGCGCATAGGTGCCGTCGCCGCGGGGCTCGGCCAGCCCGCCGAGCGAGAAGACCGAACGGGCGCGGCGCCCGCCGCATTCGCGGGCCGCCGCCTCGCCGCGGGCGCTGCCGGCCCGCACCTCCACGAAATCGAACTGGGCGAAGCTGTCGCGCAGGCGCTCCTCCAGGCTGCGCAGGTCGCCCTGCGAAGGGCCCTGGCCCGTGCCGGCATCGAGCGCGCCCACCTCGATGATGGGCAGGCGCACGCGGTCCGCCAGCGGCGGGCGCTCCCCGAGCAGAGCCTGCACCGGCACCGGCAGGTCGACGCTCTCCGCGAGGCGCGCGAGACCGACGGCCGCCGTGCCCGCAACGAGGACGAGCCCCGCCGCCATCGCCGCGCGGCGCCATCGCCCCGCCGGCGGCGCGCGACGGGCGGGCTCCTTCGGCGCGGAAGGCGGCTCCTGGAACACCTCCTGCGTTGGCAGGACCGGCTCCGGCGCCGCGGGGGCGGCCGTCCGGCGGTCCTCGAACCGGGGCACGTAGCCGCCCTTGGGAATGTGGATCTGAACGGGATCGGCGGCGCCGACGGTGTTGTAATAATTCTGCAGCGCCCGGCGCAGGCGGGTTGCTTCCACCCGCACGATGGGGTCGGACTGGGGATCGAACGTGGGCGCGCGGCCAAGAGCCTCCACCGCGATGGTGTAGCCCTTGATCTGCTCGGCGCGGCCGGCGAGCGTGGACTCCACCACATAGCGCAGGAATGCGCCGAGGCGAGGCGAGGTGCACAGGTCCGGCGAGGCGATCACGCGCTCCAGCGCTGCGCGCACCTCCTCGTCCCATCCGGCGGGGGCCGGCCCGGCGCTCAGCGGCGACGCGGCGCCGGCCTCGGGTGCCGCAGCCGTATCCGGGGCAGCCGCGAGCGCGTCCGCGCGCGACGCATCGCGGATCGGGTTCTGGTCGGCGGCGTTCCCCTCGGTCATGTGCCCTTTGTCCGTCAGAAGCCGTGCGGGTGCAAGGGGGAGGCCCGAGGGCGCGCATCCGGGCTGGATCCATCGCCACCTGCCGGGACGCGTCCTGAGCCTTGCGCCACCGGAAGCTTGCCCATTGTGGCGGCCGAAACATGGCGGCGCGTGGCAGTGGCCTCGAAGCGGCGGCTCAGAGGTAGCCGGCGAGCATGAGCACGGCGACGACGATGAGGAGCAGCGCGGCGATCCCGCCGGGAATGTAGCCCCAGCTTTCGCTGTAGCCCCAGATGGGCAGCGCCACCACTGTCAGCACCACCAGCAGGATGATCAGGACCGCCGCCATGGAAGCCCCCTCGCGCGCGGCCGGCGTTCCCGGCCCGTCATGCCGCTTTGGCTGCATGGTCCCACGGCATGGCGGGGGGCGGAAGGAAAAATCCTCGTCGCGAAGCGGCTTTTCGCGCCTTTGTGCGCCGAAAGTGGAATTCTGCGCGCAGCGCGACCGCCCTAACGTGCAGCGCCCGCAGGCCGGGCGGTAAGGGGGACGGGGAACAGCGCGATGGGAAAGCCGTTGGGGAAGCCGCTCATCCGCGCGCGCGAGGAAACGCTGGTCCCGGTCCTCTCCCTGCTCGCCAGCACCGCCTTGGCGCTGATCGTGCTGCTCGGCCCTGCCTGACCGCCTTCATCCGTCGCGGGGATTGATGCGGGGGCCGGAGCGCCGGGCTTGAAGGGGTTGGGCGCCAGTCCCTGGCGCGGGGATGCGCGCTCGGTGCGGCCGTGGCGGAGGGAGGTCCCGAGGGGCCTTGAAGGGGGAACCCGGCTGGGGGCCGGGTTCCGGGATGGCTTTGGCTTAGAGCGGCCTGGGGCTCAGGCCTGGAACGGGTGCTTGACGGCGTCGCGCTTCTCGGTCGCTTCCTTGGCGGTCGGCTCGCCCTTCACCGCCCGCGCCAGCGCAAGCTTGGTCGCCTCGTAATTGTACGACTGGATCTTGGCGTCGTCCGCCGCCTCCCAGTGGATGAAAACGCCCACGCAGATGTAGAGGTCGTCAGCCTCCTCCAGCGGGATGATCCCTTCCGCAACCGCGTCCTGCACCGCCTTCGCAACGCCGTGCTGCGCCGGGCCGAACATCTGCACCGCCTGGCGCGCGTCCTTGATGGTCACCTTGTTGAACATCACCGTGTTCGGCTTGCACTGGAGGTTCGGCGCGATCACCGCCAGAAGCGACGTGAACCCGTCCTTGTTGTTGGTCAGGCTGGTGCAGAACGCCGTCTCCGCCGCGCTGCCCCGCGGGCCGATCAGAAGGTCGATGTGCGCAACCTCGTTGCCATCGCCCACCAGAGCCTCGCCAACCAGAACCTTGTCGATCTTGGCCATTGGTCTTGTCCTCCCAGATGTGCGCCGGATGCTGCCCGCATGCCGCCCATCGCGGCACCTGAAACACCCGGCAGGGGACGACCGCCTCCGGTTTCCAGCGGATAGCGGTCGCTTGCCGCATACCCTTGTTTCAGCGCCCGCTCAAATCAGGCCGGTTCACCGGATAGCGCCGCGAAGCTACCCCAGCTCCGCAGGGGCGGCAAGATGAGCCCGCGTCCGCGCGCGCCGCCGCGCGACGCCACCAGCGGGATGGTAGGTATTGCATGTCCTCCAACCGCCGAATACCGGTGGCACCACAGATTTCGCTGCGGCGCACAATAAGCTTTTCACGGGCAAGGAAATGCGTTTACCATCCAGGGCAGCTTCGAGGGAAAGGCTGCGGCGCATTCATGGCGAACGCTTCATGGAGCCTCGCCACGAAGCCTGGCCGCAGGCATTGCCGCGCGGCGCCAGAGTCTCGGGAGCGACAACGACAGGACGGCAGACCCAGGCCCAGGGGTGAAGGACACCGTTCATGTTCATCGTGCTTTATGCCTGCCTCATCAGCGCCCCGGCGACCTGCCGCGAGGAGCACCTCAGCCATTCCATGGAGGCAGCCCCGCCCATGGCGTGCATGATGACCTCACAGGCCACCATCGCGGAATGGTCGCAGTCGCACCCGCAGTGGCGCGTCGGCCGCTGGAAATGCGTGCCGGCGGACCGCCTCTCCCACGACATCTGAGGCCCTCGGCCCGGCCTTCGACCGGCGCCAGGCGGCCCCTCCCCTTGCGTCGCGCGCGCGCCGCTCCCATCCTCAGGGCCGAATGCCGCGCATGCGGGATGGACGAGGGGCGGGCGAGGCGATGAACCATCTGAAGACGGTGATCCTGCTGGCGGGCCTCACCGCCCTGTTCATGGTGGTGGGCTTCGTGCTCGGCGGGCGGGGCGGCATGCTGATCGCGTTCGTGGTCGCCGCCGCCATGAACCTGTTCAGCTACTGGAACTCCGACAAGATGGTGCTGCGCATGTACGGCGCCCGGCAGGTGGACGAGGCCACCGCCCCGGAGTTCGTCGGCATGGTGCGGGAGCTGGCGCAGCGCGCCGGCCTGCCCATGCCCAAGGTGTACATCATGGACAACCCGCAGCCGAACGCCTTCGCCACCGGCCGCAACCCGCAGAACGCCGCAGTCGCCGCCACCACCGGCCTGCTGCAGATGCTGACGCGCGAGGAGATCGCCGGCGTGATGGCCCACGAGCTCGCGCACATCAAGCATTACGACACCCTCACCATGACCATGACCGCCACCATCGCCGGCGCCATCTCCATGCTGGCGAACGTCGGCCTGCTGTTCGGCGGCGGGAACCGGGGGAACAACTCCAGCCCCTTCGGCGCCATCGGCACCATCCTGATGGTGGTGCTGGCGCCGCTCGCGGCCATGGTGGTGCAGATGGCCATCTCCCGCTCGCGCGAATACGAGGCGGACCGGGGCGGCGCCGAGATCTGCGGCCGGCCCATGGCGCTGGCCGCCGCGCTGGCGCGCATCTCCGGCGAGGCCCACCACGTGCCCAATGACGAGGCCGAGGCCAACCCCGCCACGGCGCACATGTTCATCATCAATCCGCTCTCCGGGGCGCGGATGGACAATCTCTTCTCCACCCATCCGGCCACCGAGAACCGCATCGCCGCCCTGCGCGAGCTTGCGGGCCGCATGGGGCCGCCGCCGCGCTCGGCGTGGGACCAGGCGGCCAGCCGCGCGCCGGGCACGGCTTCGGGCGGCACGTCGTCCGGCCCCTGGGGTGGCGGCACGCCCCGTCGGGGGCCCTGGGGCTGAAATCCCGCAGCCGCTGCCCAGACCGCCCGCACCGACGGGGAATGTGAGGCGAACCTGGGCCGAACGCGGGCCGGTGGCGAGATTTCCTGTCAACGGCGGGCGCGGCGCGCTGACAGAGCGGCCCCCGCCCGATAGCCTGCGGCCATGATCTCCACACCCGCCAACGCCCGCGCCCACGCGCTCCAAACCGACACGCACGACGTCGAAACGTCCCAGGTTGCCGTCTCCCAGGCCGACGCGCCGGACGTGGAGGCGCCCCCGATCTCAGCGCCGGCAGCCGATGGACCGCAGGCCGCCGTGCACGCGCCGCACGGCGCCGCTTCGGGCGAGGAGCCACCCGGCGTAAGCGAGGCCCCGGCGCGGTTCGTGACAGGCACGCCCGCCGCCGCGCCGCGCGCGGAACCCGCCCGCCCGGACGAAGGCCGCGTTACGCCCATGATGGCGCAGTACATGGAGATCAAGGAGGCCCATCCGGACAGCCTGCTCTTCTACCGGATGGGCGACTTCTACGAGCTGTTCTTCGCCGATGCCGAAAAGGCCTCGCAGGCACTGGGCATCGTGCTCACCAAGCGCGGGCGGCACCTGGGAGAGGACATCCCCATGTGCGGGGTGCCCATAGAGCGCTCGGAGGAATACCTGCACAAGCTCATCGCGCGCGGCTTCCGGGTGGCGGTGTGTGAGCAGATGGAGGACCCCGCCCTCGCCAAGAAGCGCGGGCCCAAGAGCGTGGTGCGGCGCGACGTGACGCGGCTCGTCACTCCCGGCACCCTGACCGAGGATTCCCTGCTGGATGCCCGGCGCGAAAACGTGCTCGCTGCCGTGGCCCGCACCCGCGCCGGCACCGCTGCCGACGACTTCGCCTACGCCCTCGCCTTCACTGACATGTCCACCGGTGCGTTCCGCGTGGCCGCCAGCAGCCGCGACGCCCTCGGCGCCGACCTCGCCCGCATCGAGCCCGCCGAGATCCTGGTCTCCGACGCCCTGCTCGACGATGCCGAGCTGAGCGCCCTGCTGCGCGAATTCCCTGCGGTGACGCCCCTGCCGCGCCAGAGCTTCGACGGCGCGGGCGCGGAGAAGCGGCTTGCCGATTTCTTCGGCGTCGCCGCCCTCGACGCCTTCGGCGCCTTCAGCCGGCCGGAGCTGATCGCGGCCGCCGCCGTGGTGGCCTATGTGGAGCGCACCCAGCTCGGCGCCCGCCCGGCCCTGGCCCGGCCGGTGAAGGAGACAGCCGGCGGCATCATGCTCATCGATGCCGGCACCCGCGCCAACCTGGAGCTGGTGAAGACCACCTCCGGCGACCGGCGCGGCTCCCTGCTCGGCGCCATCGACCGCACGGTGACCGCCGCCGGCGCGCGCCTCATCGCCCGCCGCATCGCCGAGCCGCTGACCGACCTCGCCGCCATCCGCGACCGCCACGACGCCCTCGGCTTCCTGCTGGATGAAAGCGAGCTGCGGCGTACCGTGCGCGCGCGCCTTTCGGCGGCGCCCGACATGGCCCGCGCCCTCACCCGCCTCGCCCTCGGCCGGGGCGGCCCGCGCGACCTCGCCGCCGTGCGCGACGGGCTCGAGGGCGCGCTCGATCTCGCGGGACTGTTCACCCCGCCGCCGCCGGCCGACATCGCGCGCGCGGCGGCGACCCTCGCCGCCGTGTCCCGCGCGCTGGCCGGCGAGCTGGCCGCGGCGCTGGCGGACGAGCTGCCGCCCTACCGGCGCGATGGCGGCTTCGTGCGGCCCGGCTATGACGCCGAGCTGGACGCCACCCGCGCCCTGCGCGACGAGAGCCGCCGCGTAGTGGCCGCTCTGGAGCGGCGCTATGCCGAGGAAACCGGCGTCAGATCCCTGAAGATCAAGCACAACGCAGTGCTCGGCTATTTCGTGGAGGTGACCGCGCAGAACGCCGACCGCCTGCGCGAGCCGCCGCACGCCAGCCTGTTCGTGCACCGCCAGACCATGGCCGGCGCCATGCGCTTCTCCTCCGTGGAGCTGGGCGAGCTGGAAAGCCGCATCGCCAGCGCCGGCGAGCGGGCGCTGGGGCTGGAGCAGGCGGTGTTCGACCGCCTGTGCGCCGCCGTGGTGGAGGCCGCCTCCGCCATCCGCGAGGCCGCCGAGGCCCTGGCCGAGCTGGACGTGACCTCCGCCCTCGCGGAGCTCGCCGCCACCGAGCGCCACGTGCGCCCGCACATGGAGGAGGGCCCGGCCTTCGCCATCTCCGGCGGCCGCCACCCGGTGGTGGAGCAGGCGCTGGCGCAGTCCCGCGCCGCCGGCGCCTTCGTGCCCAACGATTGCGACCTCTCCCCGCCGGAGGGCGAGAGCTGCGGGCGCATCGTGCTCGTCACCGGCCCGAACATGGCCGGCAAATCCACTTTCCTGCGGCAGAACGCGCTCATCGCCGTGATGGCCCAGGCCGGAGCCTTCGTGCCGGCGCGGGAGGCGCGCATCGGCATCGTGGACCGGCTGTTCTCCCGCGTGGGGGCCGCCGACGACCTCGCGCGCGGGCGCTCCACCTTCATGGTGGAGATGGTGGAGACCGCCGCCATCCTGAACCAGGCCACCGAGCGTTCGCTGGTGATCCTCGACGAGATCGGCCGCGGCACCGCCACCTTCGACGGCATGTCCATCGCCTGGGCGAGTCTGGAGCACCTGCACGAGGTGAACCGCTGCCGCGCCCTGTTCGCCACCCATTTCCACGAGCTCACCGCGCTGTCGCAGCGCTGCCCGCGGCTCGTCAACGCCACCGTGAAGGTGGCGGAGTGGAACGGCGACGTGATCTTCCTGCATGAGGTGGTGGCCGGCGCGGCCGATCGCTCCTACGGCATCCAGGTGGCCAAGCTCGCCGGCCTGCCGGAGGCCGTCATCACCCGCGCCAAGGCGGTGCTGGCCGAGCTGGAGGCCGCCGAGCGCGCCTCCCCGGTCCAGCGCATGGTGGACGACCTGCCCCTGTTCGCCGCCACCCGGCCGCGCGCCCCCGCCGCGCCCGCGCAACCCGAAGGGCCGGACCTGGTGGGCGAGGCTCTCGACGGCCTCGACCCCGACGACATCTCCCCGCGCGCGGCGCTCGACGCCCTCTACCGCCTCAAGGGCCTGCGCCGCGGCGCGAAGTGACGCGGGCGCGCCGCGATGGCACGCCGGCACCCTGCGCAAACGAAAATGCCCGAGGCCAGGCCTCGGGCATTTTTTTGATCTGCATCGTTCCGCGCCCGTCCCGGGCACGGGGGATCACTCGCCGAACAGCGCCTGCTGCTCCGGCACCGGAGCGTCGCCCGCCCCGGCCTCGGCCTCCTCCGCCCGCTCAGCGCGGGTCCGGAAGCGGCGGCGGCGGCGGGTCACGCGGCCCTCGGCGGCTTCGGCCCCATCCTCGGCAACGGACTCCTCCGGCTGCTCCGCCTTTGGCTCGGCACGTTCCTTGGTCGCGGCCGGTGCGCCGGTGATGAACGCCGGCAGGCCGATCTCCTGATCCTCCTCCACGCGCTCGGCGCGGGCAGCACGCGGCGAGGCCTCGGCCTCCTCGCTGCTGCTGTAGCGGCTGGCGCGGGAAGCGCGCGGGGCCGGAGCCGGAGCGGCCTCCCCGGCGTCCTCGCGGCTCGCGCGGGTGGAACGATACTCGCGCGGCTCCGCGCCGTCCTCGTCACGGTTGCGCCGATAGCCCGACTGCCGTCCCTCGCGGGTGGCGCGGGGCTCACGCGGCTCACGTTGTTCACGGGGCTCGCGCTGTTCACGGGGCTCGCGCGCCTCGCGTGGTTCCCTGGACTCGCGTGGTTCCCTGGCCTCACGCGGCTCCCGAGCCTCGCGACCCTCACGCGGCTCGCGGGCGCTATAGGCCTGCTCCTGGCGGGGGTAGGGCTGGGGCGCATCCAGCGCGCCCACATCGTCCATCATGTCGTCGTCGTCCAGGCCCTCGTCGCGGTCGAAGCCGACCGGCGGGCCGAACTGGCCCTGGAGGGAGGCGATGAGGCGCAGATAATGTTCGGCGTGCTGCAGATAATTCTCTGCCGCCACCGGATCGCCCGACGACTGCGCATCGCGGGCAAGCTGCTGGTACTTCTCAGCAATGTGATGAGCGGTGCCGCGCACCTTCACGTCCGGCCCGTTCGACTCATAGACCCGCGTCAGGGGATTAGAGCTGCGGCGGTTGTTTCGGCCGCGCATGCGCTTCTGCTGACCATTTCTCATCTGGATCGTCTCTACTCGCGCGGCGTGAAAACCGCCGTTGAATCCGGCGCGCCTCACCGTGGGATTCCATGATCCACGTGTGCCCGAAAATCGTGGTGTGCGAAAATCGGCGGCAGCGCCCGCATCTTTCACAGCAGGTGATGAACGTCTTCTTCATCGAGCCCCGCCTGCATCGGGCGCTCGCGCACATTCAGGTCGATAAAGGGTCCGGATTCCGTCCGCTTATCGAGCTCCATGCCCCCTGAACCCAGGTGGCCGCCCAAACCAGCACTGTCCGGCCAGAAACCAGGACGCGTGCCCTTCGTGAAACAATCTTCCGCCGGTGCCCGCAGGAGCGCTGCACGTCTGCGCGCCACCACACAGTTCCACCCTCAGCACCCGAACTGCCTAGAAGCTTTCGGAAGCCGCACCCGCCGCTGCGGCAGGTGCCACGGTTCGATTCCTGGGAATGGACACTAACCAGTTCCCGCCCTTGTTCCAAGTGAATTTTTTCGGCCCCATCCCTGCGACCTTGGTCGCGGGGGGCTCAAGACCGGCGCAGGACCAGGGCGCGCGGAATGCCGGCGAGATCGCGCCTTGCCGGCCCCGCCACGAGGAGCCCGGCCCGGACGGCGATGGCAGCCACGTCCGCCTCCTGCCCGGCGCCGAGCTCCAGCACGGCCGCGGCGCCGGGCGCGAGCAGGCGCGGAAGGTCCGCCACGATGGCGCGGTAGGCTTCGAGCCCATCCTCGCCACCGTCGAGGGCCAACACCGGATCATGCAGGCGCACTTCCCGCGACAGGCCCGCCATAGCCCGGTGCATGATGTAAGGCGGGTTCGAAACCACGAGGTCAAAGCCGCCGCAAAGGCTCGCGCCCCAGTCGCCCACCACCACGGCGCAGCGCAGGCCGACGCCGGCGCGGGCGAGGTTGTCGCGGGCGGCATGGGCGGCACCCTCCGCCCGATCCACCCCGACGCCGAAGGCGGATGGCCGCTCGCTCAGCAGCGCGGCCAGGATCGCACCCGAACCGGTGCCGAGATCGAGGATGCGCAATGGCGCCTGCCGGTCTGGGAAAAGGGCGAGCGCCGCCTCCACCACCGTCTCGGTGTCCGGGCGCGGCACCAGCGTATCCGGAGAAAGCAGGAAATCGAGGCTCCAGAACTCGCGGCGGCCGAGGATGCGCGCCACCGGCTCGCCGGCGATCCGCCGCAGCAGCAGCCCCATGGCCTCCCGCGCGGCAGCCGGCGGCACCGGCTCGTCCCGCCGCGCGATGAGGGCCTCCCGGGTGCAACGAAGCGCATGCGCGAGCAGGATGCCCGCTTCCGCATCGGGCGCCTCGACGCCGGATACCGAAAGCTCCGCGGCCATCTGGCGGCGCAGGGCGATCACCGTGAAAGGCGGGTCAGCAATCATGGCGCGCGAACTCGAGACAGGATGCGGTCTGATTCAGCGTGGTTTAGAACAATTCTCACGTTTCGTCAGCAGCGGCCAGCAAGGCGGCGTGGTGCTCCGTCAGCAGGGCGTCGATGATCTCGTCGAGCGCCATGCCCGCCATCACCTCCTCCAGCTTGTAGAGGGTGAGGTTGATGCGATGGTCGGTCACGCGGCCCTGTGGAAAATTATAGGTGCGGATGCGCTCCGAGCGGTCGCCCGAGCCCACCTGGCCCTTGCGCTCGGCGGCGCGACCGGCGGCGGCGCGGGTGCGCTCCTCGTCCAGCAGGCGCGCGCGCAGCAGCGCCATGGCGCGCGCCTTGTTGCGGTGCTGGGAGCGCTCGTCCTGCACCACCACCACGGTGTTCGTGGGCAAATGGGTGATGCGCACCGCGCTCTCGGTCTTGTTCACGTGCTGGCCACCGGCCCCCTGGGCGCGGAACACGTCGATGCGCAGCTCCGTTTCGTTGATGTCGACGTCCACCTCCTCCGCCTCGGGGAGGACGGCGACCGTGGCGGCGGAGGTGTGGATGCGCCCGCCACTCTCGGTTTCCGGCACCCGCTGCACCCGGTGCACGCCGCTCTCGAATTTGAGCCGCGCATAGGCGCCGCGGCCGTGAACGGCGGCGACAATCTCCTTGTAGCCGCCCATGGTGCCCTCGCTCTCGGAGAGCACTTCCACGCTCCAGCCCCTCTCGGCCGCATAGCGCGTGTACATGCGATAGAGATCGCCGGCGAACAAAGCGGCCTCGTCGCCGCCGGTGCCCGCGCGCACCTCCAGGATGACGCCGCGCTCGTCCATGGCATCCTTGGGCAGCAGCGCCAGCCGCACCTCGTGGGTCAGTTCCTCGATGCGCGCCTCCAGCCGCTCCACCTCGCTCTCCGCAAGGGCCCGCATCTCCGGGTCGGAGGCGGCATCCGCCAGCAGCTCACGCGCGCCTTCGAGGTCTCGTTCCGCGCCCTTCAGCGCGCTCACCTGCTCCACCACCGGCGACAGCTCCGCGAACTCTCGTCCCAGCCGCACGTATTCGTCGCCCTCCGCGCCGGAGGCGAGCGCGGCCTCGATCTCCGCATGGCGCGCGACCAATTGGTCGAGCTTGGCAAGGGGCAGAGCGGAGGACATGACGGAGTTGCGCTTTCAGGCAAGGGAAACCGGTGCGGAGAGGCGAAGCATCAGCCGGCCCGGCCGGAGCACTTTTCCGCGCACGGGCGCGCGGCGATCGCTCCAGACTATCGTAGAGAACGCGTCCTCTTCACGCGAGCCGGCATCCATTTCGCGTGAAAATGCTCTAGAGCGGCACACCCGTGCTCTCGGCGAAGGCCTGCAGCGCCGGGCGGATATGAGCGGTGCCGGCCCGGTCCTCCAGCAGCGGCAGCAGCACCTTGCGCGCGGCGCTCACATCCAGCTCCAGCAGCGCCGCCTTCACCGGCCCGACCGCCGCCGGCGAGAGGGAAAGCGAACGGTATCCAAGCGCCGCCAGCGCGATCGCCTCCAGCGGCCGCGAGGCCAGTTCGCCGCACAGGGTGATGGGCTTGCCGGCGCGCGCGCCCGCCTCCGCCACCATGCGGAACGCGCGCAGCGCCGCCGGCGAGAGCGGGTCGAAGCGATCCGCCACCCGCACGTTGGCGCGGTCGGCGGCGAACAGGAACTGCACGAGATCGTTGGAGCCGACCGAGAGAAAATCCGCGCGGGCGAGGATCTCGTCGAGCTGGAACAGGAGCGAGGGCACCTCCACCATGGCGCCCACGAACACCCGCTCCGGCAGGCCGTGGCCGTGCTTGCGCAGGTGGGTCAGCTCCCGCTCCACGATGGCGCGGGCGGCGTCGAACTCCTCCACCGCCGCCACCATGGGGAACATGAGGCGCAAATCGCGCCCGGCGCCGGCGCGCAGCAGCGCGCGCACCTGGGAGCGCAGCAGGCCCGGCCGGTCCAGCCCCAGGCGGATGGCGCGCCAGCCGAGGGCCGGGTTCTCCTCCTCCACCGTGCGCATGTAGGGCAGCACCTTGTCGCCGCCGATGTCCAGGGTGCGGAAGGTGACGGGGCGCTCGCCGGCGGCGTCCAGCACCGCGCGGTAGAGCTTCAGCTGCTCCGAGATGCGCGGGAAGGCCGAGGCGATCATGAACTGCAGCTCGGTGCGGAACAGGCCGATACCCGCCGCCCCGGTCTCGGCGATGTGGGGCAGGTCCACCACCAGGCCGGCATTGAGGTGCAGCGCGATGTGCACCCCGTCCTTGGTCACCGAGGGGCGGGTGCGCAGGGCGGCGTACTGGGCCTGCCGGCGGGCGCGGAAGCGCACCTTCTCGGCATAGGCCTCCTCCACGTCGCCGGGCGGGCGCAGGTGCACCTCGCCCGCCTGCCCGTCCACGATCACGGGGTCGCCGGAATCGGCGAGGCCGGTGATGTTGTCCACCTGCCCCACGGCGGCGATGCCGAGCGCGCGGGCCACGATGGTGACATGGCTGGTGGTGCCGCCCTCTTCCAGCACCAGGCCGCGGATGCGGTCGCGGTCATAGTCGAGCAGCGCCGCCGGGCTCATGTTGCGGGCGACGATGACGGCGTTCTCGGGCAGCGAATCGCGGTCCGGCCCCGGTGCGCGGCCGAGCAGCTCGCGCAGCAGGCGGTTGGCGAGGTCGTCGAGGTCGTGCAGGCGCTCGCGCAGATAGGGGTCGGAGGCACGCATCATACGGGCGCGGGTGTCCGACTGCACGCGTTCCACGGCGCCCTCGGCGGTGAGGCCCGAGAGCACCGCCTCACGCATCTTGTGCATCCAGCCGCGGTCGTGGGCGAACATGCGATAGGCTTCGAGGATGTCGCGGTGCTCGCCGGTCTTGGCGAGGCCGTCGTCCTCCAGCATCTTGTCGATGGCGTGCCTGAGCTTGCCGATGGCGGCGTCGAGCCGCTGGGTCTCGCGCGGGACGTCGTCGGCGATGACGTTGGTGACGCGCACCCTGGGCTCGTGCAGCACCACGTGGCCGAGGCCGAGCGCATCGGCGAGGCTAACGCCCTTGAGGTGCAGCGGCCGGCGCACCGCCGGCTCGGCGCCGGGGCGGGCAAGGGCGGTGAGCTCGCCGGAGGCGATCATCTCCGCCAGCACCATGGCGGTGGTCTGGAGCGCCTCGATCTCTTCTTCGGTGTAGGTGCGCCGCGCCCGGTTCTGCACCACCAGCACGCCGAGCGTGTTGCCCGCGCGCAGGATCGGCACGCCGAGGAAGGAGTTGTAGATCTCCTCCCCCGTCTCCGGCCGGTAGGAGAATTCGGGATGGGCCTGAGCGTCGGAGAGCGCGAGCGATTCGGCCTCGCGCGCCACATGGCCGACGAGGCCCTCGTCCACGCTCAGCACGGTCTGGTGCACGGCGTCGCGGTTCAGGCCCTCGGTGGCATACAGTTCCAGGGTCTGGTCGACGCGCAGCACGTAGACCGAGCAGACCTCCGCGACCATGTTGGCGGCGATCAGCACCACGATCTTGTCGAGACGATCCTGCGCGCTGATCTGCTCCGCCATCACCTCGCGGAGGCGCCGGAGCAGCACGCGGGGACCGCCGAGCGCGCCACGCATCGGCCGCATCCTTACATTGCCGCGGGTTTCACACCCGCGAGACCACCAGCAGACAACGGTATCCGGAGAGGGGCAAGCCCGCCCGCCGTCAGCTGTCGAGCCCGTATAGCGAATGCAGAGTCCGAACCGCAAGTTCGGTATAGGCCGCATCAATGAGGAAGGAGATCTTGATCTCCGAGGTGGTGATGGCGCGGATGTTGATGCCCTTGGCCGCCAGCGCCTCGAACGCCTTGGCCGCAACCCCCGCGTGAGAGCGCATGCCGATGCCGATCACCGACACCTTGGTGACATCGGTGGCGCCTTCCACGACCTGGTGCCCGATCACCGCCTTGGCGCCGTCGATCACCGCCTTGGCGCGCTCGTAATCGGCCGTGGGCACGGTGAAGGTGATGTCCGTGAAGCCATCGGCGGACACGTTCTGCACGATCATGTCCACATTGATGTGGGCCTCGGCCAGCGGCCCGAACACGGAGGCCGCGATGCCGGGCTTGTCCGCCACCCGGCGGATGGACACCTGGGCCTCGTCCTTCGAGAAGGCGATGCCGGTGACCACCTGGGATTCCATCTGGTTTGCCACGATCTCCTCCTCGTCGCAGATGAGCGTTCCGGCCTGTTCCACGTGCGCCATCTCGGGCGCGTCGGGGTCGACGAGGCTCGAACGCACGAAGGTGCGCACCTTGTGCACCATGGCGAGTTCCACCGAGCGCACCTGCAGCACCTTGGCGCCCAGCGACGCCATTTCCAGCATTTCCTCGAAGGCGATGCGGTCGAGCCGCCGGGCCTTCGAGACCACGCGCGGATCGGTGGTGTAGACCCCGTCCACGTCGGTATAGATGTCGCAGCGCTCGGCCTTCAGCCCGGCGGCGATGGCCACGGCGCTGGTGTCGGAGCCGCCGCGACCGAGGGTGGTGATGCGCCCGGTCTCGGCATGGATGCCCTGGAAGCCGGCGATGACAGCCACCTGGCCGCCGTCGATGGCGCCGCCCAGGCGCTCGCCGTCGATGTCCATGATGCGGGCCGAGCCGTGGGCGTCGTCGGTATAGAGCGGGATCTGCCAGCCCTGCCAGGAGCGGGCGGGAACACCGAGCTGCTGCAGGGCGATGGCGAGGAGACCGGAGGTCACCTGCTCGCCGGAGGCCACCACCGCGTCATACTCGCGCGCGTCATAGAGGGGGGCGGCCTCCTTGCACCAGGCCACCAGCTCGTTGGTCTTGCCGGACATGGCGGAGACGACCACGGCCACCTTGTGGCCGGCGTCCACCTCGCGCTTCACATGGCGCGCCACGTTGCGGATACGTTCGATATTGGCGACCGAGGTGCCGCCGAACTTCATCACCAGCCGAGCCATCGCTCGCGCCTTTCTTCACACGGGATACGGGGAACACGTCTCATCACGGCGCGCGGCGGGAAGCCTCCGTCCGGCGCCGGCCGCGGCGGAGCGTCATTTTCGCGGACGCGGCGTCCCCCGGCGCGAAAGAACGCACCATGACGGCGAAGAGAGCTTGGACGGCGAAGAGAGCGTGAGGTTCGGAACCATCCCCGGAAGCCTTGTCCGCGCCGGATGGAGAGGGGCGCGGTTCGTTGCGGGCCTCAATAGCGGCACTTGCGCCGTTGGGCAACCTTCGGGCTTGCCCGGATGTCCACCTCGGATATCCACCGGGGCGGCCCCTTGACGCGCGGGTGCGAAACGCCCATTCCTCCGCCCCACCAGCCGGCCGGGCGGCCGCGGCATTTCGGTGTCGAGGAAAGTCCGGGCTCCACGGAGACACGGTGCCGGATAACGTCCGGCGGGGGCGACCCCAGGGAAAGTGCCACAGAAATCAGACCACTCGTGCATGCACGAGCCAGGGTGAAACGGTGGGGTAAGAGCCCACCGCGCGACCGGCAACGGGAGCGGCACGGCAAACCCCACCGGGAGCAAAGTCGAATAGGGACGACGCGGGAAACCACCCCTGTCCTCGGGGGGTCGTCCGGGTTGACTGCCAGAGGCGCCGGGCAACCGGCGTCCCAGATGAATGGCCGCCACGCGGGCCGAGATGCCTTGGTGTCCCTGCCCGCCATACAGAACCCGGCTTACAGGCCGGCTGGTGCTTCCCCCTTCCGGCCCCCGCGCGCCGGCGAACCGCCGCACGAACAGGCCACGGCCCGGCGGGCCACGTCAGCGGGACGGAAGCGCCGCGCCGCCGCCGGTCTGCGCGAGCAGCTCCTCGGCCTTAGGCAGGATGCCCTCCACCATCACCGCCACGCCCTTGGGATTGGGGTGCAGGCCGTCCTTCTGGTTCAGCGCCGGGTCGCCCGCCACCCCTTCCAGGAAGAAGGGATAGAGCAGCACCCCCTGCGCGCCCGCCACCTCCGGGAAGATGGGGTCGAACTGGCCGGCATAGGCGGCGCCGAGATTGGGCGCGGCCCGCATGCCGGCCACCAGCACCCGGATGCCCCGCGCCTTCAGCCGCTCCACGATCTGGGTGAGCGCGGCGCGCGTCACCTTGGGCGGCAGGCCGCGCAGCATGTCGTTGGCGCCCAGCGCCACGATCACGGCGTCGGTGCCCTGCGGCACCGACCAGTCGAGCCGGGCGAGGCCCTGGGTCGCGGTCTCCCCGGAAACGCCGGCATTCTCGATCGCCACGTCGTGGCCGCGGGCCCTGAGCGCGGCTTCGAGCTGCACCGGGAAGGCCTCCTTCGGCCCCACCCCGTAGCCGGCGGTGAGGCTGTCCCCCAGCGCCACCACCCGCACCGTGCGCGCCAGCGCCGGTGACGCGATCGTGATGAGGGCGGCGAGCACGAGCAGCCCTCGCAGCGCCTTAAATGCCGGTTCCCATCGGGTCGGTTTCCATGAGACGTGTTCCCAGCGCCGCCCCCGCATCGCGGCCGTCCCGTTCCGTTCGAAGGTCCTGTCACGCATGAACGATGCTTCCCTGTCCCCGCGCGCGCTCGATCTGAAGGCCGTGGACCTGTCCCTCGGCGCCGGCGCGGCCCGCGTGCATGTGCTGAGGGATGTCTCTGTCCATATCACGGCCGGCGAGACCGTGGGGCTGGTGGGGCCCTCCGGCTCCGGCAAATCCACCCTGCTGATGGTGATGGCGGGGCTGGAGCGGCCCGACGCCGGTGCCGTGCGCATCGCCGGCACCGAGATCACCGCCCTCTCCGAGGATGCCCTCGCCCGCTTCCGGGGCCGCCACATCGGCATCGTGTTCCAGTCCTTCCACCTCATCCCCACCATGACGGCGCTGGAGAACGTCGCGGTGCCGCTGGAGCTCGCCGGCCGGCGCGACGCCTTCGCCCGCGCGGCGCGGGAGCTGGAGGCCGTGGGCCTCTCCCACCGCGCCGCCCACTATCCGGCCCAGCTTTCCGGCGGCGAGCAGCAGCGCGTGGCGGTGGCCCGCGCCCTCGCGCCCGAGCCGCCCATCCTGGTGGCCGACGAGCCCACCGGCAACCTCGACGAGGCCACCGGCCGGCAGATCATGGACCTGCTGTTCGCCGCCCACCGCGCCCGCGGCACCACGCTGGTGCTGGTGACCCACGATCCCGCCCTCGCCGCCCGCTGCGGCCGGGTGCTGAAGGTGCGCTCCGGCGCCATAGCGGAAGACAGCGCCGACGACAGCGCCCAGGCGGCGGCGCGCCCGGCGGTGACGGCATGAGGCCGCCCCTGTTTCTGGCGCTGGCCCTGCGCGAGCTGCGCGGCGCGCGGCGCGGCTTCGGCATCTTCCTTGCGTGCCTCGCGGTGGGGGTGATGGCCATCGCCGGCATCGGCTCCTTTGCCCGCGCGCTCACCGAGGGGCTGGAGCGGGAAGGCCGCGCCATCCTGGGCGGCGATGCCGCCTACACGCTGGTGCAGCGCGAGGCGAGCGCGCCGGAGCTGGCCGAAATCGGCGCCGGCGGCACCGTGGGCCGGGTGGCGCTGCTGCGCGCCATGGCCCGCGCCCGCTCCGGCGAGGCGACGCTGGTGGAGCTGAAGGCGGTGGATGCCCTCTATCCCCAGGTCGGGCAGCTCGACATCTCCCCGCCCCAGCCCATGGATGCCTTGTTCCACCCCCTCGACGGCGCCTATGGCGCGGCGGCGGACGAGGTGCTCATGAGCCGGCTCGGCCTCGGCATCGGCAGCCGGGTGCTGGTGGGCGAGGCCACCTTCGAGATCCGCGCCCGCATCCTCTCCGAGCCGGACCGGCTCTCCAGCGGGGTCGGCTTCGGCTCCCGTCTGCTGGTGTCGGATGCGGGGCTTCAGGCGGCGCGCCTGATCCAGCCCGGAAGCCTCGTGCGCTGGAGCTACCGGGTGGTGCTCGACGCCCCCGAGCGCCTCGCCGAAACAGTAGCGCGGGTGAAGCCCGCCCTCGCCGCCGCCGGCTTCGAGATCCGCACCCGCGACGCGGCGACCCCGCAGCTGGAGCGCAACGTGCGGCGTATCAGCCAGTTCCTCACCCTGGTGGCCCTCACCGCCCTGCTGGTGGGCGGCGTGGGCGTGGCCAACGCGGTGTCGAGCCACCTCGCCGGCAAGCGCGAGACCATCGCCACCTTCAAGGCCCTGGGCGCCACCCGCGGCACCCTGTTCGCCACCTATGCGGCGGAGATCGCGCTGATCGCCCTCGCGGGCATCGGCATCGGCCTCGTGCTCGGGGCAGCGCTGCCGTTCGTCGCGGCCGGGGCCATCGCGGCGCTGGTGCCGTTCCCGCTGGCGCCACGGCTGGACGGGGCGGCGCTGGCGCTCGCCGCCTTCTACGGCCTCGCGGTGGCCGGGCTGTTCGCGGTGTGGCCGCTCGCCCGCGCCCAGGAGGCGCCGGTCTCCACCCTGTTCCGCGACGGCCTCGGCGGCCACCGGCGGCGCCCCTCCCTCGCCTATGGCGCGCTCGTCGCCCTGCTGGCGGCGGGGCTGGCGGCGGTAGCGCTGGCCACCTCCGACGACCTGCGCACCGCCGCCGTGTTCCTGGCCGCGGCGGCGGCGGTGTTCGCGCTGCTGCGGCTGGTAGCGCTCGCCATCATGGCGCTGGCGCGGCGGCTGCCGCGGCCCCGCTCCGCCCTGGCACGGCTCGCCCTCGGCAACATCCACCGGCCCGGCGCGCTCACCCCCACTGTGGTGCTCTCGCTCGGGCTCGGCCTGTCGCTGATGGTGGCGCTGGCCCTGGTGGACCGCAGCCTCACCAGCGAGCTGTCCGGCCCCATCCAGGAGGAGGCGCCGAGCTTCTTCTTCGTGGACGTGCCCGCCACCGAGCAGCCGGCCTTCGCTGCCTTCCTCGCGGCCGAGGCGCCCGGCGCGGTGCTGAAATCCGTGCCCATGCTGCGCGGGCGCATCACCGCGCTCAACGGCGTGCCCGCCGACAAGGTCAAGGGCAGCACCGATTCCGCCTGGGTGCTGCAGAGCGACCGCGGCATCTCCACCTCCGCCGAGGTGCCGGACGGCTCCCAATTGGTGGAAGGCGCATGGTGGGGGCCGGACGAGGGCGAGCCCCTGGTCTCCTTCGAGGACAAGCTCGCCGCCGGGCTCGGCCTGAAGCTGGGCGACACGGTGAGCGTGAGCGTGCTCGGCCGCACCGTCACCGCGCGTATCGCGAACCTCAGGCGGGTGAACTGGGAGCGGCTCGGCATCAACTTCGTGATGGTGTTCTCGCCCGCCACCTTCGCCGGCGCGCCCTACACCATGCTTTCCACCCTCGCCTTCCCGGACGGCGGCGACACGGCGCGCGAGGCGGCGCTGATGAAGACGGTGGCCGCCGCCTATCCCTCCGTCACCACCGTGCGGGTGAAGGAGACGCTGGAAGAGGCCCGGCGCCTGCTCGGCAACCTCTCCCTCGGCATCCGCGCGGCCAGCCTCGTCACCCTCCTCACCTCGGTGCTGGTGCTGGCGGGGGCGCTGGCGGCGGGGCACCAGCACCGGGTCTATGACGCGGTGATCCTGAAGACCCTGGGCGCGACCCGGCCGCGCCTCGTCGCCGCCTACGCGCTGGAATATGCCGGGCTCGGCCTCGTCACCGCTTTGTTCGCGGTGGCGGCGGGGGGCCTCGCCGCCTACGCGGTGGTGACGCAGGTGATGGAGATCGCCTTCACCTTCTCGCTGCCGGCGGCGCTGGGCGCGGTGGCGGGGGCGCTGGCGCTCACCGTGGGCTTCGGCCTCATCGGCACCTTCCGGGCCCTGAGCGTGCCGCCGGCGCGGGTACTGCGGCACCTGTGAGCACCGCCCGGGAACAACGGCCGCCGCGCGCAAAAAGCCCCTTCCGATGCGGCGCGCGGCTGCTACCTTGTGCCCGCCCGCCGGCCGACTCGCAGGCCGCGCCGGGCGCCCCTCCGCGCGGCACACCGCGTGCCAGAGCGCCAGACATGGAGCTTGTCACTCCCATGCGCCTCATTCCCTCGCTCACCCTCGCCTGCGCCCTCGGCGCAGCCATCGTCGCGCCCGCGGCCGCCCAGCCGGCGGCGCCCCAGGGCATGCCCCAGGGCATGCCTCACGGGATGATGTCCCAGGAGGCGCCCCAGGGCGCCCCCTACTCGCCCGAGGATGCCGCCGCCATCCTGGACGCGCGCCTCGCCGCCCTGAAGACGGTGCTGAAGCTGACCCCCGAGCAGGAGAAGCTCTGGCCGCCGGTGGAAGCCTCCATCCGCGACGCCGTGAAGGGCGCCATCGCCCGCCGCGAGGCCCGCATGGCCGCCCCGCCGCCGGCCACCGCCCTCGACGTGCTCGCCATCGTCGCTGATTCGGAAGAGGCCCGCGCCAAGGCGCTCAAGGCCTTCGTGGCGGCGGCCAAGCCCTTCGCGGCGAGCCTGACCCCGGCGCAGCTCCACCGCCTGCCGGCCTTCATCGGCCTCCACGAGACCGGCACCATGCCGGAATCCACCCAGCTCTGGATCTTCGAGGAAGAGGAATGAGCGCCGGCGACGGCGCCTCGCACCGGAAGGGACCCCCTGCCATGAAGTCTCTGCTTCTGCCCGCCATGGTCGCGGGCGCCCTCCTCGCCGGCGTCGCCGGCGCCAGTGCCCTGCCCCTGCCGCAGGCGCCCGCCGCGGCGGCGGGCACCGCCGCCACCCTGCCCGAAGCCCCGGTCACGCCGGTGGCCCAGGGCTGCGGCTGGGGCTGGCATCGCGGCCCCTGGGGCGGATGCCGCCCCAACGGAGGCTACTACCAGTGGAACCGGCCCTGGGGCCCCCACTGCTGGTGGCGCCCCGGCCCGTTCGGGCCCGTGCGCGTCTGCAACTGACGATCGGGCGACCCCGACGCCCTCGCGCAGAGGGCTGCCATCACGCACTCCGGAGGCGGCGCGCCCGCCCTCCGGGGTGCATTTCCCGCGCTCACGGCCGCCGTGCGACGGCATGCGGCCGTGCGTCCGCTTGATCCCGCCGATGCGCCGTGCGACCCCGGACGAAAGACGTAGGGAGGGGCGGATGCAGGCCGCTGGACATGACCATGGGTGAGGCGGACCTCGTCATCGGCGAGGGGCGCGCGCTCGCCGCCCATCCGCTCCGGGCCGCCGTGCTGCGCGAGCTGCATGCCCGCCCGTTCGTGCCGGCGCAGACCCCGCGGCGCATCCTCCATGCCGCCTTCCTGCTCGATGCCGGCGGCGCCAAGGCGGACCGCGAGGCCCTCGCCGCCCTGTGCACCTCGCGCGGGCTGCCGGCCCCGGCGCCGGGCGCCAGGCATCACCACGTCTCCTTCGGCGGGGCGGACCTGCGCTGGGAGAACCACGCCGAATTCTCCACCTACACCTGGGACCTCCCCTCCCCCGGCGTGCTGCCGGGCATGCTGCCGTTCCAGCCGGCCGCGAGCGCCCTCGCCACCCCGCTCGGCGAGATGCCGCAGCCCGGCCCGCTGCTGGTGGCGGTGGACCTGCACCTGATCCTCGACACCGCCGAGGACCTTTACCTCGACAGGGTGTTCGACCGCGCCAGCCTCGCCCGCGCCGACGTCAACGACGGCCTCGCCGAGATCGCCACCGATTTCCTCGCCGACCCCTCCGGCTTCGTGCGCATCCTGGTGCGCGACCGGGGCCTGGGGCCGGACGCCGCCGGCGCGCTGGTGCAGCGGCTGCTGGAGATCGAGACCTACCGCACCCTCGCACTGCTGGGCCTGCCGGAGGCCCAGCGCCTCGCCCCCGCCATCGGCAAGATCGAGGGGCGGCTGGCGGAAGCGGCCAGCGCCATGACCCATTCCGAGGGCCTTGCGGCCAACAACCGGCTGCTGGACGAGCTGGTGGCCCTCGCCGCCGAGCTGGAGGCGGCCACCACCGGCTCCCTGTTCCGGTTCGGCGCCAGCCGTGCCTACATGGAGATCGTGCGGCTGCGCCTCGCCACCATCCGCGAGGTGCCGGTGCCGGGCTTTCCCACCTGGCAGCAGTTCCTGGACCGCCGCATGGCGCCGGCCATGCGCACCTGCCTCTCCATCGAGGAGCGGCAGGAGAAGATCGCCCGCAAGCTCGCCAACGCCGCCGACCTGCTGCGCACGCGGGTGGACGTGGAGCTGGAGCAGCAGAACCGCGACCTGCTCACCTCCATGAACGCGCGCACCCGCCTCCAGCTGCGCATGCAGCGCACGGTGGAGGGGCTCTCGGTGGCGGCCATCTCCTATTACGTGGTCAGCCTCATCCAGCATCTCGCCGAGGGGCTGCACGAAAGCGGCGTCGCCGAGCGGCTGGGCCTGCACCTCGACGTGGGGATGGTGACCGTGGTCGCGGTGCCGGTGACGGTGATGGCGGTGTGGTGGGTGGTGCGGCGCATCCGCCGCAACCACGGCGACCACGACTGAGCGGCGCCGGCGCGCCGCCTCCGGCGGATCACGCGGGCGCCTGAGGATGCGAAAGCGCCTTCAGGCCGATCTCGCGGCGCCGCGCGGGCCCAGGACAGAGGGACCCCGCCGGCCGCGCGGATCACAACAGGCGACGTCGTCGCTGCCGGCACATGCCGCCGCTTGACGGCGCGGGGCATCAGGAATGACGGGGCCGCCGGAAGGGGCCCGCGTGCCCAGACGGAAAGCGGGAGAGAGCATGCGTCACCCCGTCTTTGCCGCCTTCGCCACGGCCTTCGCCGCCCTGCTCCCGGCCGCATTCGCCCCTGCCCCCGCCCGCGCGCAGGAGGCGGCGCCGCAGACCGCCGCCATCCCGCTGAAGCCGCGCCCCGGCGACAGCGGCTTCGCCAATTTCGTGACGGTCGAGGTGGGCGGCGGCCCGGCGGGCGACGTGCTGCTCGACACCGGCTCCACGGGCCTGCGCATCCGCGCCGAGGCGGTGGGGCCGCAGGTGCGGATCACCGACATCCCCCTCACCTATTCCTACACCAGCGGCAACGTGCTGAAGGGCGTGCTCGGCTATGCGGTCGTCGCCTTCCCCGGCTCCGCGCCGGGGGTGGCGACGCCCCAGCCCATCGCCATCCACGTGGTGCGCTCCATCACCTGCAAGCCCGAGGTGCCGCGCTGTCCCGGCTGGCACCCCACGGAAATGGGGGTGATGGGCGCCGCCTACAGCGCCCTGCCGGTGTTCAACCCGCTGGCGCAGCTCGGCGGCAATCTCGGCTCCGGCTTCATCGTGGAAGCCAACGACCTCGCCGACCCGCATGTGCGGCCACGCCTCGTGGTGGGCCTCACGCCCGAGAATGCGGCAGGCTTCGCGCGGACCGCCTTCGCCGCACCTGCGCCGCCGCACCGGCAACCGACCGGGCTCAAGGCCTGGAACACCAAGAGCATCCGCACGTGCTTCTCCGTGGACGGCGGCGCGCCGGGCTGCGAGGCCACCGTGTTCGACACCGGCGCCGGCGCCGGCAGCTTCGAGACGCCGGGCCTTCCCGCCGCGCAGCTCCACCGGCCGGTGCCGCCCGGCGCGCGCGTGACCACGCAGGTGCCGGGCGTCATGTCCCTGACCGTCACCGCCGGGCGGCGCGCCTGGATCGACCGCTACCGCTACGCGCCGCCCCACGGCACGGTGAAGGGCTTCAACGCGGGCGGGCTCGTGTTCCGCCACTATCAGGTGCTGTTCGACGCGGTGAACGGCGAGATCGGCTTTCGTCCCGGCGCCCGGTGAGGGTGCGCCGGGCGGGGAATGCGGGTATGAGGGGGCACGCCAGAGCGCGGAGGCCCCATGCAGCCCGTCCAGATCGCCATCGTCCCGGTCACCCCCTTCCAGCAGAACTGTTCCATCGTCTGGTGCACGGCCACCATGGAAGGGGCGGTGATCGATCCCGGTGGCGACCTCGATCGCATCGAGGCCGCCATCGCGGAGACCGGCGCGAAGATCGGCAAGATCCTGCTCACCCACGGCCATGTGGACCACGCCTCCGGCGCCGCCGAGCTGGCCGAGCGCCTCAAGGTGCCGGTGGAAGGTCCCCACCCGGCCGACCAGTTCCTCCTGGATGGCCTGCCCGCCATGGCCGCCCAGTACGGCTTTGCCGGCGGCGGCCGCGCGCTGACCCCCGACCGCTACCTGGACGAGGGCACCCCGCTCGCCATCGGCGCGCTGGAGGTCGACATCCTCCACGTGCCCGGCCACACGCCCGGCCATCTCGTCTACGTGCTGAAGGGCCAGAACATCGCCATCGTCGGCGACACCCTGTTCCGCGGCTCGGTGGGGCGCACCGACTTCCCCTATGGCGACCACGCCCAGCTCATCGCCGGCATCACCGGCAAGATGCTGACGCTGGGGGACGAAATGGTGTGCCTGCCGGGGCACGGGCCGCTGACCAGCATCGGCGACGAGCGCGCCCAGAACCCCTTCCTCGCGGGCTGAGACGGCCATGGCGCCCCGCTACGCGCTCTATCTCGCCCCCCCCGCCGAAAGCGCCCTGTGGCGCTTCGGCTCCCGCATCATCGGCTATGACGCGGACACCGGCGCCGAGGCCGGCGATAGCCTCGGCGTGCCCGACATCGCCGGGTTCGATGCGGAGAAGTGGCACATTCTCACCGCCGAGCCGCGCCGCTATGGCTTCCACGGCACGCTCAAGGCACCGTTTCGTCTGGCGGAGGGGCGCACCGACGCCGACCTCGACACCATGGCGCGCGCCTTCGCAGCGGCCCACCACCCGTTCGAGCTGCCGCCGCTGGCGGTGCGGGCCATCGGCGCCTTCGTGGCCCTGGTGCCGCCGGTGCCGGTGCCGATGCTGGAGGACCTCGCCCGCTGCGCGGTGAGCGATCTCGATCCCCTGCGCGCGCCGCTCACGCCGGACGAGATCACCCGCCGCCGGCCGGACCAGCTCTCGGCCCGCCAGCGCGACTACCTCGACCGCTATGGCTACCCCTATGTCCACGAGGAGTTCCGCTTCCACATGACCCTCACCGGCCCGCTGGACGAGGCGGTGCGCCCCCATGCGCTCAACGCCCTTTCCGCCGCGTTCGCGGCGAGCGGCGCCGAGACCCCGGTGCGGATCGCGGACGTGGGCCTCTACGTGCAGCCGGAGCCGGGCGCGCGCTTCCGCCTCGCGCGGCGCTTCCCCCTCGGCGCGGGGGCGCGGTGATGAAGCGGCTCGGACCCGAGCCCCTCATCGATCCCAGCGCCGAGGTGCGCTCGTCCCGCCTCGGCCGCTACACGGAAGTGGGCGCGCGCACCAAGCTGCTCGACGTGGAGATGGGAGACTATTCCTACGTGGTGAACGACGCGGACATCGCCTCCGCCACCATCGGCAAGTTCTGCTCCATCGCCGCCATGACGCGGCTCAACCCCGGCAATCACCCCACCTGGCGCGCCACCCAGGCCCACTTCACCTATCGCGCTTCCGCCTATTTTCCGGGCGAGGCGGACGAGGAGGAGTTCTTCGCCTGGCGCCGGGCGCAGCGGCTCACCATCGGCCATGATGTGTGGATCGGCCATGGCGCCATCGTGCTCGCCGGGCGCGGCATCGGCACCGGGGCGGTGGTGGCGGCCGGCGCGGTGGTGAGCAAGGACGTGCCGGCCTATGCCATCGTCGCCGGCGTGCCCGCGCGGATCGTCAAATGGCGCTTTCCGGACGACATCGCCGCGCGCCTCCAGGCGCTCGCGTGGTGGGACTGGAGCCATGAGGCGCTCCACGCCGCGCTCGCCGATTTCCGCGCGCTGCCGGTGGAAGCCTTCCTGGAGAAGCACGGCGCATGAGGCCGAAGGCCTTCGGGCAAACCCGCGCGGCTTGAAAGAAACCGAACCGGAGCCGGCCGAAGACCGGGGCCGGGACGGCATGGGCCGTGGGCGGCCGCGTTCCCCGCCCGCCGCAATCGATGCTATGAGTGCGCCATGACCACATCGCAAACGACCTCGGCGGGCGCCGCCGCCCTGGAGCCGCGGCCAGAAACCGTCGTCTCCGCCGTCGCCTCCGCCATCGCCACCGTGGAGGCCGAGCGCAACGGCCTCGGCGCGCTGATCGCGGCCCTGGAGGGACCGCTGGCGCCGGCCTTCGCGCAGGCGGTGGAGACCATCCGCTCCGCGCGCGGGCGCGTGGTGGTGACCGGCATGGGCAAGAGCGGCCATGTCGCCCGCAAGATCGCCGCCACCCTCTCCTCCACCGGCACCCCCGCCTATTACGTGCACCCGGCCGAGGCCAGCCACGGCGACCTCGGCATGATCACCGCCGACGATGTCATCATCGCCCTGTCATGGTCGGGCGAAACGGCGGAGCTGCGCGACCTCGTGACCTACTCCCGGCGCTTCGACGCGCCGCTGATTGCCTTCACCGCACATGGCGAGAGCACGCTGGGGCGCACCGCCTCGCTGGTGCTGGAGCTGCCGCAGGCGGCCGAGGCCTGCCCGCTGGGCCTCGCGCCCACCACCTCGACGGTGATGCAGCTGGCGCTGGGCGACGCCATCGCGGTGGCGCTGCTGGAAAGCCGCGGCTTCACCGCCCTCCAGTTCCGCGCGTTCCACCCCGGCGGCAAGCTGGGCGCCAGCCTTTCCTTCGTGCGTGACGTGATGCGCGGCGCTGATGCGCTGCCCCTGGTACCGGCGGGCACGGCCATGGGCACGGCCCTGGTGGAGATGAGCGGCAAGGGCCTCGGCTGCGTGGGCGTGGTCGACGGGGACGGCCGGCTCACCGGCATCATCACCGACGGCGACCTGCGCCGTCACATGGGCAACGACCTCGTCGCCCGCCCGGTGGAGGCGGTGATGACCTCCACCCCCAAGACCGTGCGGCCCGACCAGCTCGCCTCCGAGGCGCTCCACATCATGAACAGCCGGCAGATCACCTCGCTGCTGGTGGCGGAGGAGGGCCGGCCGGTGGGCGCGCTGCACATCCACGACCTCCTGCGCATCGGCCTCGCCTGAGCGCGGCCTCATGCCACCGGCGCCGGCCGGGTTGCGCTCAAGCGCCGCGCGGGCTCGACCAGAGCCCGTGAGGACAGCTCACGGGCGTTCGGCCTCACGCCCCGGCGGGGCGGGATGATACCAGCCGGTGCAGGGTGGTGATGGTGGAGGCGTCCGCCACCCCGTCCACCCGCGCGCGGCGGAAGTGGCGCTGGAAGGCGCGCACCACCTGCTCGGTCTCCAGGTCGTAGCTGCCGGTCACCGCGATGTCATAGCCGTAGAGGGCGAGCAGCGCCTGCAGCGCCTCCACTGGCGGGCCGCCGTCGCCCGGCATCAGGAAGCGCCCACCCGCGGCGGGGGCCTCCGGCACCAGGTGCCCGACCCCGGCGGCGTGGAGCGCTTCCCAGGGGAAGTGCTCGCCCGGATCGTCCTTGCGCGCGGGTGCGACATCCGAATGCGCGAGCACCCGGTCGGCGCGGATGCGGTGGCGCGCCACGATGTCCGCGCTCAGCGCCGCGACCGCAGCGACCTGCGCCGGCGGATAGGGCGGCAGGCCGCCGGAATGGCCGGGATTGACGATCTCGATGCCGATGGAGCGCGAGTTGGTGTCGGTGATCCCCTCCCACGCGGAGCGGCCGGCATGCCACGCGCGCGCGGCCTCCGGCACCATCTGGAGGATGCCGCCGTCCTCCAGCACCACGTAATGGGCGGAGACCTCCGCCTCGGGCCGGCGCAGCAGGTCGATGGCGGCCTCGGCGGTGTCCATGCCGGTGTAGTGCAGCACCAGCATGTCGACACCCAGGCGCCGCGCCCCGAAATTGGGCGAGGGCACGAGGGCGGTGACGAGAGCGCTGTCGGGCGCGAAGGCGGGCAGGTCGTTCACGGGAGGTCGCTCACTTGAGGTCGCGCAGCTCCGCGATGCGCCCGTAGGCGGCGTTCAGCGCCGCCACCCGGTCGTTGGCGAGCTTCACCGCCGCCGGCGGCAGGCCGCGGGCCTGGATGCGGTCGGGGTGGTGGGTGACGACCAGGGCGCGCCAGCGCTGCTTCACCTCGGTGTCGGAGGCATCGGGCGAAAGGTCGAGCACCGCATAAGGGTCGTCCGCCCGGCGCACGTGCCGCGATTCGATGCGGGCATAGGCTGTGCCGGCGAAGCCCAGGATGCGCCCCACCTCCTCCAAGAAGGCGAGCTCGCGCGGGTGCAGGGCGTGGTCCGCCTTTGCCACGTGGAACAGGGCGTCCATGAGGTCCTCGCGGGTGTCGGGGTCGTCGGCGAACAGCTCCGCCACCTGGCGGGCGTAGCTCTCGTAGCCGGCGACATCGGCCTTGGCGAGATTGTAGAGCCGGGAGACGGCGTCGAAATCCTCGGGCGGAATGTCGAACACCTCGCGGAACGCCTGGACCTCGGCCGGCACCACCACGCCGTCGGCCTTGGCCATCTTGGCGGAGAGGGCGATGAGCGCCACCGAGAAGGCCGCCGGCTTCGGCGCCGGGGCGAGCAGCAGCCGGTCCAGCGCGTGCCCCGCCAGGGCGCCCAGCAGCGCCCCGAGCGGGCCGCCCAGGAAGAGGCCGAGGCCGGTTCCGCCGATCAGTCCATAGGTCAAGCGCGTCTCCCTCGTGGTCGCCGCGGAAGCTGGAGCAGCACTTTGGCGTTCTCAAGATCGCACCCGGCCGGAATCATGGTCTCATGTTTCTGTATCCACCCTCGGCAGCCACACGGTGAAGACGCTGCCGGCGCCCTCGGTGCTTTCCACCCCCATGGCGCCGCCGGCCCGCTCCACCAGGGTGTAGCTGATGGACAGGCCGAGCCCGGTGCCGCCCTGGCCCTTGGTGGTGAAGAAGGGGTCGAACACCCGCGCCAGATGCCCGGCCGGGATGCCGCGGCCGGTGTCGCGCACCGCCAGGGCGACGCCGGGGCGCCCGTCGCGGGCCTCGTCGCGGCTCTCGATGGCGAGGGTGCCGCCGGCGGGCATGGCGTGCACCGCGTTCACCATCAGGTTGATGAGCACCTGCTGCAGCTCCACCCGGTTCATGAACACGAAGCCCTCAGCCGCCTCCCGCCGCTCCACGGCGATCTCGGCGCGGGAGACGAGATGCTGCACCAGCAGCAGGCTGTCGCCGATCACCTCGGCCGGCGCCACCGGCTCCAAGGCGCCGGCGAACTCGCCGGGCCGGGCGAACTGGAGCAGCTTCGAGACGATGACATTGATGCGGTGCACCTGCTGGTCGATGAGGTTGAACTCGGTGCGGACGGGTGCTGCCGCCCGGCCCAGCAGCTCGCGCGCCACATCGAGGTTGCCCTGGATGACCGCCACCGGATTGTTGATCTCGTGGGCGATGCCGGCCGTGATCTCGCCGATGGCGGCAAGCTTGCCGCTCATCACGAGCTGCTTCTGGGCAGCGGCGAGCCCGGCATTGGCCTGCTCCAGCTCGCGGGTGCGCTCGGCCACGCGGGCGTCGAGCGCGTCGGCCCAGTGGCGCAGCTGGGCGTCGCGCTGGCGCAGCAGGTCCAGCATGGCATCGAGATGGTGGGCGAGGCGGCCGATCTCGTCATCGGGGCCGGACAGGCCGGTGCGGGCGGAAAGGTCCCCCTCCTCCACCCTGGAGATGGTGGCGTTCATGGCTTCCAGCGGCCGGAAGATGGCCGCCGCCCAGCGCAGCAGCACGGGGATGGTGACCGCCGCCACCAGCACGAAGCCCACCCCCACGGCGATGAGGATGGCGCGCTTCAGCGCCAGGAAGGGCGCCTCCAGGAAGCCCACGTAGAGCATGCCCACCCGGTGCCCCGCGGAATCGAGGATGGGCTCGTAGGCGGAGATGTACCAGTCGTTCACCACGAAGGCGCGGTCGAGCCACACCCGCCCCTCTCCCAGCACCGCCCCGCGCACCTCACCCGAAACGCGGGTGCCGAGCGCCCTTTTGCCCTCGAACAGGCGCACGTTGGTGGAGATGCGCACGTCGTCGAGGAACAGGGTGGCCGTGCCCTCGCTGCCGGCGGGCAGGGCGCCGCGGCCGTAGACCAGCTCGTTGATGGTGTCGATGAAGTCGAGGTTGCGGTTCAGCAGCACCCCGCCCACCAAGGCGCCGTCGAACGCGCCCTCCGCGCCGCCGGCGAGCCGCACCGGCGCGGCCGACTGCACCACCATGCCGCGCCCCTCCTGGGTGCGTGCCGTGGGCACGGCGCCAGGGGTGGGCACGAGGTCCACGCGGGCGCGCGCCTCCAGCTCCGGCGAGATGCGCCCGAGCGCCTCGGGCCCGAATACGTCGATGGAGGAGCCCGCCCGCCCCGCCAGCGCGCGTTCCACCACCGGCATGGCGGCGATGGCGCCGGCATCCGGCCCCGCGCCGGGGGGCGAGGCGGCCACCAGCGCCCCGGAGGCGTCGAGCACATAGAGGAAGTCCAACCCCAGCGCGGCGCGACGCGCGGCGAGGAAGGCCGCCAGCGCCGCCCGGTCCCCGCCTTGGGCCACCCTCTCGAACGCCACCGAATCGCCGAGCGCGTGCAGCGTCTCGTCCGAGCGCTCCATCAGGCGGTCGAGATACTGGCGGGCGATGGTGAGGTCGCCCTGCACCTTGGAGATGAGCAGGCGGTCGAACTGGCGGGTCCACCAGCCCACCGCCAGCAGCAGCACCAGGGGCAGGATGATGAGGGTGGGCAAGAGCGCGATGGCGAGCAGGCGCATGCGCACCGAGCCGAGGCGCCCGAGCACCCCGGACCGGCGGGGCGCGGCTTCGGCGCCGCCCTCACCCATGCCAGGCCTTCAGCTTACGGTCGAGGGTCTTGCGGGAGACGCCGAGCCGGCGCGCGGCTTCCGCCCTGTTGCCGCCGGCCTCGGAGAGTACCTTGAGCATGTGGTGCTTCTCCACCGCCTCCAGCGCCTGGGAATGCGCCTCCTCGCCCTCCCCGTCGGCGGCGGGCACCACGTCGCGCGGGAAATCGCTCAGGATGAGCGCGCGCTCGATCACGTTGCGCAGCTCGCGCACGTTGCCAGGCCAGGGGTAGCGGGCGAGCGCGCGCAGCACGCCCTCGGAGAGTTCCAGCGGCGGCACGCCCAGGGTGGCGGAAAGCTCGGCCATGAACAGGCGGGCCAGGGGCGCCACATCGGCCGCCCGCTCGCGCAGGGGGGCGAGGTGGATGTTCACCACGTCGAGGCGCCAGTAGAGATCCTGCCGGAACCGACCGGAGGCCACCATCTCCTTCAGGTCGCAATTGGTGGCGGCCACCAGGCGCACGTCCACCGGCACCTCGCGCTCGGCCCCCACCGGGCGCACCTTCTTGTCCTCGATCACGCGCAGCAGCTTGGCCTGGAGGCCGGGCGGCAGCTCCCCCACCTCGTCGAGGAACAGCGTGCCGCCCTGGGCATAGAAGAACAGCCCCTCGCGGGAAGAGGCGGCGCCGGTAAAGGCCCCCTTCAGGTGGCCGAACAGCTCGCTCTCGATGATGTCGGGGGCGATGGCGGCGCAGTTCACCGGCACGAACGGCTTCTGGGCGCGGGGCGAGGCCGTGTGGAGGGCGCGGGCGGTCACCTCCTTGCCGGTGCCGCTCTCGCCCGTCACCAGCACGGTGGTGGGCATGGGCGCGACGCGGGCCACCATGTCGCGCACGGCGCGGATGGAGAGGGATTCGCCCACCAGCGGCGAGGGCCCGGCGGCGCGCGGCAGGGCGGAAAGCTCGCGCCGGAGCACGAAATTCTCGCGGAACAGGCGCCCGCGCTCCAGGCAGCGGGCGATGGCGTTGAGGATCTGGCTGGACCGGAACGGCTTCAGCACGAAATCCGCCGCCCCGGCCCGCAGCGCCTCGATGGCGGTCTCCAGGTCGGCGAAGGCGGTGATGAGGATCACCTCGCCGTAGAAGCCGGTGGCGCGCAGCTCCTTCAGCCAGTCGAGCCCGGAGCGGGCGGCCATGATGTTGTCGAGGATGATGAGGTCGAAGGGGGTCGCCTCCAGCAGGCGGGCGGCGCCGGCCACGTCGGAGGCTTCCGCCACCTGCCGGCAGCGGGGGCCGAGCATGCGGGTGAGGAAGTTGCGCATGCCGGGCTCGTCGTCCACCACCAGCACGGCGGATTCCGAAAGATGGGGGCTGAAGGTGCCGTCGGTGGCGCTCTCCGCCGGAGCGGGGCTGGTCATGCTCATGGGTCGGCCGCAGTTTCCCGGCCCGCGCCGGCCGGGCGGCGGGGGCCATGCCCGAAGCGCGGCGCCGGGCGCCGGGCTTCCTCCCCGATGCCGCCGGGCTTCTCAGGCGGGCAAGCCCGCGCGGCCCGTTCGTCATCAGGCTTATCAATCGCTCAAATCGCTGCGGCGATCAAATGAATGGCGGGGACCGGCGCGCGACCGGCCCCCGCCCTTCCCGGTGGACGGATCAGTGGAAGAGGATCACCGCCTTCTGGAGGGTGATCCACACGCCCCAGACGAGGGGCAGGCCCACGGCGAGCCAGGCCACCGCCACCAGCGCCACGGGGGTCGCGCCCTGCGCCACCGGGGTGGAGCCGCGGCCCGCGGCGGAAATGCCGTCCTTCGCCTCTTCCTCGAAATCCTCGAAGTCGGCGTGGACTTCTTCTTCCTTCTTCTGGGCGGCGAGCTTGCCGGCCTTCTTCAGCTCGTCGTCGGTCATGTAGAGGTGCTCGGCGAGGGGCCGCACCAGCAGGTTGGCGATGAAGCCCAGCACCAGGAGCCCGGCCAGGATGTACATGGTCTGGTCATAGGCCGCGAAGCGGGGGATGCCGGAGGCGATCTGGTATTCGCGCAGGTAGTTCACCAGCACCGGGCCGAGCACGCCGGCGGTGGCCCAGGCGGTGAGCAGGCGGCCATGGATGGCGCCCACCATGTGGGTGCCGAAGATGTCCGCGAGATAGGCCGGGATGGTGGCGAAGCCGCCGCCGTACATGGACAGGATGATGCAGAAAGCCAGCACGAACAGCACCACCGAGCCCATGTGGGCGGTGGTGGGCACCAGCGCGTAGAGCGCGAAGCCCAGCACGAAGAAGACCGCGTAGGTCATCTTGCGGCCCAGCCGGTCGGAGAAGGAAGCCCAGCCGAAGCGCCCGCCGATGTTGCACAAAGAGAGCAGCCCGGTGAAGCCGGCGGCGATGGCCGCGATCTGCGCCTTCTGCCCGGCGTCGAGCTCGGAGAAGGTGAGGTCGAGGCCGATGAGCCGCCCGCCGAACACTTCCTGCAGCATGGGCGAGGCCATGCCGATGACGCCGATGCCGGCGGAAACGTTGAGGCACAGCACCGCCCACAGCAGCCAGAACTGCGGGGTCTTCCAGGCCACGTTCAGGTGCACGTGGCGGTGGGTGACCATGGCGTTGGCGCTGGCGGCCGGGGGGGTCCAGCCGGCCGGCTTCCAGCCCTCGCGCGGGACGCGGTAGCCGAGCGCGCCGGCCACCATGAACACGAAGTAGATGGCGGCCATGGCGAGGAAGGTCTGCCACACGCCCACCGAGGTGGGGGTGGCGAAATGCTGCATCAGCATGTTGGCCAGCGGCGCGCCGATCATGGCGCCGCCGCCGAAGCCCATAATGGCCATGCCCGTGGCCATGCCGCGCCGGTCCGGGAACCACTTGATGAGGGTGGAGACCGGCGAGATGTAGCCGAGCCCGAGCCCGATGCCGCCGATGACGCCGGAGCCGAGCCACAGCATCCAGATCTGGTGCAGGTAGACGCCGAGCGCGGAGATGACGAGACCGCCGCACCAGCAGAAGGCCGAGACGAGGCCCGCCTTGCGCGGCCCGGCATGCTCCAGCCAGCCGCCCCAGACCGCGGCCGAGGAGCCGAGCAGCACGAAAAAGAGGGTGTACATCCAGCCGAGCTGGGAGATCTGCCAGTCGCAGGAGGTGGCGAACAGGCCGGCGATGAAGCCCATGTCGGCCGGGCACGCGACCGGCGCGGTGATGCCGACGGCACGCGAGAGCGGCAGCCAGAACACGCTGAAGCCATAGGCCATGCCGATGCACAGATGGATGGCAAGGGCCGCCGGCGGCACCAGCCACCGGTTGAAGCCGGCGCCCGCGACGGTGCGCTCGCGGCTGAGGAATGGCGGTGGGGCGAGGGTGGTGACGGACATTCTTCCTCCTGGCGTGTTCTTGTTCTGGCGTTTCGCCGGCCCGCGCCGTGGTGCGGGCGGATGAGGAATAGCAAGCCGGAGGCCAAGCGCGCGCCGTGAACAGGGACGCGGCAAAGAGCTGGAATCAAAGGATATCCGTGGTGCACACATCGGCACGCGTGTGGACATTTTGTCCATCGCAGGTGTCTCGACCCGGCCGAAATGGTCAAAATGACGCAGTCGGGGCCTGCGGCCGGCCGCAGGCGGCGGGCGGGCTCAGCCCAGCTCGAAGCTGGTGATGCCGAAGATGCGCGCCAGCGGCAGGCGCGGCGCCGGCCCGCGATACATGCGCGCGGTCTCGAACACGGGGGCAAGGCCCGCCGCCTCCGCCAGGCCCCGCGCCTCCGCATTGGGCTCGGGCACGTCGAGATAGAGGGGCTCCGCGCCGGCGACCGGCGCCAGCGCCGTCAGCAGGGCCCGCGCGTCGCCCGGCGCGGCGGCAAACAGGGGGCCGATCTTGAAGCCCTCGCGGCATCGCCGCGCCACGCCGTAGCCGGTGACGGCCCCGTCCTCCACCAGCACCCGCGCCACGCCGCCGGGCGGATGCAGCCAGCGGGCGAGGAAGGCGGGGCGCGAGAAGCCGAAATGGGCTTCATCGCAGGCCGCCACCCGCGCCAGCAGGTCCGGCCCCGGCGCCATGATGCGCGGATCATGGATGCGCGGATCGTCCGCACCCACGGGCCGCGCGCGGCCGCCGTAGCGGATGTTGCGGTGGGCAAGCACGAAGCCGCAGGCGGCGTAATTGGCCTGCTGCGCCACCACGCCGTCGAGCCCCACGGTCAAGCCATCAAGCCGCGCCAGCCCCGCCCACCACAGGGCGAGGCCGAGCCCCCGGCCGCGCAGGTCGGGCCGGCAGATATAAAAGCCCATAAAGCCGAAGCCGCCCGCATAGCGCACGGCGGACAGGGTCGCTGCCAGCTCGCCCGCCAGGAACAGGCCCAGGAAGCCCCCCTCGTCCTGGGCGTGGAACGCGGCGGCATCGGCAAGGCCGGGATTCCAGCCCTCGCGGGCGGCCCATTCCAGGGCGATTTCCACTTCGCCCGCCGTGAGGGGCCGTACCCGAGCCTCAGTCATCGGCGGCGGCGCCCTCGTCCGCCGGCGCGCGGGCGGGGAACACCACCATGCGGTTGCGCCCACCGCCCTTGGCGGCATAGAGCCCGTGATCCGCCCGCTCGATGATGGCTTCGATGCCACGGTCCCCGTCCATCAGGAAGGACACGCCGATGCTCGCCCGCACGTCGAGCGCGGCCTCGCCCACCGCCACCGGGCGGTCGGAGAGAGAGCCGAGAAGGTTCTGCGCCACCTGCGCCGCTCCGAAGGCATCGGTGTGGGGCAACAGGACCGCGAACTCCTCCCCACCCATGCGCGCCGGCAGGTCGCGTGAGCGCAGGGAGTCCGTGAGGCGCGCCGCCACCTCGCGCAGCACGGCATCGCCCGCGGCATGGCCGAAGCCGTCATTGACGGATTTGAAATGATCGAGGTCGAGCATCAGCACCGAGAGGTCGGATTCCGTGGCGACGGCGATGCGGAAGGCGCGGTCCGCCTCCTCGAAGAAGCGCCTGCGGTTGCACAGGCCGGTCAGCTCGTCGGTGACGGCGAGGTGCCGCAGCTCCTCCTCCAGCCGGCGGCGCTCCGACACATCCCAATAGACGACGATGTAGGTGTCGCCGATGAAGCGGAAGCGGAACTGGAGCGTGCGCGTGAGGCCGTCGCGACAGGCCACCTCCCACTCCACCTGCTCCACCACCTGCGGGTCGGCCCGCACCCGCTCGATGCGCGCGCGCCAGTCTGCGATCACCTGGGCGCGCACGGCGTCATCGGGAAAGCCCTTCTCCCACCAGTCGTCGTGGTGGGGCGCCGCGCCGCGGTAGTCGTAGCCCAGCAGGTGGTCCGACATGGCGTTGCAGAAAAGCTCCCGCATGTTGCGGTCGTAGATCTCCACCCCCACCGGCAGCGAGCGTACGATGTCCTCGAGCATGGTGTGGAAATCGACCACCGCGGCGGTGGCGCCGCCGCGCCCCGGCGCCGGCCCGCGGGTGCCGTGATCGCGCAGGGTGACGAGGAAGCCGAGCCCGTCGGGCAGGGGAGCGGCCTTGAAGCCCAGGGTGGCGAGGCCGATGGGGGTGCGGCAATAGAGCACCATCTCCTCGGTGTCATGCGCCTCGTCCATCAGCAGGCCTCGGACCCGCCCGGCCGCATAGGCGCCGAGAAGCTCGGTGAGGTCGCGCCCGGTGAGGTTCTGCCCGGTAACGCCCCGCTCCTTGGGGTCGCGGCCGAACAGGCCTGCCGCCTGGGCATTGGCGCGTCGAACGGTCAGCCCATCCGGCTCGATGGCGAGCAGGGGCGTGAAGACCAGATCGAGCCATGCGAAGCGATCCGCGCTGTTCCCTGCGGACACCTGGTTCCCCTCCAGCCACCGTTCACGGAGCCGCCCCTCGTGAAGGTAGCGTGCCCCGCGTGGCTGTACAGGCGAAAAATACCGCAGCGGCGCGCATAAAGTGTGCTTTTTCCGGCCTAACGGTCGGCCCGCATGCCGAGGACCCGCGCCGGCCGGCCCTCACGCGGACGCAGAGCCGGCGGCGATGTCAGGCCAGGCCTTCAAGGAAGGACGCGAGGTCGTCCGTCACCTCGTCCACGTGGGCGGCCTCCCGGCCTTCCAGTTCCCAGGCCTCGCGGTGGCCGGCGCCCGCGGCGCCGGGCGTCACCACCAGCACCGTCGCCATGCCCAGCCGATGGGGCACCTCCAGGTTGCGGGCGAGATCCTCGAACATGGCGGCGCGCCGCGGCTCCACGCCGTGGGTGTCGAGGAAGCGGCGGTAGGCCGCCTCGGTGGGCTTGGGGTGGAACTCGGCTGCCACAATATCGTGCACCGCGTTGAAGCGATCGTCGATGCCGAGCTTCTCCAGCACGTTGCGGGCGTGGCGCTCGGAACCGTTGGTGTAGACGAGCTTGCGCCCCGGCAGCGCATCGATCGCCGCGCCGAGCCGGGGGGTGGCGGCAAGGCCCGAGAGGTCGATGTCGTGCACGGCGTTGAGGAAGGCCTGCGGGTCCATCCGGTGCTCGATCATCAGCCCGCGCAGGGAGGTGCCGTAGCGCCGGTAATAGTCCTTCTGCAGCCGGAAGGCGTCATCGGGCGCGATCCGCAGGAAATCGGAGATGTACGCCTTCATGCGCGCGTCGATCTGCGGCCACAGGTCGTGGTCGGCGCTGTAGAGGGTATTATCGAGATCGAACACCCAGGTGTCGACGTGGTGGAAGCGGGAAGGTGCGGGGGTCGGGGTCATGAAAGGCTCGCAGGCGCGCCGGGTCGAGGATGGGACGGGGTCAGAACGGCCCGCGGGCATAGATGGCGGAAAGGCCCGCCTCCAGCTCGCGGATGCGGCCCTCATAGGCCTGGCGCACGCAGGCGGCATCGCTCCCGCACAGGGCGCGGCGCGAGAGCCACGCCCGCTGCGCATCCTGGATCTCGCCGCGCTGGCCCATGGCCACCAGCTTGGTGATGACGCCGTAGAGGGTGGAGAGCTTCACGTCGAGCTGCTGCAGGCCGCAATTGGCGCACACCGCCTTTTCATCGTCCGCCTTGGCGGTGGCGCAATCGAAGCTGGCGGCCGCCGCCGGGCCGGCGGAAAGCCAGCCGGCCGCGAGCATCGCGGCGGCGATGGAAACGAAACCGGCGCGCATGGGGCCCCTCCTCATCGCTCCACCGGCGCGGCGGCGCCGTGGGCCTGGGCACGGTAGCGCGCATATCCGTCGGCGCGAAGACGGCAGGCCGGGCAGTCGCCGCAGCCATAGCCCCACTCGTGCCGCGCGCCGCGCTCGCCGAGGTAGCAGGTGTGCGTCTCCTCCTGGATCAGCGACACCAGGGCCGCCCCGCCGAGGCTCTCCGCCAGCCGCCAGGTCTCGGCCTTGTCGATCCACATGAGCGGGGTGTGGAGCACGAACCGGCTCTGCATGCCCAGGTTGAGCGCCACCTGCATGGCCTTCACCGTGTCGTCGCGGCAGTCGGGATAGCCGGAGAAATCCGTCTCGCACATGCCACCGACGATGTGCCGGAGCCCGCGCCGATAGGCCAGCGCCGCCGCAAAGGTGAGGAAGACGAGGTTGCGCCCGGGCACGAAGGTGTTCGGCAGGCCGTCCGCCTCCATCTCGATGGCAACGGAGCGGGTGAGCGCCGTTTCGGAGATCCGGCCGAGGGCGTCGAGCTCCACCATGTGGTCGGCGCCGAGCCGGGCGCGCCAGGCGGGGTTGAGGCGGGCGAGCGCCTCGCGCACGCGGGGGCGGCACTCCAGCTCCACCGCATGGCGCTGGCGGTAAGCGAAGCCCACCGTCTCCACCCGCTCGAAGCGCTCCAGCGCATAGGCGAGGCAGGTGGTGGAATCCTGCCCGCCGGAAAACAGCACCAATGCCCCTTCCGGGGCGCCCTCGGGCGCACGCGCTTCGGCGGTGGTCATCTCGGCTCGTGTCTCATCCTGCGGGTCCGCGCTGGCGCGGAACCGGTCCTGGCCTCGGAACCGCCGCCATTCCCGGCGCCGTCCGCGGGGGCAGGCTTACTCCCCCGGAGCCTTGGCGTCGATGGAGATGGCGTGCAGGCCCTTGGCGATCTCCCCCTCCAGGAGGATGTTCACCATGCGGTGGCGCTCCACGCGGCTCTTGCCGGCGAAGCCGGACGCCACCACGCGCACCTTCACGTGGGTCACGCCGCCGTCCTCGCGGTGGGCGCCCTTGTGGTCGTGGCTCACGCCCATGTGGCCGGCGTGCTTGTGGCTTTCGTCCACGAGGTCGAGGACGAGGGGCTGGAGGCCGCTCTGCAGCGTCTCGCGGATGGCGGAAAGGGAGGTCTGTGACATGATGAATCCGATGCCTGGAACAACGCCTGAAATGAAGCGATCACAATGCCGCGCCGCGATGGCGTGCCGGCCGCCGGGCATTATATAAGCGTTATCGTGGCCCGCCTATCCTGGCGGCGCGCGCCCTTTGGGGAGCGCTGCCCCTGCGTCCCGAAGCCAAGCTCATTCCTTGCCGCGCCGCGGCGCGGCGCTCATAATCGCCCGACCATGAAGCTGAACTCCCCGCTCTTCGACCGCATCCGCGTGAAATCCGGCGACGACCGCTCGCGCGCGCCGCAGCAGACGTGCTGCCAGTGGCCGGGATGCGACGCGCCGGGGACCCACCGCGCGCCGAAAGGGCGGAGCATGGAAGGGCAGTATTGGCACTACTGCCTCGACCACGTGAAGGAATACAACCAGTCCTACAACTATTTCGCCGGCATGCCCGACGATGCCGTCTCCGCCTACCAGAAGGACGCGCTGACCGGCCATCGCCCCACCTGGCGCATGGGCGTGAAGGGCGAGCAGCAGGGCGAGAAGGGCCACCCCTTTGCGGAGGCGATGAAGCAGGATGGCATGCGCGATCCGTTCAGCTTCAACGCCGAGATGGGCGGTGCCTTCCGCGCGCGCTACGCGCCGGAGGAGCCCGAGGGCCGCGCCATCCGCACCACCGAGCGCCGGGCGCTCGAGGTGATGGGGCTGGAGATGTCCGCTGGCGCGGAGGAGATCAAGGCCCGCTACAAGGAGCTGGTAAAGAAGCATCACCCGGACGCCAACGGCGGGGACCGCTCGTCGGAAGACCGGCTGCGCTCGGTCATCCAGGCCTATGCCAACCTCAAGCAGGCGGGCTTCTGCTGACCCCCGGCGCGCCGGGGATGACATTTTTCATATTGCCCGGAAGGCCGCTTCGGTCGAGCCTGCCGGGCTGAGTTTCAGACGCGAAGGGCGCACAGCACCCGCCCACGGAGGACTTATGAGCGGCACCGAGACCCTGAGCCCCACCCCGGACATGAAAGTGTCGGTGCGCCAGACCTTCGGCATCGACATCGACATGGAGGTGCCGGCCTATTCCGAGCCGGACGAGCACGTGCCGGACCTCGACCCCGACTATCTGTTCGACCGGCCGACCACCCTCGCCATCCTCGCCGGCTTCGCCCATAACCGCCGCGTGATGGTTACGGGCTACCATGGCACCGGCAAGTCCACCCACATCGAGCAGGTGGCCGCGCGGCTCAACTGGCCGTGCGTGCGCATCAACCTCGACAGCCACATCTCGCGCATCGACCTCATCGGCAAGGATGCGATCGTGGTGAAGGACGGGCTGCAGGTGACCGAGTTCCGCGACGGCATCCTGCCCTGGGCCTACCAGAGCAACATCGCTTTGGTGTTCGATGAATACGACGCCGGCCGGCCGGACGTGATGTTCGTCATCCAGCGCGTGCTGGAATCCTCCGGCCGGCTCACCCTGCTCGACCAGAGCCGGGTCATCCGTCCCCACCCCGCCTTCCGGCTGTTCGCCACCGCCAACACCATCGGCCTCGGCGACACCACCGGCCTCTACCACGGCACCCAGCAGATCAACCAGGCGCAGATGGATCGCTGGTCCATCGTCACCACGCTGAACTACCTGGCCCACGACCAGGAAGTGAACATCGTGCTGGCCAAGGCCAAGCACTTCCAGAACCAGGAAGGGCGCGACACGGTGAACCGCATGGTGCGCCTCGCCGACCTCACCCGGCAGGCCTTCATCAACGGCGACCTCTCCACCGTCATGAGCCCGCGCACGGTCATCACCTGGGCCGAGAACGCGGACATCTTCAAGGACATCGCCTTCGCGCTGCGGGTCACCTTCCTCAACAAGTGCGACGAGTTGGAGCGGCCCCTGGTCGCCGAGTTCTTCCAGCGCTGCTTCGGCCAGGAGCTGACCGAGAGCACGGTGAACGTCGCCCTCTCCTGAGGATGCCCATCCCCCGGGCGCCGGCCCCTGCGGCCGACGCCCGGCCCCGCGTGACGAGAGCTGGAGCATTTTCAAGCGAAGCGGGCACCGGTTCGCGTGAAGAAAATGCGTAATATCAATATATTATAGCTGCTTCCGCGAGCCTTTGCGCGCGGAGGGCGCTCTAAATAGAGAGCCGCGCCATGGCCCCCACCAACCGCACCCCCGCAAAGACGCCAGCGGAAGCGTCCGTCGAGCCGTTCAAGCGGGCGGTGACCGGCTGTTTCAAGGCCATCGCGGGGGTGGCCGAGTTCGAGGTGACGTTCACCAGCGAGCGGCCCGGCCTCGCCGCCGGCCGGGTGCGGCTGGCGGAGCCACCGCGCCGCCTCACCGCCCATGACGCCGCCATCGTGCGCGGGCAGGCCGACGCGCTCGCCCTCAAGCTCGCCTGCCACGATGCCGCCGTGCACCGCCGAATGCTGCCGGCGGGCGAGACCGCGCGGGCCGTGTTCGAGGCGGTGGAGCAGGCGCGGGTGGAGGCGCTCGGCGCCAACCGGATGCCCGGCACCAAGCACAACATCGCGGCCATGCTCCAGGACCGCTACCACCGCGCCAACCTCGCCGACATCACCGAGCGCTCGGAGGCCCCCATCGAGGACGCGCTCGCCCTGCTGGTGCGCGAGCGCCTCACCGGCGAGGCGCCCCCGCGCGACGCGAAGAAGCTGGTGGACCTGTGGCGGCCCTATATCGAGCAGCGGGCCGAAAAGGACCTCACCCGGATGCTCGCCTCCATCGGCGACCAGAAGCGGTTCGGCGAGATCGCGCGCCACATCCTCTCCTCCCTCGACATGGGCGAGGATTCCGCCCTCGACACCGAGAGCGACGAGGAGGACGACGAGAACCAGGGCGGCTCCGAGGAGGAGGGCGCCGAGCAGGGCCAGTCCAAGCAGGACGAGAGCCAGCAGGGCGCCTCCGACGCCGAGGCCCAGCTCTCCGAGGAGGAGCTCCCCCTCGGCGAGATCGACGCGGAGGCGGCCCCGCCCGACGACATGCCCGAGGGCGCCGAGCCCGGCGACAGCGACGAGGCCGCCGAGCCCTGGCAGCCCCGCCCCCCCGTGACACACGACAACCGCGGGCCGGAATACCACGCCTTCACCACCAAGTTCGACGAGGAGGTGCACGCCGAGGACCTCTGCGACCCGGAGGAACTCACCCGCCTGCGCGCCTATCTGGACAAGCAGCTCTCCAATCTCCAGGGGGTGGTGGCGCGGCTCGCCAACCGGTTGCAGCGGCGCCTGCTGGCCCAGCAGAACCGGGCCTGGGAGTTCGACCTGGAGGAGGGCGTGCTGGACCCCGCGCGCCTGTCCCGCGTGGTCACCGACCCCACCGCCGCCCTCTCCTTCAAGCGCGAGCGCGACACCGACTTCCGCGACACCGTGGTGACGCTGCTCATCGACAATTCCGGCTCCATGCGGGGCCGGCCCATCACGGTGGCGGCCACCTGCGCCGACATCCTCGCCCGCACCCTGGAACGCTGCGGGGTGAAGGTGGAGGTGCTCGGCTTCACCACCCGCGCCTGGAAGGGCGGCCAGTCCCGCGAGGCGTGGCTCGCGGCCGGCAAGCCGGCGGCCCCTGGCCGCCTCAACGACCTCAGGCACATCATCTACAAGGCCGCCGACGCCCCCTGGCGGCGCGCCCGGCGCAGCCTGGGCCTGATGATGCGCGAGGGGCTGCTGAAGGAGAATATCGACGGCGAGGCGCTCGACTGGGCGCACAAGCGCCTGCTCGCCCGCCCGGAAGCCCGGCGCATCCTGATGATGATCTCCGACGGCGCGCCGGTGGACGATTCCACCCTCTCCGTGAACCCCGGCAACTATCTGGAGCGGCACCTGCGCCACATCATCACGGAGATCGAGACCCGCTCGCCGGTGGAACTGATCGCCATCGGCATCGGCCATGACGTGACGCGCTACTACCGCCGCGCCGTCACCATCGTGGATGCCGAGGAGCTGGGCGGGGTGATGACCGAGAAGCTCGCCGAGCTGTTCGCGGAGAAGCCGGCCGCGCCGGCGCGCGGCCGCAGGGTGCATTGATGGGGGACCTCTCCCGCCGCCGCTTCGCGCGGATCGCCGGCTGCGCCGTGGCCGGAGCGTTCGTGCTTGCGCTGGGCGGGGTGGAACTGGTCTCCACCGCCATCTCCAAGCCCACGGCCCTGCCCGAGCAGCCGGAGGCGCTCACCGTCACGGCGACGCCCATCACCCGCTTCAAGGTGGGAGAGGACGGCACCCGCTTCGGCCCGCTGAGCTTCCGCGGCGGGCTGGTGCTGAAGTCCACCTATCCCGCATTCGGCGGCATTTCCGGCTTCACCCTGGGGCAGGACAACCGCTTCCTCGCCGTCACCGACGCCGGGGTGTTCCTCTCCGGCCGCCTCGACGTGGACGGCGACCGGCCGGTGGGCCTTTCCGACGTGACCGCCGCCGCCCTCAAGGACGATGCCGGCCGCCTCCAGGCCCAGCGCGGGCGCGGCGACAGCGAGTCCATCACCATCGCGCCCGATGCCGTTTACGTGGGCATGGAGGACGTGAACGAGATCTGGCGCTACCCGCGCGATCCGATGGGGCAGGACGGCACCCGCGTGCCCGCCCCCATGGTGAAGGACCTGCGCAACAACCTCGGCCTCGAAAGCCTCGCCTACGTGCTGTCCGGCCCTCTCAAGGGCGCGCTCATCGGCATCGGCGAGGATGGCATGCGCAAGGGCGAGGACCTGCCGGGCTTCATCATCGGCGGGGCCGAGCCCGGGCGCTTCACCATCACCAAGAGCCCGCCCTTCAACGCCACCGACCTCGCGATCGCGTCCAACGGCGACATGTACCTGCTGGAGCGGCACTTTTCCCTCGCCACGGGGGTGCTGATGCAGCTGCGCCGCTTTTCCCTCGCCGAGGTGAAGCCGGGGGCGGTACTCACCGGCACCGTGCTCGGCACCTTCGACAGCGGCTACGAGATCGACAACATGGAGGGCCTCGCGGTCACCACCGGCGCGGCCGGCGAGACCCTGCTCACCATGATCTCCGACGATAATTTCAGCCCCATCCAGCGCACCGTGCTGCTGCGCTTCGCGGTCTCGCCCGACTGAGGGCGCGAAGCGGGCGCGTGAGCGAAGCCGTTCGGCGGCGGTCGAAGGCCGGAGCCGAACGAATGGCGCGCCGCCGGGCATCGCGCCCACGCGTCCCACTCCGGGACCGCCCCTGCGCAAACGAGAAGAAAACAAGAACGAACCGCGCCCGAATCACGGCCCGCGCCGCGTCCCCATTCGGGACACCGCCTGACGCCGCAGCGGCACCAAGGGCGAACGAAACCCGTCCGAATCGGCGCACACGGGAGGATCGCGCTTCGTTCCCGACCTCATTCCGGATTACCGCCGGCCTGCGCCATCGCGCTCTTGCGGGCGTGGCGGGCCCATGCTCGACTGCGCCCGCCGGCGCGCCTCCCCCATCGGCAGGGGCGCGGCAGGCAGCCAGAGGAGGCCCCATGATCGAGATCGGCCCGAACCTGTTCGTGATCGTGCTCTTGGTGCTCGCCATCGCCATCGTCTTCGCCGGGGTGAAGACCGTGCCGCAGGGCTACGAATACACGGTGGAGCGCTTCCGCCGCTACACCAAGACCCTCTCCCCCGGCCTCAACCTCATCGTCCCGTTCATCGACCGCATCGGCAACAAGGTGAACGTGATGGAGCAGGTGCTGGACGTGCCGACCCAGGAGGTCATCACCAAGGACAACGCCACCGTCTCGGTGGACGGGGTCGCCTTCTTCCAGGTGTTCGACGCCGCCCGCGCCTCCTATGAGGTGGCCCGGCTCGACCGGGCGATCCTCGCCCTGACCATGACCAACATCCGCACCGTCATGGGCTCCATGGACCTCGACCAGCTCCTCTCCCACCGCGACGAGATCAACGTGCGGCTGCTGGCGGTGGTGGATGCGGCGGCCGCTCCCTGGGGCGTCAAGATCAACCGCATCGAGATCAAGGACATCGTGCCCCCTACCGACCTCGTGAACGCCATGGCCCGCCAGATGAAGGCCGAGCGCGAGAAGCGCGCCGCCATCCTGGAGGCGGAGGGCATGCGGCAGTCCGAGATCCTGAAGGCCGAGGGCCAGAAGCAGAGCCAGATCCTGGAGGCGGAGGGCCGGCGCGAGGCCGCCTTCCGCGACGCGGAAGCGCGCGAGCGCCTCGCCGAGGCCGAGGCCCGCGCCACCGAAGTGCTTTCCGCCGCGGTGGCGAGCGGCGATCCGGCGGCGCTCAACTACTACATCGCCGAAAAATACGTGAAGGCGTTCGAGACCCTGGGCGCCGCGCCGAACCAGAAGGTGGTGCTGGTGCCCTATGAGGGCACCGCGCTCATCTCCTCCCTCGCCGGCATCGGCGAGATCGCCCGCAGCGCCTTCGGGTCCGAGGTCCAGCCCCCGCCCCGCCGGTCGCGCCCCACCGGGCCGGCCAACCCGCCCGCGGCGTGAGGCCGTCATGAGCCTCCTCTCCGGCCTCGGGCCATGGGCCTGGTTCGTGCTCGGCGGCGCGCTGCTGGTGGCCGAGATCGCGGTGCCCGGCGCCTTCCTGCTGTGGCTCGGCCTCGCGGCCCTGGCCACCGGCGCCCTCTCCTATGTGGCGGACCTGCCCTGGCAGGGGGAGGTGCTGGCCTTTGCCGCGCTGGCGGTGGTGGCGGTGCTGGTGGGGCGCAAGGTCTCGCCCGCGCCCGGCAAGGCTTCCGACCGGCCGTTCCTGAACCGGCGGGCGCAGTCCTTCGTGGGCCGCGTGTTCACCTTGGAAGAGCCCATCATGGGCGGCACTGGCCGCGTGCGCATCGACGACACGGTGTGGCGCGTCGCCGGGCCCGACGCGGCGGCCGGCACCGACGTGCGGGTGGTGGGCGTGGACGGGACGGTGCTGAAGGTGGAGCCCGCCTGAGGGCCCCGGCCTTCGCCCGGATTCGCCGCACGAAAAAGCCCGCCGGAAGCGCTCCCGGCGGGCCGAAACCCTGGTCTTCGCGGGCGCGGGGCTCAGCCCACCAGCGCGAGCCCGATCAGCCCGGCGATGCCCACCGCGATACGCCACCAGCCGAACGGCTTGTAGCCATGGCGGGACACGAAATCGAGCAGCGAGCGCACCACCATCACCGCCGCGCAGAAGGCCGCCACGAAGCCGATGACGATGAGCAGCCCATCATCGAAAGAGAGCGCGGCGCGGTTCTTGTAAAGGTCGTAGGTGAAGGCCCCGAGCATGGTGGGCAGGGCGAGGAAGAAGGAGAATTCCGCCGCCGCGCGCTTGTCGACGCCCATCAACATGGCGCCCACGATGGTGGAGCCCGAGCGCGACATGCCGGGGATCATCGCGAGGCACTGCCAGAAGCCGATCTTCAGCGCCACCGGCCAGGGCAGGCCCATGGCGTTGTTGTAGCGCGGCTCGGGCACCAGCTTGTCGATGAACAGCAGCACGATGCCGCCGAAGATGAGCGTGCAGCAGATCAGCACCGGCGTCTCGAACAGCACGCTCTTGATGAAGCCATGGGCCAGCGCCCCGATGACCGCCGCCGGCAGGAAGGCCAGCACCACGCCCATGACGAACCGCCGCGCTCCGGGGCTGGAAGGCAGCATCTTCGCCACCCGCACGAAGCGCTCGAAATAGACCGTGAGGATGGCCAGCACCGCGCCGAGCTGGATCAGCACCTCGAAGGTGCGCCCCGTGCTCTCGAAGCCCATGAAATGCCCGAGCAGCAGGATATGGGCGGTGGAGGAGACGGGGATGAACTCGGTCAGGCCCTCCACGAGGCCGAGCACGAGCGCTTCAAACATGTCGCCGAGGGTCATTGGAGAGGACGATCCGAAGGAGGGAGACGGAAGGGCGCGGCGCGACCGCGCGCCATGCTGGCGCAGAGCCATTAAGCTCCGATTACGCCGCGCGCCACCCCTGACGCTGCGTCGCCTGCCACCATCGGCATCGGCAAGCGGTAGACCCCTGCCGCATGCACAAACATTCCCCAGCGCAACCCCTTGCGGCGGGCGGCCGCCGGCTCTAGACCGCGAGGGACAGCACGCATCCGCCGCCGTTTGGCGTTCCGTTCACGATGCGGGCGGAGATTTCCACCGGCCCTGCCGCAATGCGGCGTACGGATCCCGGAATGGAACCAATCGGAAAGAATCCGCCCCTAAACATGAAGGGGCCGGGTGAGCGCGCGGCGCTCGAACGCCCCGGCGAATAAGCCTCATGTATCTGCACCATCATCCCTTCTGCCCCCATTCCCGCTTCGTCCGCCTGCTGCTCGCCGAGTACGGGCTGGAACCGGAGCTCGTGGAAGAGCGGGTGTGGGAGCGCCGGCCGGGCTTCCTCGCCCTCAATCCGGCCGGCGAGACGCCCGTGGTCGTGGAGGAGCAGTGCGCCTCCGTGCCCGGCGCCACCATCATCGCCGAATATCTGGATGAGACCCGCGGCCTCGCCCTGGCGGACCATCGCCTGCTGCCGGAAAACCCCGGCGAGCGGGTGGAGGTGCGCCGCCTCACCAGCTGGTTCCACGAGAAGATGTACGTGGAATCCACCGAGCCTTTGGTGCGCGAGCGCATCCACAAGCGCTACATGACCCGCCAGCAGGGCGGCGGCCCGCCGGACGCCACCGCGCTGCGCATGGCCCGCACCAATCTGCGCTACCACCTGAAATACATCGGCTGGCTCGCCAAGGCCCGCAAGTGGCTCGCCGGCGAGCGGCTGAGCCAGGCGGACCTCGCCGCCGCCGCCCACCTCTCGGTGGCGGACTATCTGGGCGACGTGCCCTGGGACGAGGACGAGCACGCGCGGGACTGGTACGCGCGCATCAAGTCGCGCCCCACCTTCCGCGCCCTGCTGAACGAGAGCATTCCGGGCATGCCGCCCTCCAAGACCTACGCGGACCTGGATTTCTGAAGCCCCCGCCGACCCCGGAGGCGCTCAGGGCGCGCATCCTCGACCTCGCCCGCGCGGAGGGGTTCGACGCCGTCGGCATCGCCGATCCGCGCGCCGGCCTGCCCGCGGGCGGGCGCCTTGCCCAATGGGTGGAGGACGGCGCCCACGGCGACATGGCCTGGATGGCCGAAACCCTGGAACGCCGCGCCGATCCCCTCGCGCTGTGGCCCGACATGCGCGCGGTGGTGATGCTCGGCCTCAATTACGGGCCGCGCGAGGACCCCCGCGCCGCGCTCGCGGACCGCGCGGCCGGCGCCGTCTCGGTCTATGCGCGCGGAGAGGATTATCACGAGGTCATCAAGCCCAGGCTGAAGCGCATCGCCCGCGCGCTGCTGGCTGAGGCCGGAGGCGGCGACGTGAAGGTGTTCGTGGACACCGCCCCCCTCATGGAGAAGCCGCTGGCGGCGGCGGCGGGGCTCGGCTGGCAGGGCAAGCACACCAACCTCGTCTCGCGTCCGTTCGGCTCCTGGCTGTTCCTCGGCGCCATCGCCACCACTCTGGAGCTGCCGTTCGACACGCCCGAGCGCGACCATTGCGGCTCCTGCCGCGCCTGCCTCGACGCCTGCCCCACGGGCGCCTTCCCCGCCCCCTACCGGATCGACGCGCGACGCTGCGTCTCCTACCTCACCATCGAGCTGAAGGGGCCCATCCCGCGCCCGCTGCGCCCGCTGGTGGGCAACCGCATCTACGGCTGCGACGACTGCCTCGCGGCCTGCCCCTGGAACAAGTTCGCCGTGGCGGGCCATGAGGCGAAGCTCGCCGCCCGCGCCGAGAACGACGCCCCGCCCCTCGCGGAGCTGGTGGCGCTGGACGACGACGCCTTCCGCGCCCGCTTCCCCAAGAGCCCGGTCAAGCGGGTGGGGCGCGACCGCTTCATCCGCAACGTGCTCGTCGCCATGGGCAATGCCGCCGGCTGTGCCGAGGCCCCGGCCTTCGCCCCCTTGGCCGCCGCCCGGCTCGCCGATGCCTCGCCCTTGGTGCGCGGCGCGGCGGTATGGGCGCTGGCGCGCCTGCTGCCGCCCGCCGAGCTGCGGGCCCTCGCGGCGCGCCATGCGCCGGAGGAGAGCGACGACACCGTGCTTGCCGAATGGCGGGCCGAAGGCGCGATCTGACCGGCCGCACGGGTGGCCCGCCCGTCGCCGCAGGAGCAAGCGGCATCGCCTCTCGCCGCGTGACAGCTTCGCTGTCCCGGCACCACGGGGCGCGGAGGGTGTTCTTTCCGAAAAGCAGAGATCCGCAAAGACGGCGGCCAAGGCCAGCCGTGCGCGGCCATGTCAGCCACGGCGAGATCGATCCGATGGCTGCGGCACGCGGCGCCTGACTACCTAATGAACGTGAATGAGCTCGCGATCATCCGCAATGATCGAGTGACCCCATGATCCTGGCGCAGCATAAGAATCGCGATTGGTCCGACACCGGCATCGCGGGCATTCAGACCAGCCAGACCTGGGCCGGCGCCGAGGGTGACGGCGGCTATTTCGCCCGGTTCGCGGCCGGCGCCCGCTTTCCCCGGCACGCCCACCACGGGAGGGAGCAGATCCTGGTCCTGAACGGCGCCGTCCGCTTCAATGAGGTGGTGATGCGGGCCGGCGACGTGCTGCAGGTGCAGCGTAGCGATGAACACGAGGCGGTTGCGCCGGAAGAGACGCTGCTGTTCGTCGCGCACCACGGCGGCATCGACTTCGTGGAATGAACCAAATGGCATCAGCGACCAAGGCCCCTTCCCCGCTGACGCGGGAGCCATCCTGGGCGCCGCCATCCGCCTGTTCCAGCAGCGCGGGTTCAGCGGCCTCGGCATGCGCGAGATCGCGGCGTTCCTCAAGATCGAGGTGCCCAGCCTTTACCACCACTTCTCCTCCAAGGAGGCGTTGGCGCAGCAGGCGTTCGAGCAGTATCGGGAGAACCAGGCCATTCGCCTGCGGGCGATCGAGGATCTGGGCGATTTGGCCGGGAGGCTGAAAGCCTATGCGGCGCTTTTTCGCGGAGATGCTGGGCGATGGGCGTCGCCCCTGCCTGTATCTGGTCATGGTGCGGGCACCCGCGTTCCAGGCGCCCTGCGGCGCCACTGAATTGAAGCAGCTCGTGGCGCAGAACACGCAGTGGCTGGCAGGGATCCTGCACCGGGCCGGCGGGACGCCAAGGCCCGCGCCCGGGATGTCGGAGCGCGAGCTGGCGGAGATGATCTTCGCCTCGCTTGAAGGGATGATGGCGCTTTCACTTGCCGATCCGGAGCCTGAAGCCTCATTCCGGAGACGATCGGACGGTTTCATCTCATTCGTGACCGCGGCATTTGCTTAAAGGCGCAGGCCGGGAAGCCACGGGCTTGCCCGAGGCTCTGTGCTATGCCGGCGTCCCGAGGGCGCGGCCGGCGGGGAAGGTGACGCGGGCGCGGGTGCCGCCGCCGGCGCGGCGCACCAGGGTCAGCTCGCCGCCGTGCAGCACCGCCAGCGCGCGCACGATGGCGAGCCCCAGGCCCGCCCCGCGCCCGCTGGTCACGTCGAGCCGGCTCTCGCGGTGGCGCAGCTCCTCCAGCGGCAGCTCGCCCTCGCTCACCCCGGCGCCGGTGTCCTCCACCGCCAGGAAGGGCGCGCCGGTCTCGTCGCGGCCGGTGACGAGCCGCACCGTGCCGCCCGCGGGCGTGAATTTCACCGCATTGGCCAACAGGTTGAGGGCGATCTGCCGCACCGCGCGCTCGTCGCCCCACAGCCGCACCGTGCCGCCGGCCTCCTGGGCGAGAGTGATGCGGCGGGCGGCAGCATCGGGCCGCAGCATGGCGAGGCACTCCTGCCCGAGCCGCTCCAGGTGCACCGGCGTCTCCAGCAACACCCGGTGGCCGCTCTCGATGCGCGCGAGGTCCAGGAGGTCGTCGGCCAGCGCCAGCAGGTGGCGGCCGGAGGACAGGATATCGCGCGCATAGCCGCCATAGGCCGGCACGGCGTGGGGGCCCAGCACCTCGTCGGCCATCATCTCGGAAAAGCCCATCACCGTGTTGAGGGGCGTGCGCAACTCATGGCTCATTTCCGCCAGGAAGCGCGATTTGGCGAGGCTCTCCGCCTCCGCCTTGGCGCGGCCGGCCTCGGCGGCGGCGAGGCGGGCTTCAAGGCGCGCCCGCTCGCGTTCCGCGGCCGACACCCGAACGGCGAGAGCGATGCCGGCTGCCAGGGCCGCGCCACCGGCGACGACGCCCGCAAGGATGCCGCCGAACACGAAGGCGCAGCTCCCCGCCCCCAGACCCACCACGAGCGCAAGCCCACCGGCGAGCACCAGGCCGCGCGCAGGCGCGACGCCGCCCGCGCCTGCGGCGGAGCCGGGCGTGTCGGTCACCCGGAACCGAACGGAGCCGTGCATGCGTACCTGTGGCGCTTCCCGCCGCTCCCTGGCCCGGACGGCGGCGCCAAAGGCCGGCCGCCGCCGTGGATGAACCTTCCAACGGATCTTCCGTTTCCTCGCCGAAAGGCGGTTAACGAACCGTTAAGGCTCCCCCGTCCAGGCTCGCCCGTCAACCACCACAACCGGCCCGGCGGCCGGAACGGGAGCTGCATGCGCATCCTCGACACCGCTCTCGCGTTTGCGCTCCTCGCCACGCTGGCGGCGGCGGTGGCGTGGATGGAACGCGGAAGCGCGCTTTCCGGCGCCGCGCGGGCGGTGGATGGCGACACGCTGGAGCTCGACGGCCGGCGCATCCGCCTCGAAGGGATCGACGCGCCCGAGCTGCACCAGAGCTGCGGGCGCGCGGAGGGCGGCGCCACCATCTCCTGGCCCTGCGGCGCGGCCGCGCGCACGGCGCTGGCGGAGCTGGCGCGGCTTGGTCCCCTCACCTGCGCGACGAAGCGGAACGACGCCTATGGCCGCGCCCTGGCCCGCTGCACCGCCCGCGGCCCCGGCGCGGAGACCGAAATCGACCTGGGCGCCGAGATGGTGCGACGGGGGCTGGCCGTCTCCTACGGCCGCCACGGCTACACGGCGGAGGAGGCGCAGGCGCGCGCCGCCGGACGCGGCCTGTGGGCCGGGCCGTTCCAGCAGCCGCGCGACTTCCGCGCCGCCCATCCGCGCGCCGGCTGAGGCCCGCGCGGGGGGAGCGGGGCACGCACCGTCCTTGCGCGCCGAGGCGCGGCGTGATCTCTCGGCAGGCGCCGGGCAACGCCCCGCCCAAGAGAAGCCACGGCCAAGGGACACCCAAGCCAAGAGAAGCCCAAGCCAGGAGACCCCCGGCCAAAAGACACGCAACCAAGAGACACCCCTGCCAGGAGACGCCACGCCATGAAGCTCCACGACACCGCCCGCGCCCCGAACCCGCGCCGGGTGCGCATCTTCCTGAGCGAGAAGGGCATTACGGTGCCGCTGGCGCCGGTGGACCTCGGCAAGCTCGAGCACAAGGCGGAGTCCTTCACCCGCCTCAACCCGCGCCAGCGGGTGCCGGCGCTGGAGCTGGACGACGGTACCGTCATCGCCGAAAGCATCGCCATCTGCCGCTATTTCGAGGCGCTCCAGCCCGAGCCCAACCTGTTCGGCCGGAGCCCGCTGGAGCAGGCCCTGGTGGAGATGTGGCAGCGGCGGGTGGAGCTGGAGCTGCTCACGCCGGTCATGGCCGTGCTGCGCCACCTCAACCCCGCCATGGCGGCCATGGAGGTGCCCCAGGTGCCCGAATGGGGCGAGGCCAACCGGCCCCGCATCTCCGCCTTCCTCGAATTCCTGGACACGGAGCTGGCGGAGCGCGCCTATGTGGCGGGCGAGCGCTTCACGGTGGCCGACATCACCGCCGTCGTCGCCGTCGACTTCATGCGCGCCATCCGCGCCGAGGTGCCCGAGAGCCTCACCCACATCCGGCGCTGGCGCGACATCGTCTCCCAGCGCCCCAGCATGAAAGCGTGACCCGATGCGATTGACGGTAGCCGGCTGCGGCGATGCCTTCTGCTCCGGCGGGCGCAGCAACACCTGCTACGTGGTGGAAACCGGCGAGAGCGTGCTCGCGCTCGACTTCGGCGCCACCGCCCCGCTGGCGCTCGGCCGGCTGGGCATCGACACCGCCCGCCTCGACATGGTCGTGCTGAGCCACCTGCACGGCGACCATTTCGGCGGCCTGCCCATCCTCCTCCTCGACGGCCAGATCGCGCGCCCGCGCAGCCGGCCGCTCCTCATCGTCGGTCCGCCCGGCACGCGGGCGCGGCTCGACACCCTCATGGAGGCCATGTTCCCCGGCATGGGCGCGACCCCCTGGCGCTTCCCGTGGCGGGTGGAAGAGGTGGCGCCCGGCGCCACCGCCGCCTTCGGCCCGCTGACCCTGACCACCGCCGAGGTGCGCCATTCCGCCGGGGCGCCCGCCACCGCCCTGCGGCTGACCGACAGGGCGCGCACCCTCGCCTTCTCCGGCGACACGGAATGGACCGACGCCCTCGGCCCCATCGCGCGCGACGCCGATCTCTTCATCTGCGAGTGTTCCGCCTTCGAGAACCCGCCCCCCGGCCACATGGCCTACCGCACCCTCGCCGCCCGCCGGGCGGAGCTTGCGGCCGGCCGCGTGCTGCTCACCCACATGGGCGCCGACATGCTGGCGCGGCGGGACGAGGTGGACGCCGCCCGGTTCCTGCTCGCCGAGGACGGCCTCGTGCTCGATGTCTGACAGCACGCTCGACGCCCTCGTGGCGCGCATCCGCGCCTGCCGGGTGTGCGTGGAGGCGCCGCGCGGGGCGCCGCTGCCCCAGGCGCCGCGCCCGGTGCTGCGGGTGTCCGCCACCGCGCGCATCCTGGTGGCGAGCCAGGCGCCCGGCACCAGGGTGCATGCCAGCGGCCTGCCCTTCACCGATGCCTCCGGCGACCGGCTGCGCGCCTGGATGGGCGTGAGCGCGGACGAATTCTACGACGTGGCGCGTATCGCCATCGCCCCCATGGGCTTCTGCTTTCCCGGCCAGGACGCCAAGGGCGCCGACCTGCCGCCCCGGCGCGAATGCGTGGCCACCTGGCACGACGCCCTGTTCGCCGCCTTGCCGCCGTTCCGCCTGGTGCTGGCGGTGGGCCGGCCGGCGCAGGCCTATCACCTGCGGCGGCTCGGCCTGCCCCACCTCGTGGGCGCCAGCCTCACGCAGACGGTGGCGGGGTGGCGGGACGTGCGGGCCGAGGGCGCGCGACTGCCCCGGCCGGTGATCCTCTATCCCCTGCCCCATCCCTCCTGGCGCAACACCGGCTGGCTGAAGCGCAATCCCTTCTTCGAGGCCGAGCTGCTGCCGGAGCTGAAGGCCGACATCGCCCGCATCCTGCGGCTCGGGGCGGAGGCCGGGTGAAGCGACAACGCCCCTTTTGTCTCGCCGGCATGCAATATCTTGCTTGCGCCCGAAGCCTGGGCGCGCAAATTGCCTTTTGCTTGAGCAACGCTCATTAGTGAGGCTTTGCATAAGGGTCGCATCGTGCGAAGCAAGAGCACATTCGATTGGTTCCAGAGTGCCGCACGCGCGCTCGGCGCCCTTCTGCCGGGCGCTGGCGCAGGCCTGCGGCGCGGGAGAGACGAGATGGCCGACAACGGCGCAGCCGAAACCGCCGCGGTGACCGAGGAGGCCGTGCGCGCCGCCCTCAAGCAGGTGCGGACGCCGGAAGGCGTGCCCCTTTCCGCCTCCCCCGCCCTCGCCGGCGTGGTGGTCACCTCCGGCAAGGCCTATCTGTCCATCAACGTGGACCCCGCCCAGGCCCGCGCCTGGGAGGACGTGCGCATGGCCGCCGAGAAGGCCGCCGCCGCCGTGCCGGGGGTGGCCTCGGCCCTGGTGGCGCTCACCGCCGAGCGCGCGCCCGCCGCCGCGCGGCCCGCTCCGGCACCGGCTCACGGCCATGCCCACGCCCCGGCCGCGCCCAGGGGCACCGCCGTGCCCGGGGTGAAGGCCATCATCGCGGTGGCCTCGGGCAAGGGCGGCGTGGGCAAGTCCACCACCTCCATCAACCTCGCCCTGGGCCTGCGCGACCTGGACCTGAAGGTGGGCCTGCTCGACGCCGACATCTACGGCCCCTCCCTGCCCCGCCTCGCCGGCCTCAGCCAGAAGCCGGAGATGGAGGACGGCAAGACCATCATCCCCCTCGAGAATTTCGGCCTGAAGCTGATGTCCATCGGCTTCCTGGTGGAAGAAGAGACGCCGATGATCTGGCGCGGCCCCATGGTGATGAGCGCCATCACCCAGATGCTGCGCGACGTGAAGTGGGGCCCGCTCGACGTGCTGGTGGTGGACATGCCCCCCGGCACCGGCGACGCCCAGCTCACCATGGCGCAGAATGTGAACCTCGCCGGCGCCGTCATCGTCTCCACCCCGCAGGACCTCGCCCTCATCGATGCCCGGCGCGGGGTCGCCATGTTCGAGAAGGTGAACGTGCCCATCCTGGGCGTGGTGGAGAACATGGCCTATTTCGTGTGCCCCCATTGCGGCGGGCGCTCGGACATCTTCGGCCACGGCGGCGCCCACGCGGAGGCGGACAAGCTCGGCGTGCCCTTCCTGGGTGAGATCCCGCTGAAGATGCGGATCCGCGAGATGTCGGACGCCGGGCTCCCGGTGCTGGTGTCCGATCCCGAGGGAGAGGAGGCGGCGGCCTATCGCCATGTGGCGGCGGGCGTGAAAGCCGCGCTCGACCGCCTGGAGACCGGCGCCAAGGCCGCGCCGCGCATCGTCATCGAGTAACGCGAGTAATTTTATTCCGCGATTTGTGGTGTTGGCGCACTTTTGAGTGCGCCAACACCGTTTTTGCGGTGCAAACATACTTTCCCTTTGCGGAAGGCCGCTCTAGACAGGTCCTTGATGCCGCCTCGCCCCGCGTGACTCACCCGAAGGTGAGACAGCCAGGGTGACGGGACGCGTCGCGAAAGACGTCCTAGGGAGCCGCCTCGCATGAAACGCCGTGATTTCCTGACCGCCGCCGGTGCCGGCGTCGCCGCCTCCACCGCCGTGGCCATGCCGGCCATCGCCCAGTCGATGCCGGAAGTGAAGTGGCGCTGCACCTCTTCCTTCCCGAAGTCGCTCGACACCATTTACGGTGCCGCCGAGCTGATGGCGAAGAGCGTGGCCGAAGCCACCGACGGCAAGTTCCAGATCCAGGTGTTCGCGGCCGGCGAGATCGTGCCGGGCCTGCAGGCCCTCGACGCGACCCAGAACCGGACCGTCGAGATGTGCCACTCGGCCTCCTATTACTATGTGGGCAAGGACCCGACCTACGGGCTCGGCACCGCCATCCCCTTCTCCCTCAACACCCGGCAGATGAACTCCTGGTTCCTGTTCGGCAACGGCCTCACCCTGCTGAACGACTTCTACAAGAAGCAGGGCGTCTACATGCTGCCCGGCGGCAACACCGGCGGCCAGATGGGCGGCTGGTTCCGCAAGGAAATCAAGAACGTCGCCGACCTCCAGGGCCTCAAGATGCGCATCGCCGGCATGGGCGGGCAGGTGATGGCCAAGCTCGGCGTGGTGCCGCAGCAGCTCGCCGGCGGCGACATCTACCCGGCGCTGGAGAAGGGCACCATCGACGCCGCCGAGTGGGTGGGCCCCTATGACGACGAGAAGCTCGGCCTCTACAAGGTGGCACAGTATTATTACTATCCCGGCTGGTGGGAAGGCTGCGCGGCACTGAACTTCTTCTTCAACCTGGATGAGATCGAGAAGCTGCCGAAGGCCTACCGCGCGGCGCTCACCGCCGCCTGCGCCCGCGCCAACGAGAGCATGCTCGCGAGCTACGACGCCAAGAACCCCATCGCCATCCAGAGCCTGGTGAAGGCCGGCACCCAGCTGCGCCGCTACCCCAACGACGTGCTGGACGCCGCCTACAAGGCCGCCCACGCGCTCTATGACGAGATCTCCGCGAAGAACCCCGAATTCAAGAAGATCTGGGACGACGTGAAGGTGTTTCGCAACAACGGCTATCTGTGGTGGCAGATCGTCGAGTTCACCTACGACGACTTCATGGTGCGCGCCCGCACCCGCGGCTGATCCCGCAGCCCGCCCCATGGAGCCCCGGCGCCCCCGCGCCGGGGCTCCTGCTTTTTCGGGAGGGGCGCGGCCACCGGCCATCGCCCGGGATTCCTGAATCCACGCATTTTCTTCACGCGAACCGGTATCCACTGCGCGCGAAAATGCTCTAGTGTCCGCCCGCGCGGCGGCGCGGACGGCCGGTTCCGGCCCTGCGCCCGTTCGCCCGTCTTCTCGCGAGCTTTTCGATGATCGATCCCGCCCTTCCGCCCCACATGCGGCCCGACCGCTCCTTCCAGGCCCTGCTGCTGACCCTCCAGCGCTTCTGGGCGGACCAGGGCTGCGTGATCCTCCAGCCCTACGACATGGAGGTGGGCGCGGGCACCTTCCACCCGGCCACCACGCTGCGGGCGCTGGGCCCGAAGCCCTGGAAAGCGGCCTATGTGCAGCCCTCGCGCCGGCCCAAGGACGGGCGCTACGGCGAGAACCCCAACCGGCTCCAGCATTATTACCAGTTCCAGGTGATCCTGAAGCCCTCGCCGGCCAATCTCCAGGAGCTGTACCTGAAGTCGCTGGCCGCCATCGGCGTGGACCTCGCCCTCCATGACGTGCGCTTCGTGGAGGACGACTGGGAGAGCCCGACGCTGGGCGCCTGGGGTCTCGGCTGGGAATGCTGGTGCGACGGCATGGAGGTGTCGCAGTTCACCTACTTCCAGCAAGTGGCCGGCTTCGAGTGCGCGCCGGTGGCGGGCGAGCTGACCTACGGCCTGGAGCGCCTCGCCATGTACGTGCAGGGGGTCGAGAACGTCTACGACCTCAACTTCAACGGCCGCGAGGGCGCGGAGAAGACCACCTACGGCGACGTCTTCCTCCAGGCCGAGCAGGAATATTCGCGGCACAATTTCGAGCATGCCGATACCGACATGCTGCTGGAGCAGTTCCGCATGGCGGAGAGCGCCTGCAACAAGTATCTCGCCGCCGGCGACGCCGGCGAGACGCACCTGATGGCGCTGCCGGCCTATGACCAGTGCATCAAGGCCTCCCATGTCTTCAACCTGCTCGATGCGCGCGGCGTCATCTCGGTGACCGAGCGGCAGAGCTACATCCTGCGCGTGCGCGAGCTGGCCAAGGCCTGCGGCGCGGCCTGGCTCAAGACCGCCGGCGGCGGGGCTGAAACGAAGGAGAATGCGGCATGAGTGGCGCGAAAACCCTGTTCCAGCTCGCCGGCGTGCCGCAGGCGAAGCCGGCCCTCTCCGAATGCGCCGTGGTGGTCATCGACGCCCAGCGCGAATATGTGGACGGCTTCCTGCCGCTCGAGGGGGTGGAGGCCGCGCTTGCCGCCATCGGCCGGCTGCTCGAGGCCGCCCGCGCGGCCGGCGCGCCGGTGATCCACGTGGCCCACAAGGGCGCGGAGGGCTCCGGCGGGCCGTTCGATCCCAAGGGGCCCGGCTTCGCCTTCGCGGCGCCCGCCATTCCCGCGCCGGGCGAAGGGGTGGTGGAAAAGCTTCTGCCCAATTCCTTCGCCGGCACCGACCTTCAGCCCCGGCTCGCCGCCACCGGGCGCAAAAGCGTGATCTTCGTGGGCTTCATGACCCACATGTGCGTGAGCAGCACGGTGCGCGCCGCACTCGATCTCGGCTACGTCTCCTATGTGGCGGGCGACGCCGTCGCCACCCGCGCCCTGCCGGACCCGCTGGGCGGGCCGGACCTTGCCGCGCACGACATCCATCGCACCGCGCTCGCGGAGCTCGCCGACCGCTTCGCCACCGTCGTCACGACGGCCGAGATCGCCTGAAAAGCTGCCATGCCTGATCTTCTGCTCGAACTCTTCTCCGAGGAAATCCCCGCCCGCATGCAGGCCCAGGCGGCGGATACGCTGCGCAAGCTCGTCACCGACGCGCTGGTGGACCGGGGCCTTCTCTACGAAGGCGCGAAAGCCTTCGTGACGCCCCGCCGCCTCGCCCTCGCCGTGCACGGCCTGCCCGGCAAGCAGGCCGACCAGCGCGAGGAGAAAAAGGGCCCGCGCGTCGGCGCCCCCGAGGCCGCGCTCGCCGGCTTCCTCAAGAGCGCGGGGCTTTCCTCCATCGACGAGGCCAAGGTCCAGTCCGACCCCAAGAAGGGCGATTTCTATGTCGCCGTGGTGGAGAAGAAGGGCCGCCCCACGCCCGAGGTGATCGCCGAGATCGTCCCGGACATCATCCGCAGTTTCCCCTGGCCGAAATCCATGCGCTGGGGCACCGGCTCGCTGCGCTGGGTGCGCCCGCTCCACTCCATCCTCTGCACCTTCGGCGCCGAGGGTGACGAGCCGGAGGTGGTGACCTTCGAGGTGGAGGGCATCGTCTCTTCCAACACCACGCGCGGCCACCGCTTCATGGCGCCCGAGCCCTTCACCGTGAAGCGGCTCGACGACTGGATGGCGAAGCTGGAGGCCGCCAGGGTGGTGGCCGACCGCGACCGCCGCAAGGCCATCATCCTCAACGACGCCAAGGACCTCGCGCTCGCCGCCGGGCTGGAGCTGGTGGAGGACGAGGGCCTGCTGGAGGAGGTCTGCGGCCTCGTGGAATGGCCGGTGGTGCTCATGGGCGCGTTCGAGGAACGCTTCCTCGACATTCCCGACGAAGTGATCCGCGCCACCATCCGCGCCAACCAGAAGTGCTTCGTGCTGAAGGACCCCAGGACGGGCCGGCTCGCCAACCGCTTCATCCTGATCTCGAACCTCGTGGCGCGCGACGGCGGGGACGCCATCGTCGCCGGCAACGGGCGGGTCATCCGCGCCCGCCTGTCGGACGCCAAGTTCTTCTGGGACACGGACCGGGCCAACGGCCTCGAAAGCCGCATGCCGAAGTTCCAGCACATCACCTTCCACGAGAAGCTGGGCACCCAGGCCGCGCGCATCGATCGCATCGCCCGGCTCGCCAAGGTCATCGCGCCGCAGGTGGGAGCGGACCCCGCTTTGGCGGAAGAGGCGGCGCTGATCGCCAAGGCGGACCTGCTCACCGAGGTGGTGGGCGAGTTCCCCGAGCTGCAGGGCCTCATGGGCCGGTATTATGCTGAAGGCGAGGGGCTGGCCCCGGAGGTCGCCGCCGCCTGCGAGGAGCATTACAAGCCCCAGGGGCCGAACGACCGGGTGCCCACCGCGCCGGTCTCGGTGGCGGTGGCGCTGGCCGACAAGATCGACACGCTGGTCGGCTTCTGGGCCATCGACGAGAAGCCGACCGGCTCGAAGGACCCCTACGCACTGCGCCGGGCGGCGCTGGGCGTGATCCGCATCATCCTGGAGAACGGGCCGCGACTGCGGCTCGGCGTGCTTATCGCCGCGGCGGCCGCGGGCGGGCTGCCCGCCGGCGGCGGCGAATGGCAGCGCGATCTCCTCTCCTTCTTCGCCGACCGCCTGAAGGTGTATCTGCGGGAAAACGGGGCGCGGTTCGATCTGGTGGACGCGGTGTTCGCCCTGCCCGGCCAGGATGATCTCTTCGAGCTGGTGCTGCGCATGAAGGCGCTGGCGCGCTTCCTGGAGAGCGAGGACGGCAAGACCCTGCTCGCCGGCTATCGCCGCGCGGTGAACATCCTGCGCATCGAGGAGAAGAAGGACGGCCGCGCCTACACCGGCCCCACCAGCGCCGCCCTGCTGAAGGAGGAGGCCGAGGAGAAGCTCGCCGCCGCCATGGACGACGTGAAGGAGCGCGTGGCCGCCGCCCTGGCCGCAGAGAACTTCGAGGCCGCCATGACGGCGCTGGCCGACCTGCGCGCCCCGGTGGACGCCTTCTTCGAGGCGGTGACGGTGAATGCGGAGAATCCCGCCCTGCGCGAGAACCGCCTGAAGCTCCTGGACGAGATCCGCACCGCCACCCGCGCCATCGCCGATTTCGACCGCATCGAGGGGTGACATCAAGGGCCCGTGAATGGGATTCAGGGGCCCTTGGCCAAGCCCGCGCGACGCTTGAGCGAGACCCACTCGGCGCGGGTCCAAGGCCGGAGCCGATGGTGTGAACCCCCCCCCTTTCCCGCACCTGCGACGGCCGCCCCCTGGGCGGCCGTTTGCGTCTGGAGCAGGGCCGGGAAGGGGGCCCCGGCACCGCCGGCAGATGATGAAGAAGCCGGTAACACTTCCGCAAGCATCATTTACTTTCCGGACAGGTTTCCTTCAACCTCCCTTAACACAAGTAAATGATATTTAATTCCAATACTTTAGCGAAATATTCAGCAGCCACCCTCATCTTTGGTCAGGTATAGGCCAGAGTACAGGTGGCGTAACGATGACCGATGCGTATCGGCCGAGAGTGAAGTACGTGATCGGTCCGGATGGTGGTCCCCTCACCATCGCGGACCTGCCGCCGCCGGACACGCGCCGCTGGGTGATCCGGCGCAAGGCGGAAGTGGTGGCGGCGGTGCGGGGTGGCCTCCTGTCCCTGGAGGAAGCCTGCCGGCGCTACACGCTCACGGTGGACGAGTTTCTTTCCTGGCAGGCGTCCATCGATCGGCACGGCCTGCCGGGGCTGCGCACCACGCGCATCCAGCATTACCGGCAATAGGGGCAGGCCCGGCGGCAGCGCCGGTCTTGCAGGACGGCAAAGAGCCGCGGCGCATCCGATGAACGCAAGCTCACCGGATGCGCCCCGGGCCGCCGGCCGGGAGCGGCGTCCCGCCTCACGCGAGGTGGGCCGCCGCTGACACATGAAAGCCGCCTCCGCCCGTTCGCCCGGTCTCACCGGCGGACGGGCTTCTTTTTTCGGGCGCCGATCACGCCAGCGGCCACGCCCTCGACCCGCGCCATGCGAGCTTCGCCCGGACGTGGCCAGAAGCCCCTCGGCCGCACTCCTGCACCCCTGGCGTCAGGCGAGCGCGGCGGAGATGAAATCGCACAGGCGCGCCCCGCCGGCCTCCGGGGTACCGGTATTCTCGATCACGAGGTCCGGCGCCACCGCCAGCTCCGGCTGGCGCGACAGGCGCTCGCGGATGTCAGCCTCCTCCTCGCGGCCACGGGCAGCGAGGCGGGCCGCCCGCACCTCCGGCGGCGCCGTCACCAGCACCACCGCGAGCCGTGCGAAGCGGCGCCGCGCTTCCTCCAGGGTGGCGCGGGAGCCATTCGCCACCACCGCCCCGCCGGCGCGGATCTTCTCGGCCACCTCCGGCCCCAGGGCATAGGAAAGGCCGTGCGCCCGCCACCACAAGGGAAAGCGCCCGGCTGCGCGGGCGGCCTCGAACTCCGCCTCTCCCAGGGTGCCGTGCTGTTCGCCCGCCCCGGCCGGACGGGTGACGAGCCGGCGCGCGAACAGCACCCGCCCCTCCCCGGCGAAGCGGGCGCGGGCGATGTCCAGCAGCGTGTCCTTTCCCGCGCCCGAGGGGCCCACCACCAGGATGAGCGCGCCCGGCCCCGGCACAGGCGGGGGCGCGAGCCCCGGAAGGGTCGAAGGATCGAAGCTCATGCCACCCGCCGCCCCTCGCGATAGACGCTGCGCACCACCGGGATATCACCGAGCGGGGCCACCCGCACCAGATCGGCGCGGCGGCCGGAGGCGATCTCCCCGCGATCATCAAGCCCCGCTGCCTCGGCCGGGATCTTGGTCACCTTCTGCACCGCCTCCGGCAGGGAAATCTCCGGCACTCGCCGCGCGAGGTCGAATGCCGACCACAGCAGGGAGCCGGGCACGTAGTCGGAGGAGAGGATGTCGAGCAGCCCGGCCCGCGCCAGCGCCTCGGCCGAGGCATTGCCGGTGTGGGAGCCGCCGCGCACCAGGTTCGGCGCCCCCATGAGCACGCGGATGCCCGCTTCCCGCGAGAGCCGCGCGGCTTCCTCCGAGGTCGGGAATTCGGCGATGGCGACCCCGTCGCCGATGGCCTCGGCCACGTGCTCGGGGGTGGTGTCGTCATGGCTCGCGGTCACGCAGCCATGGTCGCGGGCGAGGGCGACGAGGCCGGCGCGGTTCGGCCGCGCGTAGCGCGCGTGGTATTCGAGCCGGGTGGCCACGATCACGTCCATCTCCTCGGCCGTGGCCCCGCTCTTCTTCATGTAATAGGCGCGGAACTGCTCGACGCTGGCGAACTGGCGCTGGCCCGGCGTGTGGTCCATGAGGGAGACGAGGTGGACGCGGGCCTTGTCCATGATGGCGGCGGCGTCCTCCACCACCGTGTCGGTGGCCACCTCGCAGCGCAGGTGGATGCGGTGGTCGGCCCGGAGCGCCCCGGCCTTGCCGGCGGCGTCGAGGGCGGCGATGAGGGCCGGCGCGTCGCCATCCATGCCCACCGCCCGCTTGTCCGGCCACACCCGCAGGGAATCGAACACGGTGGTGATGCCCGATGCGGCGATCTGCGCATCATGCGCGAGCACGGCGGCCAGCGGGTTCCACCTCACCTTGGGGCGGGGCGCGAGATGGCCTTCCACATGGTCGGTGTGCAGCTCCACGAGGCCGGGCAGCAGATAGTCTCCGCCGAGGTCCTCCGCGCCGGCCGGCACGGCGCCGGTGCCGATCTCCGCGATGCGGCCATCCACCACGCGCAGGTGGCCTTCGCGCACCTCCCCGGCGAGCACGAGGCGGGCGTTGGCGAGCACCAGTTCGGTCATGTCCTTGTTCCCTTAGAGCATTTTCGAGCGACGTGGAAACCGGCTCGCGTGAAGAAAATGCGTGACCTCAAAAGCTGGAGCGATTTCCGCGCACGGATGAGGGCGGAAATCGCTCCAACGTGCGGCCCCGGCGCGCGGCGGGGGCCGCCGATGGACGGCGCGCCGGCGGCGCGCTCAGGCGGAGAAGCGGGTGACATCCACCACCCGGTCGGCCACCGCCGCGCGGGTGTCGGCGTCGTGGAAAATGCCGAGCAGGGCGCAGCCGGCGGCTTTCTTCTCGGCGATGAGCTCCACCACCACCGCGCGGTTGGCGGCGTCGAGGGAGGCGGTGGGCTCGTCCAGCAGCAGCAGCGGCTGGGCGCCGATGAAGCCGCGCGCCACGTTCACCCGCTGCTGCTCGCCGCCGGAGAAGGTGGCCGGCGGCAGACGCCACAGGCGCTCCGGCAGGTTGAGCCGGGCGAGCAGCCGCCCGGCGCGGGCGCGCGCCTCCTCCCGCTCCACCCCTTCGGCCAGGAGCGGCTCGGCCACCACGTCGAGGGCGGGAACACGCGGGATGACCCGCAGGAACTGACTGACATAGCTGATGCGTTCGCGCCGCAGGCGGATGAGGCGGCGGGCGTCGGCCCGCGCCACGTCCACCACGGTGCCGCCGTCGTCCACCAGGATGCGGCCGGCATCGGTGCGGTAGTTGCCGTAGACCATCTTCAGGATGGAGCTCTTGCCGGCGCCCGAGGGCCCGCCCAGGGCCACGCATTCCCCGGCGAACACCTCGAACGCCGCGCCGGAGACCACCGGCAGCTCCACCCCGCCCTGGAGGTGCAGCGTGAAGCGCTTGGCGATGTCCTCCACCGCCAGCAGCGGGCGCGGCGCGCCGGCGGGCGGCGAAGCGGAACGAAGCGCGGAAGCGGGCGCAGAAGCCGAGGCGGTCATGGCGTGAGCACCGAGGAGACGAGGAGCTGGGTATAGGGCTCGCGCGGGTCGTCGAGCACCTGGTCGGTGAGGCCCTCCTCGATCACGTGGCCGGCCTTCATCACCATGATGCGGTGGGAGAGCAGCCGCGCCACCGCGAGGTCGTGGGTGACGATCACCACTGCGAGGCCGAACTCGGCCACGAGCTGGCGGATGAGGTCGAGCAGGCGCGCCTGCACGGAAACGTCGAGCCCGCCGGTGGGCTCGTCCATGAACACGAGGCGCGGGCGGGTGACGAGGTTCCGCGCGATCTGCAGGCGCTGGCGCATGCCGCCGGAGAAGGTGCGCGGGTCGTCGTCGATGCGATCGGGCGAGATCTCCACCCGGCCCAGCCAGTCGACGGCCTCGGCGCGGATGCGGCCGTAGTGGCGCTCGCCCACCGCCATCAGCCGCTCGCCCACGTTTCCGCCGGCGGAAACGGCCATGCGCAGCCCCTGCTCCGCATGCTGGCGCACGAATCCCCAGTCGGTGCGCAGCAGCAGGCGCCGCTCGCCCTCGGAGAGGGCGGCGAGGTCGCGCGTCACGCCGTCGCGCATGCGGTAGAGCACGCGGCCGGCGCTGGGGGCGAGCTCGGTGGAGAGCAGGCCCAGCAGGGTGGACTTGCCGGAACCGGATTCGCCCACGATGGCGAGCACCTCGCCGGGGTAGAGGGTGAGGTTCACGTCGCCGCAGCCGAGCCGCGCGCCATAGCGGCGGGTGAGGCCCTGCGCGACCAGGAGCGGGGTGTCCGCCGCGCCGGCCGGGGAAAGGGGGGCGTTCACGGGCGACCTCCCGCGGCGGCGGGGGTTGAGGAGAGGGCCTCGGCCGGCGCGGCCGGGGGAGCGGCGGCGGGTGCGGCCGGGGCGTAGGGCGCGCTCATGACGCCGGTGTGGCCCTCCGCCTGCCGGGTGGCGCAATGGTCGGTATCCGAGCACACGAACATGCGCCCCCCGGCATCGTCGAGGATCACCTCGTCGAGATAGACCCCCTCCGCGCCGCACAGGGCGCAGGGCTGTGCGAAGCGCTGCACCGCGAAGGGATGGTCCTCGAAGTCCAGCGGCACCACGCTGGTGTAGGGCGGCACCGCATAGATGCGCTTCTCGCGCCCGGCGCCGAACAATTGCAGGGCCGGGCTCATGTGCATCTTCGGATTGTCAAACTTGGGGATGGGCGAGGGGTCCATCACGTAGCGGCCGTTCACCGTCACCGGATAGGCATAGGTGGTGGCGATGTGGCCGTGGCGGGCGATGTCCTCGTAGAGTTTCACGTGAATCAAACCGTAGTCGGCGAGCCCGTGCAGGCGGCGCGTCTCGGTCTCGCGCGGCTCCAGGAAGCGCAGGGGGTCGGGGATCGGCACCTGATAGACCAGCACCTGCCCGGCCTTCAGCGGCGCCTCGGGAATGCGGTGGCGGGTCTGGATGACGGTGGCGTCCCCGGTGCGGGTGGTGGTGGCGACCCCCGCCGTGGTCTCGAAGAAGGTGCGGATGGCGACCGCGTTGGTGGTGTCGTCCGAGCCCTGGTCGATCACCTTCAGCACGTCGTCGGCGCCGAGGATGGCGGCCGTCACCTGCACGCCGCCGGTGCCCCAGCCGTAGGGCATGGGCATCTCGCGGCCGGCGAAGGGCACCTGGTAGCCGGGGATGGCGATGGCCTTCAGGATCGCCCGGCGGATCATCCGCTTCGTCTGCTCGTCGAGATAGGCGAAGTTGTAGGAGATGGCCGGCATGGCCGCGGGCGCGCTCGAAGCTTGAGGGGCTGGTACCTGAGGGGCTGGTATCGGGGCGTTCATTCGGCGGCCTCCTTCCGGGGTTCGGCGCCGTGCGCCTGCTCGGCGCGCATGCGGCGCACCAGTTCCAGCTCGGCCTGGAAATCCACGTAGTGGGGCAGCTTCAGGTGCTCCACGAAGCCCGTGGCCTGCACATTGTCGCAGTGGGAGAGCACGAATTCCTCGTCCTGCGCCGGGGCAGTCTGCTCCTCGCCCAGCTCGGCGTGGCGCAGGGTGCGGTCCACCAGTGCCATGGACATGGCCTTGCGCTCGCTCTGGCCGAACACCAGCCCGTAGCCGCGCGTGAACTGGGGCGGCACGCTGGCCGAACCCTTGAACTGGTTTACGCTCTGGCATTCGGTGAGGGCGATGTCGCCCAGCGGCACGGCGAAGCCCAGCTCCTCCGCGAACAGGCTCACCTCCACCGTGCCGAAGCGGATCTCGCCCACGAACGGATGGGTGCGGGCATAGCCGCGCTGGCTGGAATAGCCGAGCGCCAGCAGGAAGCCCTCGTCGCCCCGCGCCAACGCCTGCAGCCGCAGCGGCCGGTCGGCGGGAAAGGAGAGCGGGGCGCGGGTGAGATCGGGCGGCGCGGCGCCGTCATCGGCGGGCGAGGGCTCGATGAGCCCCTCGCCGCCGAGCAGATCGGTGACGCGGGGCATGGTGGCGGGGGCGGGCATGGCCGCATCCTCGCCCGCACCCTCCTCGGGCGCCGCGCCGGCCGGGGCGATGGCCCTGTCGGCCGCCAGCTCCGCGGTCGCGGTTCCGGCCTCGGGCGCCTCTTCCCGCCCGGCCCAGGTGGCGAGGCGCGGGTCCAGCAGGCGGTGGGTGTAGTCGAAGGTGGGCCCCAGCACCTGCCCGCCGGGCAGGTCCTTGTAGGTGGCGGAGATGCGCCGGGCGATGCGCATGGCGCCGGTGTCCACCGGCAGGCTCGCGCCGAAGCGCGGCAGGGTGGTGCGGAACGCCCGCGCCAGGAAAATCGCTTCGATCAGATCGCCGCGCGCCTGCTTGATGGCGAGGGCCGCCAACTCGCGGTCGTAGAGCGAGCCTTCCGCCATCACCCGGTCCACCGCGAGGCCGAGCTGCTCGGCGATCTGGTCGAGCCCGATTTCCGGCACGCCCGGATCGCCCCGCCGCCGCCGCGCGAGCAGCGCGTGCGCATTGCGGATGGCCTCTTCCCCGCCCTTCACCGCCACGTACATGGGCTCTCCCTCCCGTTCTGCGGCGCCGCTCAGACGCCCACGGACGCGCGCGCCACGGGTCGTACGGTGCGCGGCAGGGCCGCCACCGCGCCGGGCGCGCACAGGATGACATCGACGCCGAGCGGAAAGCCCGCCGCATTGGCGGCCAGCCGCGCGGCGAAATCGGCCGGCAGAGGCACGGCGCCGAACGCGCGCTCACCCGCGATGCCCGGCCCCGCCAGCAGCAGCGGCCCGGCCTCGAACCGCTCCACCGCCACCACCAGGGTCGCGGAGCGGTCCGGATTGTCCGCCTCGCCTCGGGCGAAGGCATCGAACGGTGGCAGCTCCGCTCCCGCGGCGAAGAAGGCGAAGCGGGCATCCGCCCGCGCCACCGCGCGCGGCGCTCCCGTGTGGAAGCGCAGGAAATCCTCCACCTCCGGCCGCGCGAGCGCGCCTTCCAGGAACACCGGGGTCTCGTAATCGAGCAGCGCCAGGGCCACCGCCGCCAGCTCCGGCGAGAGGGGGGCGGGCGGAGCGAGGTCGGCCGCGAGCGGCATCACGAGGCCCGGCTCGGCCATGGCCCGCATGAGGGCGGCGAAGGTCCGCTGGGCATCGCGCACCGGGTCGGTGAAGCCGGCCGCGAGGCCGGAGGCGAAGGCGGTCATCAGTCCTCACCCCGCGTCATGGTGAAGAAGTTCACCTTGGTGGCCTCGGCCTCGGCCTGGGCGGTGGCGGCTTCGGCGGCGAGGCGCCGGCGCACCGGGCGCACGGCGTCGTCCACCGCGATGCGCAGCGCCGGGTCCTGCCACAGGGCGTCGAGCACGGCGGCGGCGCGGGCGCGCTCCGGCGCGCGGCCGAGCAAATAGGAGACGCCAGTGGCGCCGCCCTCCACCTGCACCGCGGCGCGGGTCACCGTGGCCTCGCCCAAGTTGAAGGGGCCGCCGTCGCCGCCGGCGCGGCCCTGCACCATCACCAGCCCCACCTCGGCCGGGCGCAGGTCACGCAGCTTCGGCAGCGGCTTGAAGCGCTCGAGCGCCGCGCGCAGCTCACCGAGGGTGGCGCGGGCAAGGAGCGCCATCAGCGCCTGCCGGGCGACGATCTCGTCGGACGCGGCGGCGGGGGAAGGAACGGCGGGCGCGGCCGGCGAAGGCGCGCTGGCGTGGTCCAGGGTCATGGCGTTCCCGAAGGCTGGTGGATCGCACGGCCGCGAACCGCGCGGCGGCTTCATGGACGCTTCACTAGACTCAATTTGTCTATTCGTCTATACAAATGTGCAAGACGCCGAACAATCGGGGGGAACAGCGCGTGCCGGGATCGCCCAAGAGTGTGGAGGCCGAGGGTCACAGCCAGATGACGGACGAAGCGCCGGCCGAGGCGGCCGTGCCGCGCGGCACGGGCGTCACCCTCTGGCGGCAGATCGCCGAGCGCCTGGAGGCCGACATCGCCGCCGGGCGCTGGCAGCCGGGCGAGCGCCTGCCGGTGGAGGCGGAGCTGGCGAGCGCCTTCGGCGTCAACCGCCACACCCTGCGCCGGGCCCTCGCCGCGCTGGCCGAAGCCGGGCTCATCGAGGCCACCGCCGGGCGCGGCACCTTCGTGAAGGCGCCGCCGCTGCGCTATCCCATCGGCCCGCGCACCCGCTTCTCGGAGATCGTGAGCGCCGAGGGGCGCTGGCCGTTCGGCCGCTTCCTGGGCGCGCGCGTCGAGCCGGCGGACGCGGAGGCAGCGCGCGAGCTGGCCGTGGCCGAGGGCACGGCGGTGCTGCGCATCGAGAGCATCCATGAGGCGGACGGAGTGCCCATCTCCTATGGCACCGCCTGGTTCGTGGCGGAGCGCTGCCCGGACCTCGACCTCGTCTATGCCGCCACCGGCTCGCTCACGCGGGCGCTCGCCACCCTGGGCATCGGGGATTTCCGCCGCCGCGAGACCCGCATCACCGCCCGCCCCGCCGGCGCCCGCGAGATGGAACTGCTCTCCATCGCCGCCGGGCGCTCGGTGATCGTGCTGGAACGGGTGGATGTGGAGCCCAACGGGCGCCCCCTGCAATGGGGCCGCTCCTCGTTCGCGGCCGACCGCGTGCAGCTCGTGTTCAAGCCCTGAACGCCGGAGATCCCCCATGGCCCGCATCGAGACCATCGAGGAGCTGCGCCGGCTCTACGGCATGCCCGCCGGCCGCGCCCGGGACAAGGTGCTGGCGCGTCTCGACCCCCACTGCCGCCGCTTCATCGGCCTCAGCCCGTTCGTGCTGATCGCCACCTGCGACGCGGCGGGCGCCGCCGACGTCTCCCCGCGCGGCGACGCGCCCGGCTTCGTGGCGGCGGAGGAGACGCGCCTGCTGATTCCCGACCGGCCGGGCAACAACCGGCTCGACAGCCTTTGCAACATCCTCTCCAACGGGCGGGTGGGGCTGCTGTTCCTCATTCCCGGCGTGAACGAGACCCTGCGCGTGAACGGCCGCGCCGCCATCCGCGACGATGCGGAGCTGCGCGAGCGCTTCGCGGTGGCGGGACGCGCGCCGCGCACGGTGATCGCGGTGGAGGTGGAGGAGGCCTTCCTGCACTGCGCCAAGGCGTTCATGCGCTCCAGCCTCTGGAGCATCGCCGCCCAGATGCCACGCGAGGCACTGCCCACCATGGGCGAGATGCTGCGCGACCAGATCGGCCGAGGCGGCCCCGCCGAGAGCCAGGAGGACATGGAGAGCCGCTACCGCGCCGCGCTCTATTGAGGCCCCCGGCGCCGGACTTCCACCGGCAGAATGGGTGACGCGCACAGGCCGCGCGGGCTGGTGCCGAAGGCCCTGGAGGCAGGCCCCGGCGTGAGGCGCCTTGCGCGATCACCCGCGGCGACCATCGCGCGGCGGAACCGCCCCGCCCGCCTCAGGTGGTGATGCGGGCCTTGCCGATGATGGCGAAGCGCAGGCGCGAGGAGATGAAGTCGATCACCCCCACCATCACCAGCATCATCAGCACCAGGAACGACACCTTCTGCCACTCCAGCACCCGGATCTGCTCCGCGAGGTGCAGGCCGAGGCCGCCGGCGCCGACGATGCCGACGATGGTGGACTGGCGGGAGTTGGATTCGAAATAATAGAGAAGCTGGCTCGCCAGCACGGGCAGCACCTGGGGCAGCATGCCGAAGCGCACCCCTTCGAGCGCCGAGCCGCCGGTGGAGACCACCCCCTCCACGGGCTTGCGGTCGAGCGCCTCCACCGCTTCCGAGAACAGCTTGCCCAGCTCGCCGAAGCTGGCGGTGGCGATGGCCAGGATGCCCGCGAACGGGCCGAGGCCCACCACCGTCACGTAGATCAGCGCCCAAATGAGGCGATCCACCCCGCGCACGGTGTCGAGCACGCGGCGCACCGCGAAATGGGCGAAGATGTTCGGAATGACGTTCTTGGCCGCCAGGAAGCCGAACGGCGCCGCCAGCAGCGCCCCGCCGAGGGTGCCGAGGAAGGCGATGGCCAGTGTCTCGCCCAAGGCGTGGATGTAGAGCGGCAGCTGGGTGCCCGGATCGGGCGGGAACATCATGACCACGAAATGGGCGAGCTGCCCCATGCCGGAGCCGAGCCGCTCCAGGCTGAAGCCCAGCCGCCAGAAGGCATAGACCGCCACCGCCGCCGCCAGGATCACCAGCAGCGCCGCCCGCACCCGCCCGCCCGGCGAGGGGCGCATGGCGGCGGGGAAGGCGGCGTCGAGGCGCGCGTGGTCGGCCGCGCCCAGGGTGAAGCGTGCACGGCTCATCGGCGGTCCTCCAGCCCGATCAGGCGGTGGCGAAGCTGCTCGGTCAGGAGGTCGATGACCATCACCGTGGCGATGATGAGCAGCAGGATGGCCGAGACATCGGAATAATAGAATTTGCGGATCGCCTCGATGAGATCCTGGCCGATGCCACCGGCGCCCACGAAGCCCATGATGGATGCCTCGCGCACGTTGATCTCGAACCGCAGCAGGCCGTAGGAGGCGAAGTTGGAGGCCACCTGCGGCACCACGGCGAAGCGCACGCTCTGCATCCAGGAGGCGCCGGAGGCGGTGGCCCCCTCCACCGGCTTCATGTCGATATTCTCGACCACCTCCGCGAACAGCTTGCCCAGCGACCCCATGGTGTGGATGGCGAGCGCCAGCACCCCGGGCAGCGGGCCGAGCCCGAACGCCACCACGAACAGCAGCGCGAACACCAGCTCCGGCACCGTGCGGCAGAATTCCAGGAAGCGCCGCGCCGTGACGCGGATGAAGGGGTTCCCCACCAGGTTGGCGCTGGCGAGGAAGCACAGCACGAATGCCCCGATGCCGCCGAGCAGCGTGCCGAGATAGGCGATCAGGATGGTGTCCACCAGCAGCTTCAGCCAGTGGTCGAGATTCCAGTACCATTCGGCAAGGTCGGCGGGGAGCGTGTTCCAGTGGAGCGTGGGCAGGATGCTCCAGAAATAGTTGGGCAGCCGGTCGATGTGGGCGATGAACACCAGCGGCCGCACCTCGCCCATCCAGCCGGACAGCAGGATGCACACCACCACCACCGCCGCCGCCATGAGCGAATGGCGCCGCCGCGCGCGCACCGCCATGTCATAGCGGGCGAGCATGGGCGCGAGCTGGTCGTCGGGCAGGACGGGAACGGCGTGGGGCAAGGGCGCCTCTCCGGGGCGGGTTCAGGCGAAGCGGATGCCGGCTCGCGCGAAAAACGTCGATGCGAAAACACACACCAGACGCCCGTGAGCTTTTCTCACGGGCGTCTGGCCAAGTCCGCGTGACGCGGGTTCAGTTCTTCTGCTTGCGCAGGTTGTCCACGAAGGTGATGAGCTCCACCACCGGCGTGTAGGCCTCGTTGTCCACGGGCTGCCACATCTGCTGCTTGCCTTCGTAGATCTTGTCGAAGGCGGCCTTGTCGTTCTTCTCGATGTTGAAGAACGCGTCGCGGATCTTCGCCTTCAGCTCCGGCGGCAGGGTGGAGAGATAGGCGTAGGGCGAGTTCACGATGAGGTCGGAGGTGTAGATGATGCGGTAGTCGTCATACTTGGCCATGCCCTTGCGCTCCATGCGCTTGAGGGCGGATTCCTGCTCGTCGTTCCACCAGTTGAAGGCGGCGTCGCAGGTGCCTTGCTGCACGGCCAGCACGGCGTTCTCGTGGGAGCCGGCATAGACCACCTTGCCGAAGAACTCGTCGGGCTTGAGGCCCATCTTGTTCAGGGCGTAGCGCGGCACGTTGTTGCCGGAGGTGGAATTGGGATCGACGAGGCAGAGGTTCTTGCCCTTCAGGTCCTCGATGGACTTATAGGGGCTGTCCTTCTTCACGTAGAGCACCGAGTGGTAGCCCTTGGTGCCGTCCGCATTCACCTCGATGGCGAACGCCTCCACCGGCACGCCGGTCTTGAGCGCGCGGGCGAAGGAGGCGGGGCCGTAGGAGGCGATCTGGATATTGCCGGCGCGCTGGCCCTCGATCACCGCCGCATAGTCGTTGGCGATGCGCAGGGTCACGGGGACGCCCAGCTCCTTGGTGAGATAGGCCATCAGCGGCGCGTAACGCTCGGTGACGCCGGTGGCGTTCTCCGCCGGGATGATGGCGAAGGTGAGCTCGGGATACTTGGCCTTGTAGTCCTGCGCGGCGGCGGCGCCGGCCGAGAAGGCGAGCGCGGCGGCAGCCGCGATCAGGGTACGACGGTTCAGCATGGTTCGACTCCGGTCGAAGGATGGACGCAAAGGGACAGCGGGCGTGGAAATGCGTGGTTCGCCATGCTCCTCCGGGCCGCCGGCCCGGCGGAGGGCGGACATCCGGCCGTGTGTCGAGACGGGCGCCGCGGCCGGACGAAACCCGTCTGGAGCGTGGCGCCTCGGGCCCACGCGGAAGGCAGGAACAGCGCTCAGGCGAGCGCGGTATCGGGCACCTGGAGGGCCGCGGCCGCGGGGACCGCGACGGGAGCCGCCTCCATCACCTCGCCGGCCTCCAGGCCGTAGAGGTCACGCGCCACGTCGTCGGTGAGCGCCTCGGGCGCGCCGTCGAACACCACGCGGCCCTGCGCCATGCCCACCAGGCGGTCGCAATAGGTGCGGGCGAGATCGAGGGAATGCAGGTTGCACAGCACCGTGATGCCGAAGTGCTTGTTGATGCGCAGCAGCGCATCCATCACGATCTTGGTGTTGCGCGGGTCGAGGGAGGCGATGGGCTCGTCGGCGAGGATGAGCCCTGGTTCCTGGGCCAGGGCGCGGGCGATGGCCACGCGCTGCTGCTGGCCGCCGGAGAGGCTGTCCGCCCGCTGGGCGGCGAGGCCGGCGATGTCGAACTGCTCGAGGGCGGAAAGGGCCACCGCCCGGTCCTCTCGGCTCCACATCTTGGTGAGCGCCCGCCAGGTGGGCACGCCGGCGAGGCGGCCCATGAGCACGTTGGTGAGCACGTCGAGCCGGCCCACCAGATTGAACTGCTGGAAGATCATAGCCGCCTGGGCGCGCCACTGGCGCAGGGCCGGCCCCTTGAGAGCGGTCACGTCCCGCCCGTCGAACAGGATGCGGCCGCAGGAGGGGTCCTGCAGGCGGTTGACCATGCGCAGGAGCGTGGACTTGCCCGCGCCGGAACGCCCGATCACCCCCACGAACGCCCCGTGGGCGATCTCGAGGTTCACATCGGACACGGCCGCCTTGTCGCCGAAACGGCGACCGAGGCCCTCGATCACAAGCATCGGGTCACTCCGTTGCGTCACGGAGGCCCTAATCCGGGTGCGCAACACTCATGTGACAGCCGAAAAAGAATACATTTGCATGCACGAAATGGCGATCACGCACTGCAGCAACGCCCCGGATGCCGCAAAGTCAAAGGCTCGTGCGCCACCGGTCTTCGCGGCACGAGGGACAGCATCCGCGCCGCAGCACAGAATCCCGCTTCAAGTGGATTCAGGATTTGGTAACGTCCGTTCCAGCATCGATCCAGCGGGGTCACCCGATGATATCGGAACTCGTCACCGTACTTGAGACGTGCGCCGCCTTTGGCGTCATCGGCGCGATCATCCTGGGCATGATCTGAAGGCGGCCAGCCCGAAGGAAGGAAGACGCATCGAAGACGCGGCGGCGGGAACGTCCCCGCTGCCCTCGCGCTCAGCGCACCGGCAGGACCCGCCGGCCCGCGCGCGCGGCCTCGTCATAGACGCGGGTGTCGCCCGGCTTCATGGAATAGCATGTGTCGGCGATCACCGGGCGGCCGGCGGCCAGCAGCTCGGAGACGGTCACGAGACGGTAGCCCTTGGCGCGCAGCGCCGGCACCAGCCGGCCGAGCGCCTCGGCCGTGTGCTTGCCGCGCCCATTGGCGTGCATGAGCACGATGGAGCCGGGCCTGATCTGCCGCAGCATGTCGTCCGCCATCACCTTCGCGCCCAAAAGCGCCGGATCGCCCGAATCCACGTCCCACTGGATGGCGAGGTGGCCGGTATCGTTCACATAGGCGAGGGACTCGGCGCTGCACGAGCCATAGGGGAAGCGGAACAGCGCCGGGCGCGCCGGCACCGCGGAAATGCCGCAGCCCTTGGCCTGGGCATCGGAGCGGCGCATGGCGAAGGCGACGTCGGCATCGTCCACCTGCCGCTGCATCTCCTCGCCGGCGCGCACCGTGAGGTTGGCGTGGGACCAGGTGTGGTTGCCCATCTCGAAGGCGGGGTCGGCGATGAGCTGGGCGCCGCGCTCGGGGTGGCTCATCAGCCACTTGCCGCCGCCGAAGAAGGTGGCCGGCACATCCTGCGCCCGCAGGAAATCGACGATGGCGCCATCATAGCCGGAGCGCTCGGCCGAGGCCTCGCACAGGTCGAAGGTGAGGGCCACGAGCTTCACCCCCGCCGGCAGCTCCACCCGGCGGATGGAGCCGCGCAGGGCGGCCGGAACCGGCGTGGCGGGCGCAAGCGCGAGCGCCGGCAAGGTGACCGGCTCGCCGCGCGGATGCGGCTCCACCCGCTCCTCCCCCGGCCGCGCCGCCAGGGCATCGGCCGGATAGCAGGCCGGCCCTGCCGCCCACGCGCCCCCGGATCCGCCCGCAACCACAGCGGCGAGGAGGCAGGCGAAAGCGGCGCGGTGGCGGAGAGGATGGGGCACGGGCATGTCTCGAAGAACGGGCGGCAGGCGTGTCGCCTTCAGGCCGAATGAACGCCGCCGGCATGGCGAAAAGGTGCCCGCCCGCCGCGGCGCGGCCACGGGCTCCCCCGTTTCTCTAGATCCGCGGCCCCCTAAGCGGCAAGCATGCCGTCGCCCGTTTCCGCAGCACATGTACGCACCCGGCATCCGGGCACCTTTGGTCGCACGGAATGCCCCTGCGGCATGCCGCTCCGGTCGGCTACACTGCCCGCGCCGGCCCGCGCCGGTCCCCCTGCGTATCGAGGAGGTCGCGTTGCCGAAGGATATTCCCGCCCGTTCCCCCATGCGCTTCGCCGTGGTGACGGGGGCGTCGAGCGGTATCGGCCTCGCCCTGGCGCTGCGGCTGGCACGGGAGGGATACGACCTGGTGCTGGTGGGCCGCGACGCGCAGAGGCTCGATGAAGCGGCGGGCATGGTGGCCGATCTCGGCCGGCGGGTGGCGGTGCGGCAGGTGGACCTCGCCGATGCCTACGCGCTGGAGGATCTCGCCTCCGACCTCTCCGCCCAGGTGCCGGACGTGCTCGTCAACAATGCCGGCTTCGGCGCCTACGGCTCCTTCGCCGATGCGGACCCCGGCCTTGCCCTTGCGATGATCGACACCAACGTCGCCGCGCTCACCCGCCTCACGGCGGCGGTGCTGCCCGGCATGCGCGCGCGGGGCGCGGGGCGCATCCTGAACGTCGCCTCCACCGGCTCGTTCGCGCCCCTGCCCAACGCCGCCGTCTACGGCGCCACCAAGGCCTACGTGCTCTCCTTCTCCGAGGCGGTGGCCGAGGAACTGGCGGGCAGCCCGGTGACGGTGACCGCCCTGTGCCCCGGCGCCACCGCCACCCGCTTCTTCGCGCGCGCAGGCTGGATGCGCACGGCCCTGTCCGACGGCATCATGGCGACCCCCGAGGCGGTGGCGGACTGCGGCTACCGGGCCATGGCCGCCGGGCGGCGCGTGGCGGTGGCTGGGTTCGCGAACCGGCTGCTCGTGCTCGGCGCCCGCCTCGCGCCGCGACGGCTCGTGACCGCCGCCACGCGCCGCGTGCTCGCCGCGCGCAAGGCGTAAGGCCGGCCGCCGGGCAGCATCCATCAGCGGCGGCACCGGTCGCCATGACGAAATTCCATTTGTCCCGCGCGGCGGGCGGGAGTAACGGCGAAAAGGGCTTCCACTTGCGCCGGCCGACCTCATGAACCTCCTGTCGATCCAGTCCCACGTCGCTTACGGGCATGTGGGCAATGCCTCCGCCGTCTTCCCGCTGCAGCGCCTGGGGGTGGAGGTGTGGCCCATCCACACCGTGCAGTTCTCCAACCACACCGGCTACGGCGCCTGGCGCGGCCAGGTGTTCGAGGCCGGCATGATCTCGGACCTGCTGGAGGGCATCGCCGAGCGCGGCGCGCTGCCGCGCTGCGACGGCGTGCTCTCCGGCTACATGGGCTCGGCCGACATCGGCGCCGCCATCCTCGACGCGGTGGCGCGCGTGCGCGGCGCGAACCCCGAGGCGGATTATTGCTGCGATCCCGTCATCGGCGACGTGGGCCGGGGCATCTTCGTGCGGCCGGGCATCCCCGAGTTCATGCGCGAGCAGGCGGTGCCGGCGGCCGAGGTCATCACCCCCAACCAGTTCGAGCTGGAGCTGCTCTCCGGCCATAAGGCCACGGACCGGGCCGGCGCGGCGGCCGCCTGCGCGGCGCTGCACGCCGCCGGCCCGCGGGTGGTCCTTGTCACCAGCCTCCACACCACCGAGACGCCCGCCGATTCCATCGACCTGCTCGCCTCCGGGCCGGACGGTCGCTTCCTGGTGCGCACGCCGCGGCTCGACGTGTCGCCGAACGGGGCGGGCGACGCCATCGCCGCCTTGTTCTATTTCCACGTGAAGCGCACGGGCAGCACGGCGGCAGCGCTCGCGGCCGCCGCCTCCTCCATTTTCGGGCTTCTGGCGAGGACCGAAAAAGCACACTCGCGCGAATTGCTGCTGGTGGAGGCCCAGGAGGAGTTCGTGACGCCCTCGCGGGTCTTCACGCCCCTGGCCATTTGAGGCAACTTTGTGGCGCCGGATGCGGGTGAAGGGCGCCCCGCCGATGGCGTCCCCCACTCCGAGCCCTCGCCCGCCCGCGACCTTCACCCTGGCCCCGGACCTTGCCATGCCGCGCCGTTTTGTGACGCTGGACGTCTTCACCACCCGCCCCTTCGGCGGCAATCCCCTTGCCGTGGTGCTCGACGCGCACGGGCTCGACGACGCGGCCATGCAGCAGGTCGCACGCGAGTTCAACCTGTCCGAGACGGTGTTCGTGCTGCCCCCGCGCGACAAATCCCACCGCGCCCGCATCCGCATCTTCACCACCGCCCACGAGATGCCCTTCGCCGGCCACCCCACGGTGGGCACCGCCGTGCTGCTGGCGCTGGAGGACAAGGTGGAGAAGGGCACCATGCAGATCGAGCAGCCCATCGGCACCGTGAGCTGCGCCGTCACCACCCAGGGCGCCGGCTCGCGCAAGGGCACCGCCGTATTCACCGTGCCGCGCCGGGCGACCCTGGAGCCCGCCGACATCTCCCGCGAGGCCTGCGCCGAGGCGCTCAACCTCGACCCCTCGGACATCGGCTTCGATGCCCACCGGCCGGTGGTGGCGTCCGCCGGCGTGCCCTTCCTGTGCATCCCGCTCGCCAACCTCACCGCCTTGGCGCGGGCACGGCCGGACGAAGCGGCGGCCATCGCCGGCATCGGCGCCTTCGGCGACGCGACCTTCCTCTACACCGTGGACGAGGACGGGGACGCCGACTATCGCGCCCGCATGTTCTCCCCCGGCCTCGGCACGCTGGAGGACGCGGCCACCGGCGCGGCGGCCGCCGCCTTCCCGGCCGTGCTCATGGACGCCGAGACCCGCGTGGACGGCCACCACAAGGTGCGCATCGACCAGGGCTTCGAGATGGGCCGCCCGAGCCGCATCGACCTCGGCTTCACCGTAAAGGACGGCCGGCTGGTGGACGGCACCACCACCATCGGCGGCGGCGCCGTGCTGGTGGCCGAAGGCGTGCTGCACATCTAGCCCGGCCGCTTCCGCCAAGAGAGCCATCGCCGAGCCGCCGCCGCGCACGCGAACCGACACCCGCCTGCGGCAGGCTCGCGCGTCGTCCAGGCTGCGCTGCGGGCGCGCTGGTGCCGGACGCTCGCGCGCCCGCGCATTTCCCGAAACATGACGGGAAATGGCGGAAAGCCCATGCCTGAAGGCCGCGCGCCCATGTATTGGCGCAGCTCATGGGTTTCGATTGAAATAACCCGTCCTTGAAATGCGTGAAATCGCCCCTCCGGCCGTCGTCCGCCCCTTGGCGGGGGCGGCAGGGACCCTATGTTCGCCGCATCGCATCATCCAGCCCGGCCGCAGCCGGGCCTTTCCGAAGGGAATTCTCATGACTGCGAGCACGCCGTCCCTGTTCGACAGCTACCGCCTCGGCGACATCACCCTTTCCAACCGCGTCGTCATGGCGCCCCTGACGCGCAACCGCGCCGAGCCCGGCTTCGTGCCGAGCCCGCTGGCGGTGGAATATTACGCCCAGCGCGCCAGCGCCGGCCTCATCGTCACCGAGGCCTCGCAGATCAGCCAACAGGGCCAGGGCTATCAGGACACCCCCGGCATCTACACCGACGCGCAGGTGGCCGCCTGGCGCAAGATCACCGATGCCGTGCACGCCAAGGGCGGCCATATCGTGATCCAGCTCTGGCATGTGGGCCGCGTCTCCCACACCTCGCTGCAGCCGGGCGGGGTGGCGCCGGTGGCGCCCTCGGCCATCGGCTCCGGCGGCAAGACCTTTGTCAATAACGCCTTCACCGACACCTCCACCCCCCGCGCCCTTGAGATCTCCGAGATCCCCGGCATCGTCGCCGACTATCGCCGCGCGGCGGCCAACGCCATCAAGGCCGGCTTCGACGGAGTGGAGATCCACGCCGCCAATGGCTACCTGATCGAGCAGTTCCTGAAGGACGGCGCCAACGCCCGCACCGACGCCTACGGCGGCTCCATCGAGAACCGCGCGCGCTTCCTGCTGGAGGTGACCGACGCCATCGTCGCCGAGATCGGCGCCGGGCGCACCGGCATCCGCCTCTCCCCGGTCTCGCCGGCCAACGGCATCTCCGACAGCAACCCGCAGCCGCTGTTCAATTACGTGGCGGAGGAGCTGCAGAAGCGCGGCCTCATCTACATCCACGTGGTGGAGGGCGCCACCGGCGGCCCGCGTGACGTCGCGCCGGACTTCTCCTTCGACGAGCTGCGTAAGCGCTATACCGGCGCCTGGATGGTCAACAACGGCTACGACCTGAAGCTCGCCACCCAGGTGGTGGCCGAGGGCAAGGCCGACCTCGTGGCCTTCGGCCGGCCCTTCATCGCCAATCCGGACCTGGTGGAGCGCCTGCGCCGCGACGCGCCCTGGAACGAGCTCGACCGCGACACCCTCTATGGCGGCGGCGCCAAGGGCTATCTCGACTACCCGACCCTGGACAGCGCGGCGTGAGCGCCGGCGCAGCCGGGCACAATGAGCATGAGGAGGACCGGCGCGTGGCGCCGGTCCTTTCGCTTTGCCTGACCCTGGAGGACGGTGGCTGGCCCGAGGCCGACGCCCGCCGCACCGAGATCGAGGCCACCTTCGCCCGGCGGCAGGCCGCCAACCCGCACCTGTGGAACGGCGACATCCTGATGCTGCGCGGCTACCGCTTCGCCGACGGGCGGCTGGAGGGCCGCGTGCGCCGCACCGATTTCGCGAGCTTCCTGTGGTGGCGCGCGCAGGGCTGGCCCACCGCCCTGGGCATGGTCAACGTGTTCGCCCAGGCGGCGCTGGAAGGGGCGGACGGCGCCTTCCTCATGGGGACGATGGGCGCCCACACCGCCTCGCCGGGGCGGATCTATTTTCCCGGCGGCACCCCCGACCCCTCCGACCTCACCGCCGACGGGCGGCTCGACCTCGATGCCTCCCTGTGGCGCGAGCTTTCGGAGGAAACCGGGCTCGGCCCCTCCGACGTGGCGCAGGACGCGGGCTTCACCGCCGTATTCGACGGGCCGCGCCTCGCCTTGCTGCGGCGACTGGTGCTGCGCGAGCCGGCGGAGGCCGCCGCCCGGCGCATCCATGCCTTCCTCGCCGCCGATGCCCTGCCCGAGCTGGCCGGAATGGCCATCGTCCGCAACGTCAGGGACATCTCGCCGCAGATGGTCCCGTTCGCGGTGGCGTATATGCGCCACCGGTGGGGCGCCGCGCGCGGGACGTGAGCGCCGACCACGAACGAAGAGGCGGATTCATACATGACGGAGAAGGACGCGCAGCCGGCACAGGGGCTGCGGAACGCTCTTCGGCGCGGCGCTGGAGGCATGATGGCGGTCGCGCTGCTGGCAGGCCTGGCGCAGGCCGCGCCGGCCCGCGCGGAGCCGGCCTGGAGCGAGCTTCAGGCCCCGCTGCGCGGCGCCTCCTACGGCGAGCCGGGCGGCATCGCGCTGTTCGTGCTCGGCTGCGGCGCCGCCTCCGGCCCCTTCATCCAGGCGCCCCTGCCCGAGGGGACGCGCCCGCGTCCCGGCCGCAACGCCGCCCTCGCCCTGGAGGTGGACGGCAAGCGCTTCTCCGCGCGCGGCCGCATCGCCGTGGACGAGAACGCCGAGGGCGGCCCGCGTGGCGCAGTAGTGGCGCCGGTGCGGCTCGCCGATCCGCTGGTGAAGGCCCTCGGCGCCGGCAAGCAGCTGAAGGTGGGCGAGAAGGCCGGCGCCCTCGTGGTGCCCCTTGATACCGGCGCGGCGCTGCTGGGCAAGGCCATCGCCGCGTGCGGCGCCCCCGCCCCGGTGGTCACCCCGGCCAGCGCCAGGCCCGCTGCCGCCGAGGCCGCACCCAAGCCGTCGGAAGCCGCGCCCCAGGCTGCAGTTCAGGCGGCACCCCAGGCGGCCCCGCAGGCGAGCGCCACCGCGGCCGAGGCCGCGAAGCCCGCCCGCGCCGGCGCCATTCCCCCCGCCCGCGAGATCGCCGCCGCCATCTTCGTCGACCAGGCGGAAGGCCAGCGGGTGGCCGACAAGCTGAAGGTCACCCAGGTGGACCTCAGCGGCGACGGCGCGCCGGAAGCCATCATCACCCTCAACGACCCCGCCTGGTGCAGCGAGACCGGCTGCACATGGTTCGTGGTGGACCTTTCGGCCAAGCCGCGGGTGATGGGGCAGTTCATCGGCCTCGGCCTCGCCCCCGGCAAGGAGGTCCCCAACGGCTGGCGCGACCTCACGCTTCGGACGCCGGGCGGAACCGAGCGCATGTACTACAAGGACGGCACCTACCACTGACGCCATTGGCCCCGGTCTTCGGGCCGGGGCCGGGCAATGTGCGTTCACAGGCGGATTTCGCTCAAACGCCGTGCCGGCCTGACCAGGGACCCATGAGGCCGCTGGCCGGCCTTTGGACGAAGGCGCCAGCCGGGGCATCCCGGCGAACGCCGCCAAGAAAAAGGGCTCGTCCGGCACCTGCCGGCGGGCCCTTGGCGTTCTGGGGAGGTCGGGCGCTGATTTCGCGACTGCGCGCGGGACGGGTTCAGGCCCTTGGCGACGGGGACCCAGGCCGAAGGCCAAGCGGGCTTCACCCAAGCGCCGCGCCGCCGCCGCCCGCCGGGGCCGCGCCGGCCATCACAGGCCGGCTATCGCCTGCCGACCGTCACGCCCCCCGCGCTCACTTGCCCAGCTCGGCCTCGTCGAGGGGGCGGGCGTCGTCGGCGAGCATGATCGGGATGCCGTCGCGAATGGGATAGGCGAGCCGCGCCGCCCGCGAGATCAGCTCCTGGCGCTCACGATCATATTCGAGCGGGCCCTTGGTGAGCGGGCACACGAGGATCTCCAGAAGCTTGGGGTCCACTTCGTGGCCGGAACGATGGGACTGGGGCATGGCTTTCACCTGTATCGGAAAGGCATCGGCAGCGGGCCGCCCGCGGCGCCCGGCCCAGACGAAAACGGCCCTCCTGGGGAGGGCCGTCTCCTGTTCGTCACGCCGCCTGGCGGCGGGGCGTGACGAGCTTGCGGTTCACCAGCACCTCGGCGATCTGCACCGCATTCAGCGCCGCGCCCTTGCGCAGGTTGTCGGAGACGCACCAGAAGTTGATGGCGTTCTCCACCGTGGGGTCGTCGCGCAGGCGCGAGATGTAGGTGGCATCCTCGCCGGCCGCCTCGTGCGGGGTGGCGTAGCCGCCCGGCTCGCGGGTGTCGATGACCAGGATGCCCGGCGCCTCGCGCAGGATCTTGCGCGCATCCTCGGCGGAAAGCTCCTTCTCGAACTCCACGTTCACCGCTTCGGAGTGGGAGATGAACACCGGCACCCGCACGCAGGTGGCCGTGAGCTTGATCTTGGGGTCGAGGATCTTCTTGGTCTCGACCACCATCTTCCACTCTTCCTTGGTCGAACCGTCGTCCAGGAAGACGTCGATCTGCGGGATGAGGTTGAAGGCGATGCGCTTCGGGAACTTCTTCGGCTCCACCGGATCGGAGACGAAGATGGCCCGCGTCTGGGTGAACAGCTCGTCCATCCCGTCCTTGCCCGCGCCGGAGACGGACTGGTAGGTGGAGACCACCACGCGCTTGATGGTGGCGGCGTCGTGCAGCGGCTTCAGCGCCACCACCAGCTGGGCGGTGGAGCAGTTGGGGTTGGCGATGATGTTCTTCGCCTTGAAGCCGGTGATGGCGTCCGCATTCACCTCGGGCACGATCAGCGGCACGTCCGGATCGGTGCGCCACTGGGACGAATTGTCGATGACGACGCAGCCCTGCGCGCCGATCTTCGGCGCCCATTCCTTCGACACGGATCCGCCGGCCGACATCAGGCAGATGTCGGTGTCGGAGAAGTCGTAGGTGTCGAGGGCCTTCACCTTCAGGGTTTTGTCGCCGTACGAGACCTCGGTGCCCTGCGAGCGGCGCGATGCGAGTGCGACCACCTCGTCCGCGGGGAAGCCCCGCTCGGCGAGGATCGAGAGAATCTCCCGGCCCACGTTGCCCGTGGCGCCGACGACGGCGACCTTGTAACCCATGAAACGTCCTCGGGATTGCCGGCCTTGGGGCCGGTGAACGCGCCTTGTATGACGAACGCGCGCGCGATTCAATTACGCCGAATCAAATCGGCAGCGGGGAGCGCCCCTGCAAGGCCGCTGGCCTGCGTGGGCCGCCGGGCAGGGGCGCCGCCGCCGCAACCCCCGATGAACGCTCGGGAAGGCCGCGCGAATGTGTTGCCACCCCGCCACGGGCGAAATTTCTCCCCACTGGAACGCCCGCGCCGCGGCGGGGTTTCCTTGCGCGAGGCGCGCAAGTGCCCTAATTCAAGCTGGACGGCAGGTATTTTCAGGAATGCCGTTTCGAGGAGGGTCCCATGCGTTTCGCGCCGCTTCACACCCTTGCCGCCGCGCTGGCCGTGGCGCTGGCCGGCTTGGTCGCGGCCGCCGGCTCCGCCGATGCGCAGCAGACCCAGAAGCGCACCAAGCTCACCATCGAGAAGCAGCGCTCCTACCTGGACGCGGGCACCGTGGTAAAGCCCGGCTCCAAGTCCTACCTCGATTACGCGCTGCCGCTGAACTACAATTTCCCGAACTACCAGGGTTCGGCCGTGGGCCCCGGCCCCATCACCGGCCTGCGCTGGCCGCTGCCCGGCCCGTTCGACCTGCCCGGCTATTGAGGTCGGGCTTTCCGCTCGCGGAAGATGGAAGGGCCGGCCCCTGCGGCGCGGCCCTTTTTCATGCCTTCATTTAACGAAGAAATTCCGTTTTTGCGCGCCTCCACATGTTGCGCATGACAAATTCGGAAAATGCCGGCATAACACCAGGAGACTCCACCCCCGGCGGTCAGGCCGGGCGCGCCGGGGCGCGGCGCAGGCCGCCCGGATCCGCCTCAACCGTCGATGCTCCGCTTTTCATGCTCCTTTCCCTCGGATCCGCCCGCCGCAGCGTCATTCCCGGCTTCCGCCTCTCCCTGGGGCTGACGCTCGCCTACCTCGGCCTCATCGTGCTGCTGCCCATCGCGGCGCTGCTGCTGAAATCGGCGGATGTCGGCTTCCACCGTTACATCGCCATCATCACCTCGCCGCGCACCCTGGCCTCGTTCCAGGTCACTTTCGCCACGGCGGCGGCGGCCACCGCGTTCAATGCGGTGTACGGCCTTGCCTTGGCCTGGGTGCTGGTGCGCTACGAGTTTCCCGGCAAGCGCCTGCTCGACGCGCTGGTGGACGTGCCCTTCGCCCTGCCCACGGCGGTGGCGGGCCTCGCGCTCACCACCCTGTTCGCCAAGAACGGCTGGTTCGGCGCCCCCCTGGCGCAGCTGGGCATCCAGGTGGCCTATGCGCCGGCGGGCATTGCCTGCGCCATGGCCTTCACCTCCATCCCGTTCGTGGTGCGCACCGTGCAGCCGGTGCTGGAGGACCTGGAGCCGGAGCTGGAGGAAGCCGCCGCCACCCTGGGCGCGGCCGACGGGCGCATCTTCCGCTCGGTGATCTTCCCGGCCCTGTTCCCGGCTTTCCTCGCGGGCGCCTCGCTTGCCTTCGCGCGCTCGCTGGGCGAGTTCGGCGCGGTGGTGTTCATCGCCGGCAATCAGCCGTTCCGCACGGAGATCGTGGCGCTGCTCACCTATATCCGGCTGGAGGAATACGATTACGCGGCTGCGGCGGCGATCGCCGTCACCCTGCTCGCCGTCGCCTTCGTGCTGCTGCTGGTGGTCAATCTCATCCAGGCCTGGCACCAGCGCCACGCGGTGGGGGAGGACTGAGCATGGCGCGGCAGCTCAACCGCTACCGGGTGCGGGTGGGGGATGCGCCCCTGTTCCGCATCGGCCTCACTGGCCTGGTGCTGGGGGTGACGGCGCTGGTGCTGATGGCGCCGCTCGCGATCATCTTCGTGGAGGCGTTCCGGCGCGGCCTCGGCCCCTATCTCGAAGCCCTGGCGCGGCCGGACACGCTGCATGCGGTGGGGCTCACCCTGTTCGCGGCAATTGTCTGCGTGCCAGTGAACGTGGCGTTCGGCATCGCTGCGGCGTGGACGGTCACCAAGTTCACCTTCCCCGGCCGCAGCCTGCTGCTGGCGCTGGTGGAACTGCCCTTCTCCATCTCGCCCATCGTCGCCGGCGTCGCCTACCTGTTCGTCTACGGGGCCCAGGGCCTGCTGGGGCCGTTCCTGGCGGCGCACGACATCAAGATCATGTTCGCGGTGCCGGCCATCATCCTCGCCAGCCTGTTCGTCACCGCGCCGTTCGTGGTGCGCGAGCTGGTGCCGCTGATGATGGCCCAGGGGCGCGACGAGGAGGAGGCGGCGGTGAGCCTCGGCGCCTCCGGCTTTCAGACCCTGCGCTGGGTGACTCTGCCCAACGTGAGGCTGGCGCTGCTCTATGGCGCCGCCCTGTGCAACGCGCGGGTGATGGGCGAGTTCGGCGCCGTCTCCGTGGTGTCCGGCAACATCCGCGGCCAGACCTCGACCCTGCCGCTCCAGATCGAGCTGCTTTACGAGGACAGCCAGGTGGTAGCGGCGTTCGCGGCCGCGACCCTGCTGGCGGCGGTGGCGCTGTTCACGCTGGTGGCGAAGTTCCTGATCGAGCGGGCGGAAGCCCGCCGCATCGCCGCAAGCCTGGATGCGGCGGCCTGAACGGCACCGGTGCGGGGAGCCCCAGGGCTCGGCGTGTTTCCGCGGTGGGGCGCCCCCAGGTTTAGCGCGCCGGCGGGAGCCCGTCGCAGGCAGGCGGCCGCGCGTCGGAAAACACCATCAGCCCCGGCTTTAACCGGAATCAGGCGGACTTCGCCCCGCCGTCGCGCGGGCGTGGTCAGCCGTCCCCATGAGACAGGCTCATGGGCGTTCCCGGCATAAATTCGGAAAGGCGCCGGAGGCGATCGCCCGGCGCGGCCCTTCACCCGCGCGGCGCGGGAAGGCCCAGGCCGCCGGAGGCGGACGCGGAGGCCTTCTGCTCACGCCGGGCCTTGCGGGCCTCGCGGCGGAAGCGGCCCTGGCGCACCCAGGTCACGGTGCCGCCGAGCACCACGCCCACCAGCAGTGACCCGAAGATCACCGCATAGAGCGGCAGGCTCGCCGAGAGCACCGGCGCTCCGGGGGAAAAGGGATCGAGGGAGACCAGCACCTCGCGCCGGTTGGCCACCGCCAGCGCGATGACCAGGACCGCCACGGGCAGGCCGATGAGTACGGACAGCACACGCGCCACTGAGGATCACTTCCCGTCGTTGAGACGCTCGCGCATCTCCTTGCCCGTCTTGAAGTAGGGCACGGTCTTCTCGCTCACGTCCACCTGCTTGCCGGTGCGCGGATTGCGCCCCACGCGGGCCTCGCGCTTCTTCACGGAGAAGGCGCCGAAGCCGCGCAGCTCCACCCGGTCGCCGCGCTCCAGGGCGGAGACGACCTGCTCCAGGATGGCATTGACGATGTTCTCCACATCCCGCTGGTAGAGGTGGGGATTGGCTTCCGCGATTTTCTGGACGAGCTCGGACTTGATCATGATGGCTTCATTTCCCCTCACGACCGATCCGCAGGGAGCGGTGGACACGTTCCGATATAGAAGAAGATCGTGACCTTTATTGAAAGGCCCGCACCCCGATCATCTCTCGACGGGAGGGTGCCAGAGCGCCAAAAGGCCGTCAAGCTGCACAAGATCCAGGGCCGCGCGTGTGCCCTGCGAGAAAATCGCCGCGAGCTGCGGGAGACCCGCCGCGTCCGCGGCGGCACGGCCGAGGCCCAGGAGCCAGCCGAACTCGCTGCCCACGCGCCCCGTGCTCCAGGTGCGCACCTTCAGATTTTCCGGCACGCCCTTCTCGCGCGCGAGCCAGGCGCGGGCGGTGCGCTCGTCGCCGATCTCGTCCACCAGCTGCAGTTCCAGCCCCTGGTGGCCGGTGAAGACGCGGCCGTCTGACACGGTGGCGAGCGCGCTGCCGGTGAGCTGGCGCCGCTCGCCCACCAGGCCCTTGAACCAGCCGTAGCTGTCGGCCACCAGGGATTCCACGGCGGCACGGGCCTGCGGCGTCACCGGCGTATAGGGGTTCGGCTCCGCCTTGAGAGGGGAGGACTTGATGTCCTCCATGGTCACGCCCACCGTCTTCAGCAGCTCGGTGACGTTCGGGAACTGGTAGATGACGCCGATGGAGCCCACCAGCGTGTTGCGGCCCGCCACGATGTGGTCGGCGCCGAGGGCGGCGATATAGGCGCCGGAGGCGCCGACGCCCTCCACCACCGCCACCACCGGCTTCTTCGCGGCAAGGCGACGCAGGGCGTCATAGAGCTGCTCGGAGCCGGTGACGGTGCCGCCGGGGCTGTCGATGGCGAGGATGACGGCGCGGGCGCCGGAGCGGCCGATCTCATCCAGCATCTCCACCCGCGGCCGGTCGTTGCGGATGAGGCCGCCGATCACCACCCGCGCCACATGGGGATTGCCGGCCGGCATCCGCTCCCGCGCGAGCACGCCGATGCCCACCGCCAGCGCCGCCACCACGGCGAGCACACCCAGCGTGCGCCAGAAGGTGACCTTGCGGCGCAACCTGCGGCGATCGACGATCTGGTCGGCGTCGAGCGACATGCGTGTCTCCTGCCCTGGACCCCGGCCGGCGCCGGAGGGCGCGCCGTAGATCGAAACACGCCTCGCCTGGACTTAAGCGGCCGGGCCAGCCTTGGCAAGGCGGTGGCGACGACGCTGCCGGTTCGGAACCGCGGGCGCTACCAGCGCTCGCCCGGTGACGCCCCGGATCGCCACTCGGCGATGCGCCGGCCGGTGGCGGGCGTGATCTCCTCCGGCAGGGCATCGAGCGGGAAGAAGGTGGCGGCCAGGATCTCGAGGTTCGGCGGCAGCGCGGGGCCCGGCCGCACCTGCCCATGAAAGCAGGCCACATGGTCGCGCCCACCGTAGGAGGGGTGGAAGAAGAGGCCGTGCAGGCGCAGCGCGCCCTCCACCTCGGCGTTGGCCTCCTCCTTCAGCTCGCGCCGGGCGGCGGCCTCCGCGCTCTCGCCCACGTCCACGCCGCCGCCGGGCAGGTGCCAGCCGGGAGTGTAGCCGTGCTTCACCAGCAGCAGCCGGCCCTCGCCATCGGTGGCGAGCACCCGCACCCCGAGCGTGAGGCCGTGGCGGAGGCGGCGGAAGAGGGGCAGGAAAGGAAGCATGGCGCCTTATAGCATCGCCCACCGCGGGGGCCGATCCCCGTCACGGCGCAAGGACCGTCACACGGCGTCCCGCTGCGCGGCGGCGGGCTCGGCCACGCTCACGCGGTCGCGCCCCCCGCGCTTGGCGGCATAAAGGGCGTCGTCGCACTGGCGCATCAGCCGGTCGAGATCCTCCGGCCCGGCCGGCAGCGCTACCGCGCAGCCGATGGAGATGGAGCAGCTCATCCCCGGCGCATCCGCGACCGCGACCTCGCGCGCCGCGAGGCGGATGCGCTCTGCCGCCGCCAGCGCGTCACGCGGGCTCGCCGCCTGCGGCAGCAGCAAGGCGAACTCCTCCCCGCCCAGGCGGCCGAAGATGTCGCCGCGCCGGGCGCGGGCGCCCACCGCTGCCGCCAGCGCCTGCAGCACCCGGTCCCCGGTCGGATGGCCATAGGTGTCGTTGACGCGCTTGAAGTGGTCCACGTCGACCAGGAGCAGGGCCAGCGGTCGCTCGCTCCGCGCGGCGGCGGCGAGGGCCGCGCGGGCGGCCTCGAAGAAGGCGCGCCGGTTCAGGATGCCGGTGAGATGGTCGGTGGTGGCCGCGCGGCGCAGGCTCACCTCGTCATCCTCTTTCAGCAGCAGCAGGAAGCCCACGCCACCCGCCACCGCGTAGCAGTACATGACGATCAGGCCGAACATCTGCGCCAGGTCCTTGTCGAGCACCGAGCGCCCCTCGATGAAGCCGGCATAGGCCCGCATGAGGAAGGACACCGCGACCACCGCGCAGAAGGCCGCCATGGCCCGCTGCAGCCGCGAGGCCACGCGCGGCGACCCAAGCAGGACCGCCGCCGGGCCGAACAGCGCAGCCACGGTGAGGCCGGCGACGCCGACGAGCGTTCCCGGCGACGCGCCGGGAAGGTTGACGGCGATGCTGCCCGCCCCCGCCGCGCACAGAAGGGCGGGCGCGAGCCACCGCGAGCGCGCCCTGAGGCTCACGATGGCCGCGAGCTCGATGGCGAAGCCGAAATACACCAACACATTGGCGACGTTGATGGAGAGCCATGCCGGGACTTCCCCGCGCGAGCCGATGAGCAGGCAGCCCAGCGCATGCAGGCTGCGCGCCGCCACGAAGCGGTGGATCAGATGCCGCTGGCGACCGCGCTCCCCATAGGAGAGCAGCATGATGCAGACGACGACATCCGTGATGAAGATGAGCCGGAACAAAGTCCGCAGGTCAAAGGGGGCAAAATAGTCGAACAGGAACACCTGCCGCACCCGCATACCGCGCGCTGAGCTTCCGGCCAAAGCAAGGGCCGGGAACAGCGCAGAGGCCAAGAACAGCCTGGCCAACCGCCACGACATTCTTGGCGCATCATAGCGGTAAAAGCCAAGCTTCGCCTTCGGCAAATATCCCAATCGGGAGCTTGCGGTGCGTCAATGCGGGAGCGCTCCACGGAGGGCGCAGGGCCGCTCAGAGGGGAGAGGGCGCTCTCCGTGGAGGGCGCCCGAAGGCGGCTCAGGCGGCGGGCTTCAGCCCGTTCAGCTCGCCGGGCAGGGCATAGGCCCAGCCGCTGATGGAGCCGGCGCCGAGGCACACCACATAGTCGCCCGGCCTGGCGAGGCCGGCGACGATGCCGGCCAGCGCCTCCGGCCCCTCGAGGGCGGTGACGCTGCGATGGCCGTGGGCGACGAGACCCTCCACCAGATGGTCGCGGTCCACCCCCGCGATGGGCGCCTCGCCGGCGGCATAGACCGGCGCCACGATGACATGGTCGGCATCGTTGAAGCAGGTGCAGAATTCGTCGAACAGGGATTGCAGGCGCGAGTAGCGGTGCGGCTGCACCACCGCGATCACCTGCCCCTCGCTCGCCCCGCGCGCGGCACGCAGCACTGCGGCGATCTCCACGGGATGGTGGCCGTAGTCGTCGAAGATGGTGACGCCATTCCATTCGCCGGTGCGGGTGAAGCGCCGCTTGACGCCGCCGAAGCCGGCGATGGCCTCCACGATCTTCTCGTCGCTCACGCCGAGCTCGCGGGCAACCGCAATGGCGGCGGTGGCGTTGAGCGCATTGTGCTTGCCCGGCATGGGCAGCCTGAGGCCGGTGATCTCATGGGTCACGGCGCCCGAGCGGTCGCGGAACACGACGCCGAACTTGGTGATGCCGCCCTTCAGGTCCACGTCCACGAGGCGCACGTCGGCCTGCGGATTCTCGCCGTAGGTGATGACGCGCCGGTCCTCGATGCGGCCCACCAAAGCCTGCACCACCGGGTGGTCGATGCACATCACCGCGAAGCCGTAGAAGGGCAGGTTCTCCACGAAGCTCTCGAACGCCTCCTGCACCTTGTCGAAGGTCTTGAAGTGGTCGAGGTGCTCGGGGTCGACGTTGGTGACGATGGCGACCTCGGTCGGCAGCTTCAGGAAGGTGCCGTCGCTTTCGTCGGCCTCCACCACCATCCATGCGCCGTCGCCCCAGCGGGCGTTGGTGCCGTAGGCGTTGATGATGCCGCCGTTGATGACGGTGGGGTCGAAACCGCCGGCATCGAGCAGGGTGGCCACCAGCGAGGTGGTGGTGGTCTTGCCGTGGGTGCCGGCGATGGAGACGCAGCTCTTCAGGCGCATCAGCTCGGCCAGCATCTCGGCGCGGCGCACCACCGGCAGGCGGCGGGCGCGGGCGGCGGCGAGCTCGGGATTGTCGCGCTTGATGGCGGAGGAGACCACCACCACCGCGGCGCCGTCGATGTTGGCCGCCTCATGGCCCACGCTCACCTTCACGCCCAGCGCGCGCAGGCGCTTCACATTGGCGTTCTCGGCCGCATCCGAGCCCTGCACCGTGTAGCCGAGATTGTTCAGGACCTCGGCGATGCCGCTCATGCCGATGCCGCCGATGCCGACGAAATGAATGGGGCCGAGGCGCTCCGGCAGCTTCATGGAATTTGTCCTTGGAAGGTTGCGGCCGCGCCCCCGCCGGCCAGATGTTGCACGAGATCGCCCAGGCGTTCCGCAGCGTCGAGCACGCCGGCGCTTCTGGCGCGTTCAGCCATGCGCGTCAACGTTTCCGGCGCATCCGCGAGGCGGGTGAGCTCGGCGGCGAGGCGCGCCGCGTCGAACTCCACCTGCCGCAGCGCGAGCGCGCCGCCGATGTCGGCGAGGGCACGCGCGTTGGCGGCCTGGTCCTGGTCCAGGGCATGGGGCAGCGGCACCAGGATGGCCGGGCGGCCGATGGCGGCCAGCTCCGCCACCGTCCCTGCGCCGGAGCGGGAAACGACGAGATGGGCGCGCGCCATGCGCGCCGGCAGGTCGTCGAAAAAGGGGGCAAGCTCGGCATTCAGGCCGAGGGCGTCATAGGCGGCGGCGACCTGCGGAAGGTCCTCCTCGCGCGCCTGCTGGGTGAGGAGGATGCGCCCGCGCACCTCCGCCGGCAGCGCGGCCAGCGCCTGCGGCACCACTTCGGACATCACGCGGGCGCCCTGGCTGCCGCCGAACACAAGCACCCGCAGCGCCCCGTCCGGCAGCGGCGGATCATAGGGCACGGCGGCGGCGGCGAGGGCGGCCGGCCGCAGCGGGTTGCCGGTCCATACCGCCTTGGCGGCGAGGGCGGGATCGGCCTTCGCGAGGCCGGGAAAGCCGGTGGCGATGGCGGAGGCGCGGCGCGCCAGCAGGCGGTTCGCCCGCCCCATCACGCCATTGGCCTCGTGGATCACGGTGGGTACGCCGAGCAGCGAGGCCGCGAGCAGCGGCGGCACCGTGGGGTAGCCGCCGAAGCCCACCACCGCTGCCGGCTTCAGCCGCCGCACCAGGGCGAGCCCGCGCATGAGGCCGGAGGCGAGGGCGAGCCCGGTGCGCGCCAGCGCCACCGGGGAGCGCCCGCGCACGGTATCGGCCGGCAGCACGTGCAGCTCGCGCGCGGGGAAGTGGCCGGCATAGCGCGCGGCGCGCTCGTCGGTGGCGAGGTCCACCTGAAGGCCGCGCGCGGTGAGCACGGCGGCCAGCGCCTCGGCCGGGAAGAGATGCCCGCCGGTGCCGCCGGCGGCGAGAAGAACGAGCTCTGTCACGGCCCCCTCATGTTGCGCGTCGTGAAGCGCATGTCCCCGCAGGGGACCCTGTGCCAAGGCCCGCGCGGCGCCGATTCAAGACCGGAGCCGACGGCATGACCGCCTCCCAACGCCCATTGTTGGACGTCAATAAGGCGGCCGCCCCGCGCCGGCGTCAGGCCGGATGGGCGGCGGCGCCGGGCGCGGCATCGTCGGCGAAGGTGCTCGCCGGCGCCATCTTGGGCACCGCCACCTGCGGGCCGTTCACGCTCTTCGGTTCGGACAGGGCGGCGAGCGCCGCCGCCCCCGGCCGTTTGCGCGACAGGGCGATGAGCATGCCCATGCCGAACGCCAGGGAGATGAGCGAGGAGCCGCCGTAGGAGATGAAGGGCAGCGTCATGCCTTTGGCGGGGGCGATATGCACGTTCACCGCCATGTTGATGGCCGCCTGCAGGCCGAACAGCAGCGCGAGGCCGGTGATGGCGAAGCGGGCGAAGGGATCGGTCTCGTTCATGGCGCGGGTGAGCGCGCGCAGGATGATGAAGGCGAACAGCGCGAGGATGATGAGGCACAGGATGATGCCGAACTCCTCCGCCGCCACGGCGAACACGAAGTCGGTGTGCCCGTCAGGCAAGAGGCGCTTCATGGTGCCCTCGCCCGGCCCCTGGCCGAACCAGCCGCCGTTGCGGAAGGAATTGAGCGCCGCGTCGATCTGGTAGGTGTCGCCCGACTCCGGGTTCAGGAAGCGGTTGATGCGCTTCTGCACGTGGGAGACGGTCATGTAGGCGATGGCGCCACCGCCCGCGCCCACGCCGACGAGGCCGATCATCCAGATCCACCGCAGGCCCGCGAGGAAGAACAGCGCCGACCACACCAGGGAGATGAGCAGGCTCTGGCCGAAGTCCGGCTGCTTCACCAGCGGCCCCAGCACGCTCGCGAGCAGGCCGATGGCCAGGAGCTGGGCCGGCATCTCCGGCCGCTTGGCGCTCTCGGAGAACAGCCATGCGGCGATGATGACGAAGGCCGGCTTGATGAATTCAGACGGCTGCACGGTGATGCCGGCGATGGTGAGCCAGCGCCGGGCGCCCTTCACCTCCGGGCCCAGCACCAGGGTCGCGAGCAGCAGCACGAAGAAGACCGCGAACACCACCATGCACACCCGGCGGATGGCGCGGGGGGTCATGAACGAGGTGAGGATCATCACCACCGCGGCGGGGATGAGGAACAGCACCTGCCGGTTCACGAAGTGGAAGGGGTCGGCGATGTTGAGGCGCGCGGCCACCGCCGGGCTCGCGGCGAGGCACAGCACAATGCCCACCACCATGAGGGCGAACAGGCCCGCGAGCAGGCCCCGGTCCACCGTCCACCACCATTCGCTCAGGACGGTGCGATCGGCACGCGACATCATGGGACGGCTACTCCGGCACGGGACATTTCCCGCACCATGCGACCGGGACGGTTGACGGCCCCTTAATGTCCGGTGGCTACGCCCGGCCTCCGTCGCGGGCGCGCCGGCCCGGTCGTGAATCCGCCACGCCCGCGCCGGCCGCTTAGCGCTCCTTCACGGAATCGGAGAAGTGCCCGAGATCTTCGGGCCGGCGTGTTTTCCTCACGCGAGCCGGTGCCCACTTCGCTCGAAAGCGCTCTATGCTGCCGGGCGTGGCCCGCAGCACCAGAACCGCCCGGGCGCCCCACGCCGGCGCCGACGCCCTGCCCGAAGCCTTCCGGCGCTGGTTCGCCGCGCGCGGCTGGGCTCCGCGCACCCACCAGCTCGACCTGCTCGCCGCCGCGCGGGCGGGCCGCTCGGTGCTGCTCATCGCCCCCACCGGCGCCGGCAAGACGCTGGCCGGCTTCCTGCCCACTTTGGTGGAGCTGGCCGAGGGCCGGCCCGGCCGCACCGCGCGGGCGCCGGAACCAGGCGAGGCGGCGACGAGCGTCTCCGTCCCGCCGGAGCATCCCCAGGCGATCGAGCCGGCCGGCCCCGCCACAGGAGCCCGCGCCGCCCGGAAGCGCACGGCGGCACAGGATGCCACGCCGGAAGCCGGCGCCCCCGCTGCCCCGGCAGCGGCGCGGGAGGTGAACGCGGCGCGCGGCAGGTGGGACATATCCACGACGAGCGCCCCCTCCACCGAAGGGGACGGCGCGGGCGCGCCCTTCGCCCGCTGGGCGGCGGAGCCGCGCGTCTCGCCCCTGCACACGCTCTACATCTCCCCGCTGAAGGCGCTGGCGGTGGACATCGCCCGCAACCTGGAGGTCCCCGTGGCGGAGATGGGCCTTCCCATCCGCGTGGAGACCCGCACCGGCGACACCCCCGCGAGCCGCCGCCAGCGCCAGCGGCGCGACCCGCCGGATATCCTGCTCACCACGCCCGAGCAGATCTCCCTGCTCCTCGCCTCCAAGGATGCGGAGCCCCTGTTCTCGGGCCTGCGGCGGGTGGTGCTGGACGAGCTGCACGCCCTCGTCACCTCCAAGCGCGGCGACCTCCTGGCCCTGGCGCTGGCGCGGCTGCGGGCGCTCGCGCCGGGCCTGCAATGCGTGGGCCTTTCCGCCACCGTGGCCGAGCCCGACGACCTGCGCCGCTATCTCGTGCCGCAGGACGCGAGCGCGCCGGATGGCTCCCCCCTCGCCGACCTCGTGGTGGCGCAGGGCGGCGCGGCGCCGGACATCGCCATGCTCGACACCGCCGCCCCCATGCCCTGGGCGAGCCACATGGCGCTCCACGCCGTGCCGGACATCTACGCCACCATCCGCGCCAGCGGGCTCAGCCTCGCGTTCGTGAACACGCGCCGGCAGGCGGAATTCCTGTTCCAGGAACTCTGGCGCATCAATGACGACAACCTGCCCATCGCCCTCCACCACGGCTCCCTGGCCGTGGACCAGCGCCGCCGGGTGGAGGCGGCCATGGCGGAAGGGCGGCTGAAGGCGGTGGTGGCCACCTCCTCCCTCGACCTCGGCATCGACTGGGGCAATGTGGACCTCGTCATCAACGTGGGCGCGCCCAAGGGGTCCTCGCGGCTCATGCAGCGCATCGGCCGCGCCAACCACCGGCTCGATGAGCCCTCCCGCGCGGTGCTGGTGCCGGCCAACCGGTTCGAGGTGCTGGAATGCCGCGCCGCGCTGGAGGCGGTGCGCGCCGGCGCCCAGGACACCCCGCCCGAGCGCACCGGCGCCCTCGACGTGCTGGCCCAGCACGTGCTGGGCATGGCCTGCGCCGCCCCGTTCGACGCCGACGCTTTGTTCGCGGAAGTCGTGACCGCCGCGCCCTACCGCGCCCTGTCCCGCGCGGATTTCGACGCCGTGCTCGATTTCGTCGCCACCGGCGGCTACGCGCTCAAGGCCTACGAGCGCTTCGCCAAGATCCGCCGCACCAGGGACGGCCTGTGGCGGGTGGCGAACCCCATGGTGGCCCAGGCCTACCGGCTCAACATCGGCACCATCGTGGAAAGCCCCATGATCAGGGTGCGCCTCGTCTCGGCGCGCGGGGCGGCGAAGACCGGCGTCGCCGGCCGCGTGCGGTGGGGCGGGCGGGTGCTGGGCGAGGTGGAGGAATATTTCGTCGAGAGCCTGGTGGCGGGCGACACCTTCGTGTTCGCCGGCGAGGTGCTGCGCTTCGAGGCCATGGTGGAGGACGAGGCCTATGTCTCCCGCGCCAGCGCCGCCGCGCCGAAGGTGCCGGCCTATGCGGGCGGCAAGTTCCCCCTCTCCACCTTCCTCGCCGCCGGGGTGCGCGCCATCCTCTCGGCGCCCGCGCGCTGGGCGAGCCTGCCGCCCCAGGTGGCCGAGTGGCTGGAGCTGCAGCAGGCGCGCTCCCGCCTGCCCGGCCGCGACGACCTGCTGGTGGAAACCTTCGAGCGCGCCGCGCGGCACTACCTCGTCACCTACCCGTTCGAGGGCCGGCTCGCCCACCAGACCTTGGGCATGCTGCTGACCCGCCGCCTGGAGCGGGCGGGGCTGAAGCCCCTCGGCTTCACCGCCAACGACTACGCCCTGGGCATCTATGCGGTGGGCGACATCGGCCTCGCCGTCCGCCAGGGGCGGCTCTCCCTCGCCGCTTTGTTCGACGAGGACATGCTGGGCGACGACCTGGAGGCATGGCTGGACGAGAGCAGCCTGATGAAGCGCACCTTCCGCTATTGCGCGGTGATTGCCGGCCTCATCGAGCGCCGTTTTCCCGGCAAGGAGAAGAGCGCGCGGCAGGTCACCATGTCCACCGATCTCGTCTACGACGTGCTGCGCCGCCACCAGGGCGACCACATCCTCCTGCGCGCCGCGCGGGCGGATGCCGCCACCGGCCTGCTGGACGTGAAGCGCCTCGCCGACATGCTGGCGCGCATCCGCGGCCGCATCGTGCACCAGCCGCTCGCGCGGGTGTCGCCCCTCTCGGTGCCCGTGCTGCTGGAGATCGGCCGCGAAGGCGTGGGCGGCGATGCGGAGGAGGCCCTGCTGGCGGAAGCCGAGGAGGAGCTGGTGCGCGTCGCGGTGGACTGACGGCGGGCGCAGACGGCATCGGGACGAACGGAAGCGCGACCGATACCCGTCGCACGCGGACCGCACTTCCGAGGTGACCGGCGGCGTATGCGATGAGAGAACCTGGAGAGGCGGCCGGAATGCTCCGGACGCTCAGGGCCACACGCCGGCCATCCCGCCCGACGCGGGCGTGCCGCCGACACCGGGCGAGCGGACACGATTTGCGGAGCAAGAAGGCCGAAAACCGCTTCGGCAACAAAAGCCGCCACCCGGATCACGGCCAACAGGTTCCGCAAGTCAGGCGGCACCTCAGCGTGCCCATCTTCCCAGAAAAGACAGGGCTGGAGCAATTCCCGCGGAAGTGTATGCGGTTCTGCGAAAAGAATGGCGACGAACCAAAACTTAGAGTGGTTTCATGTTTCAATGAAACACAGAAGCGCGCTGAGGGCGCCGCGCCGCGAACGGCGCCGGATCCTGGGCCGCGCGCTTCACTCATCGTTCCCCGCAGAGCCGCGGCACCCTGGCGCGGGGGTCGCCAGACGGCGCCAGAGCCTCCCGGCGGCGCGACGGGCGCACCCCGTCACAGCCCGTTCAGCAGGCGCTCCAGATAGTCGAGTTCCACCTGTGGGCGCTCGGGCTGCTCCAGGCGGCGGCGCAGCTCCTCCAGCACCCGGCGGGCGCGCTGGGCGTCCACCTCGTCAGGCACCTTCACGGTGAAGTCGTCGCCATAGTCCTGACTGCGCAGGGGGCGGCCGAGAGGATCGGTGCGCTGGGCGCTCTCCTCGCCAGGGCCGCCGGGGCCGGGCTGGCCCTGGTTGCCGCGCTGGCCTTCCGCCAGGGCCTGGGCGCCCTGGCGCAGGGACTGCAGCGCGCGGCCCTGGGCATCGAGCGAGGGCTGGCCCTCGCCGCGCCCCAGCGCCTCCTCCGCCTCGCGCATGGCCTGCTCGGCCCGGCCCAGCGCCTCGCCGGCGCGGTCGAGGGCTTCCGCCTGAGTATTTCCGCCTTCCTCTCCGGCCTCGCCACCCTGGCCCTGCTGCCCCTGCTGGTACTGGCGCAGGGCGTCGAGCATCTTGCCCAGGCGCTGGCGCAGCTCCTGCTGGCCCTGCTTCAGACCGTCGAAATTGTTCTGGCCCTGCTGCCCCTGCTGCCCTTTCTGCTGGCCGCCCTGCCGGCCTTGCTGGCCCTGCTGCTCACCCTGCTCGCGGCCCTGGCGATAGGTGCGGTCGCGCAGGCGCTGCTGCTCCTGGATCATGCCGCCCAGCTCGTTCTGCTGCTGGCCGTCCTGCCGGCCGGCCTGGCGGTTGCCGGGGCGCATGTTCTCCATCATGGCCTGCAGCTCGTTCAGGAGCTGCTGGGCCGCCTCGCGGTTACCGGAACGGGCGAGGTTCTCGATCTGCTCCAGCATGCGCTGGATGTCCTGCGGCCGCACGATGCGGGTGTTGGGGTCGAGCGGGCGGGAATCGGTGCCGCCGTCGCGCTGCGCCTGCTGGGCAAGCTGGCGCATCATCTTGTCCATGGCGGCGCGCAGATCCTGGGTGAGACGCTGGATCTCCTCGTCGCCGGCGCCCCGCTCCAGAGCTTCGCGCAGGGCCTCCTGGGCGGCCTTGAGGGCACGCTCGGCCTCGCTCAGCGTGCCGTCCTCGATCTCGACCGCGATGTCCCAGAGATAATCCACCAGCGCGCGCAGGTCGTCGTCGTTGCGGGCGGTCTTGGCTCGCATCAATGCGGTGCGCAGGCCGAGGTACTCGCCCGCCGGCGGCGCGAACTGCTCGGGGAAATCGGTGAGGGCCGTGAGCACGCTCACGAGACGGCGGCGGTTGCGCGCGTCGAACGCCAGCAGCCGCCGCTCGTCGATGAGGGCGCGGGCGAGCGGCTTGGTGAAGGGCCGCTCCGGCAGCCGCACATTGCGGGTGTCGCTGAAGCCCTCGTTGCCGGCCTCGTCACGGGCGCGCAGGGTGAGCTTGACGGTGGCCCCGGCCCAGGGATGGGCCAGGAGATCCTTCGTGGTCTGCGCCGAGCCAGAGCGCCCGCCGGGCGGCAGCGCGAGCTTCACCTCCGGCGGAGCCACCAGCGGCTTCTCCGGCATGCGCCGCGGCGCGGCGCCGGGGCGCGGGAACAGCGGCGGCTCGGGCGGCAGGGGGGCGAACAGCGCATCCGCCTCCTTCACGCCATAGTCGTCCTCGACCCGGTAGGCGAGCTGGAACACGTTGCGCGGACCGACCTGCGGCTCCTTCGCGAAGGCGATGGCGGGCGCCTCGTCGGTCACCACCTTGAAATGCCACATCACCCGGCGCTGGTCCGGCCCGGTGAAGCTCGCATCCGCCGTGCCGCGGATGACGAACCGCCGCTCGGCGCCATCCACGGGCACGGTCTTCGCAGGCGCAGTCTTGGCAGGCGAAATTTTGGCCTCGTCCTTGCCGGCGGCGGCCTTCTCCGGCGGCGCCTCGGGGGCGATTCCGCCCTCCAGCTTCAGGGCGGACACGTCCACCCCCGCGCCGCGCACCACCAGCACGCTGCCCGCGGGCACCTGCAGCGCCACGGCGTTGAGGGACGCGGGCTCATCCCAGCGCAGGCCGGGCAGCACCACGGGCGGGCGGCCGGTGTAGCCGGGCGGGTCCACCCAGGCGTCGAGCCGGAAGGGCGCCGGCGGGGTCAGGGCGCGCCAGTCGAAGGCGGCGCGGACGCGGGCGAGGTGCTCGCCCGGCGCCATGAACACGGTGGCGAACAGCGCCAGCAGCGCCAGCGCGCGCAGGGCATAGGGATCACGCCGCGCGAGGCCCGGCGCCGGCAGGCCGGCGCGCAGTCGGCCGGCGGCGCTCACCGCCCGCGCGAGGTGGGCGCGCCACAGGGCCGCGCCCACGGGGTCGTCGGGCCGGGTGGCGAGGCTGTCGGAAAGGGTGGTGGCCGGGCGGTGGGCGAGGGCGCTGCGCGCATCGAGCCGCGCCAGCGCCTCCGCCGCGTCGGGCACGCGCAGGCGCACCAGCGGCAGGGCTGCGGCGGAAAAGGCGAGCACGAACAGGCCGACGCCGACCATGCGGCCGATCACCGGCAGGTCCTGCCACACCCCGACGAAGGAGAGAGCGAGGAACACCGCCAGCACGGCCAGCATCGCCGCAAGGCCCGGCCACGCCCGCTCCCACAGCAGCACGAGGCGCGCTCGCTCCACCGCGCGCGCCAGCAGCAGCCGCGCGCCGACGGCTCGCTCGCCCTCGGCCGGGAGCCTTTGGTCTTCCTCTGTGCCGTCCAGGGGCCGCTTCGCCGGGCTCACGCCAACTCCTCAGCTTGGGCCCGAAGGCCATGAAACGGGCCGCAACCCGGCGAGCTTACCACGCCGCCACGCCCGCACCAGCGCCGGCCTTCATGTGGCGGGCCTGCCATCTTCCGCCCCCGCCGCAGCCTCCGCCGAATCTGCGCCGATGGGAGCATCCGCCGGGTTAACCAGGAGCACGCGGCCCGACGGTTTCGCCGGAAAGGCCGCATCCGCCAGACCATTCCCGAACGCGGCATCCGCCGAACCTATATCAAACGCGGCATCCGCCGCCCGGCCGATTTCCTCCGGTGAGAGCCCGAGGGCGCGCAGCGTCTCGCACATATGCGGCGGCAACGGGGCGCTCACGGCCACCGGCGGCCCCTTCCGCGCCAGCGGCACCACGATGCGACGGGAATGCAGGTGCAGCCCCGGCCCGCCCGGCAGGCGCGAGGCGCCGCCATAGATGGCATCCCCCAGGATCGGCGCGCCGATGTGCGCGAGGTGGGCGCGCAGCTGGTGGGTGCGTCCCGTCAGCGGCGAGAGCGCCACCACGGCGATTCCCTCCCCCCGGCGGAGCACCCGATAGTCGGTCACCGCCTCCTGGGCGCCGGCGGTTCCCTTGGGCACCGCCTGCATCCACCAGCCCCGGTGGGGCGAGCGCTTGGCGAGCGGCTGGTCGATGCGGCCGGCGTCGGCCGCCGGGGCGCCGCGGGTCACGGCCACATAGGTCTTGTCCACCCGCCCCTCGGCGAACAGCCTGCCCAGCAGCGCCAGTGCCTTGGCGTGGCGCCCCAGCACCAGGCAGCCGGAGGTGTCCTTGTCCAAGCGGTGGGCCAGCTCCGGCCGCCGCGGCAGGCCGAAGCGCAGGGCGTCGAGGTGGTCGGAAAGGGTCTCGCCGCCCTTGGGGCCGGCATGCACCGGCAGGCCGAACGGCTTGTCGATGACGAGCATCATGGCGTCGCGATGGAGAATGGGGAGCGCCGCCTCAGAGGGGTTCGGCACGGCTTCGGGCGAGGGCGTCATGGTGCAGCTCGGCGGCGGAAGGAGAAAAACAGCAGAACACCACGCGGGCGACGCTGGTGGCGCCGGCCAGGTGGTCGAGCACCGCCGCCACCGCCAGCGGCGCCGCGCGCTCCGGCGGAAAGCCGTACACCCCCGTGGAGATGGCGGGAAAGGCCACTGAGGACAAGCCCTCCCCCGCCGCCAGCGCGAGGCTCTCGCGATAGCAGGCGGAGAGCAGATCGTCCTCCCCCGCCCCGCCGCCGCGCCACACCGGGCCCACCGTGTGGATGATGCACCGCGCCGGCAGGTCGAAGCCGGGGGTGATGCGCGCCTCTCCGGTGGGGCAGCCACCGAGGGTGCGGCAGAAGGCGAGAAGCCGCGGGCCGGCCGCGCGGTGGATGGCGCCGTCCACGCCCCCACCGCCCAGCAGGGAGGAGTTGGCCGCGTTCACGATGGCGTCGAGATCGAGCCGCGTGATGTCGGCCACGCGCACCTCCAGGCGCGCGTCGCGCCAGCGGAAGGCGGAGGACGCCGGCGGGAGGCCGGGTAAGGATGGGGTGGAGGGCATGGTGGAAGCCGCTCGCGATGGGGCGTGTGTCGTACTCTCTTCACAATCCTTGTAATAGCCATTCAGGCTGTTTTCAGACCTCAAGGCACCCATCATGGCGCATACGCGGAAAAATGAACGGCGACTGCTCACCGACGCGGAGATGGAGTTCGTGGCCCAGGCCCGCCATCCGGAGCTGATGGCGCTGTCGGACGCCGACCTGCATGGGCTCATCGCCCATCTGCGGGAGCGGCGGGAGCGGGCGCTCACCATCGCCAACAACCAGCGCCGGGCCCTGCGCGGCAAGGGCGGCCGCGGCGAGGTGACCTTCGAGAAGGCCGATTCGGGCAACCGCCAGAAGGCCTCCGTGCTGACCGACGCGCTCACCCGCGCCCGCCGCGAGGCCACCCGCCGGCAGACGGAAGCCGCCCGCGCCGCGCTGATGGAGAACGCCCACCGCGCCCTGGAGCTGAAGCGCGACGCCAAGCGCGCCACCCGCCCCGCCACCCTGCCCCGCCCCCACGAGGAGATGGCCAACAAGGCCAAGCGCCGCATCGACCGCTTCGGCTCGAGGGCGGGCGAGGCCGGACGCGTCACGAAGTTCGTGGCCGTGGCCCAGGCGAAGAAGGATTCGCGCGGCGCCTGAGCCGCCGACGGAGCGCAGGCGGCGCCGCCTGCGCTCCGTGGTTTCAGTCGTTCGGCGTCCATTGACGGCGATCGCCCACCGGGGCGGGACGCCCGCGGGGCCCGGACGCCGGCAGGGTGGCGCCATGTCGGCCTTTTCCAAACAGGCCTCGCGGGATTTTCCCGGCGCGAGACGTCACACCCGGGCTCGCGCGCTTTGCGCGGCGTGCGGCCTCATGCGCCCCGGCAAGTCCGCCCGACAGCAGACGCGGAGCAGGGCCGAGGGCCTCAGTCGTCCGCCAGCTCCAGCCGCAGGTCCAGGGTCGAGCGGCGGCCCAGATCGTCGAAATGGGTGTCGAGGAACACCTCGGCGGAGGCCCGGCCGAGGTCCCGCAGGTGCTGCAGGAAGTTCCATTCCGCATTGAGCTTGGAGGTGGCGTCGAGCGCCGCGAGCTGGTCCTCGCCGCCGATGCGGTGCAGCCGCACCCGCCGGAAGCTGGAGCCGCCCAGGGTCCAGCGGCTGATGAGCCCCTGGTCGATCAGCTTGGAGGCGTGGTCGATGGCGCGCAGCTGCGCCAGCAGCGACGCGTTGAACGTAATCTCGTTGATGCGATTGTGGATTTCCCCGGCGGTGCGGGGCGTGGTCTTGCGCACCACGGGATTGATCTGCACCAGCAGGATGTCGTCCGCATCCGCCTTCTCGTAGAGCGGAAAGAGGGGCGGGTTGCCCATGTAGCCGCCGTCCCAATAGGGCACGCCCTCGATTTCCACCGCCTGGAACAGGAAGGGCAGGCAGGCCGAGGCCATCACCGCATCGGCGGTCATCTCCTCGTGGCCGAAGATGCGGGCGCGGCCGGTGTGCACGTTGGTGGCGGAGATGAACACCTTCACCTGCGAGCACCGGAGCGCCTCGAAATCCACGTGCGCCTCGATGATCTCGCGCAGGGGATTGATGTTCAGCGGGTTGAAATCATAAGGCGAGAAGAAGCGCGAGGCCACTTCCAGCGCCAGGTAGGTGGGATTGTGCGCCAGCGACCAGTTGCCCATGAGCCGGTCGAAGGTGGTGCGCTGGAGCGGCGACATGCGCCCGTCGCGCGAGACATCGCGCCAGAACTGGGTGAGGCCGTGGCGCGCCTCCTCCGGGTCGCCCTTGGCGAGGCCGTTGGCGAGCACCACCGCATTCATGGCACCGGCCGAGGTGCCGGAAATGCCGGCGATGGCAAGGCGCTCGTCCTGCAGCAGCCGGTCGAGCACGCCCCAGGTGAAGGCGCCGTGGGCGCCTCCCCCCTGGAGCGCGAGCGATATGGTCTTTCGTTCGCCGTCGCGACGGGTCATCCGTGACCGCCTCCTCAGCATGAAGCCCCCGAAGGCCCGTGCGGGACCCGCCGCGCCGGGCTCACTCCGCGACCCAGCCGCCGTCGATCTGCTGCATGGAGCCGGTGATGGAGCGGGCGTTGTCGGACGCCAGGAACACCGCCAGAGCGGCCACTTCCTCGACCGTCACGAACTCCTTGGTGGGCTGGGCGGCGAGCAGCACGTCCTTCTTCACCTGCTCCTCGGTCATGCCGCGGGCCTTGGCGGTGTCGGGAATCTGCTTCTCCACCAGGGGGGTCCACACGTAGCCGGGGCAGATGGCGTTCACGGTGATGCCGAACTGCGCCGTTTCCAGGGCGGCGGTCTTGGTCAGGCCGGCGATGCCGTGCTTGGCCGAGACGTAGGCCGACTTGAAGGGCGAGGCCACCAGGGCGTGGGCCGAGGCGGTGTTGATGATGCGGCCCCACTTGCGCGCCTTCATGCCGGGGATGGCCGCGCGCATGGCGAAGAAGGCCGCCGACAGGTTGATGGCGATGATCATGTTCCACTTGTCGATCGGGAATTCCTCGATCGGGGACACATGCTGGATGCCGGCGTTGTTCACGAGGATGTCGCAGGAGCCGAGCTCGGTCTCCGCGAGCTTGATCATGCCCTCGATCTCTTCGGGCTTCAGCATGTTGGCCGGCGAATAGAGGCACTTCACGCCGAACTCGGTCTCGATCTTGGAGCGCTCGGTCTCGATGGCGGCCGCATCGCCCAGGCCGTTGATCACGATGTTGGCGCCTTCCGCGGCGAAGGCGCGCGCATAAGCGAGCCCGATGCCGCTGGTGGAACCGGTAACGACGGCGACCTTCCCTTTGATCATGGCAATTCCCCAATCAGGCGCGGATGATCCGACGCTTCGCGCGAGGCACCCTGTAACGAGGCGCTGTGACGCTGTTGTCACGGCGGCGGCCCGGCGCGGAGCCGCCGCGCGGCGCACATTGCCCCGCCCGCTCCGGCAGCGCAATGCGGACGCCGGCCCCATCTCCGCCGTGGGCGTGCGCGATGGTTAAAGCGGCCGGCGATGGCGAAACGCCTCCCGATGCACTAGATTCCCCCCGTGACCACAGAACACGCCCATGGCCCCGCCGCCGACCCGGCCACCGAGCACGACCACGCCCTCTGCATCTCCGGCGCGGTGGCGCGGATGGAGGCATGCTGCGCCAGCCGCGGCCTCAGGCTCACGGCGCTGCGCCGCAACGTGATGCGCGCCCTCGCCGCCAGCCACACCCCGCTCGGCGCCTACGACATCGTGGAGCGGCTGGCAGCGGAGGGGGAGGGCGCCCCGCCCATGTCGGTCTACCGCGCGCTCGATTTCCTGGTGGCGGAGGGCCTCGCCCACCGCATCGAGAGCCGCAATGCCTACCTCGCCTGCGCCCATCCCCACGAGGCCGAAGAGGTGGTGGTGTTCCTGATCTGCGAGCAATGCGGCCTGACGCGGGAGGTCGCGTCCCACGCGGTGGGGCGCGACCTCGCCTGGGCCGCCCGCGCCGCCGGCTTCACCCCCCGCCAGCGGGTGCTGGAGGTGGCCGGCCTGTGCGCGCGCTGCCGCGAGGGGGATCAAAGTCATTTGCCCTGATATCGCGAGATGCTAGAGAAGCGGGCACAGGCGGTGCATGCCCCTGTCCAGGCATTCTGCTCGATCTCATCCCACATTGAGAATGACAATGCTTCGCTGCTCCATCTGTGGCGCCTCGGAATTCACCTCACAAGCTGTGCTTTGGCCGGAACTGGCCTCCGCCTGGGGCCTGTCGGCGGAGGAGGTATCCTACGTCAACCAGCAGCAAGGGTGCGCATGCACCGCATGTGGCGCGAGCTTGAGGGTCGTGGCGCTGGGCGACGCTATCCGCGACGCCTTCGCCACAAAATTCAATGTGCAGGATTTCGCGGGGGATTCCCGCCTCCAGAAACTGCGCATCCTGGACTTGAACGGCGCGGCGGCGATCTCCGGGGCGCTCGCCAGATTAAGCGGCTATGTCCTGGGTAATTTTCCCGAAGTGGACATGGAAGCGCTGCCTTATCCCTCCGGCAGCTTCGACCTGATCGTTCACTCGGACACACTCGAGCATGTGCCTCACCCCGTCCGTGGACTGGAGGAATGCCGTCGCGTCCTCAAGCCGGGCGGCCGGCTGTGCTTCACCATTCCCGTGATCGTGGGCCGCCTCACACGCAGTCGCGAGGGCCTGCCCAAAAGCTGGCACGGCGACCCCTCTGAGACAGCGGACGATTTCCTGGTCCATACCGAGTTCGGCGCGGACATGTGGGCATTTGCCATGCGGGCGGGGTTCGATCGCGTGACCATCCATCAGGTGGCCTACCCCGCCGCGACGGCGATCACCGCCTGGAACGGGAACGCCGAAGCATGACGGCGCCGTCCGCTCCGGCGTTGGATCCAGACCGAGTGACCGCCGCCGATCCTGTGGCGGGCAGGCTTGTCCACTTCGCGAATTTCGAGGTTGCGTGATGTCTCTTGCCCCTGTCGTCCCCGTAGAGCTGCTGGAGGCCGGGCCCGCGCCGCGCCGGGTCACGGTGGGCGTGCCGGTGGGCAAGGTGATGGTGGGCGGTGGGGCGCCGGTGGTCGTGCAGTCCATGACCAATACCGACACCGCCGACATCGAGGCCACGGTCGCCCAGGTGGCGGCGCTTGCCCGTGCCGGCTCGGAGCTGGTGCGCATCACCGTGGACCGCGACGAGGCGGCCGCCGCCGTCCCCCGCATCAGGGAGAAGCTGCTGGCCCGCGGCATCGAGGTGCCGCTGGTGGGCGACTTCCACTACATCGGCCACAAGCTCCTGGCCGACCACCCGGCCTGCGCCGAGGCCCTGGACAAATACCGCATCAACCCCGGCAACGTGGGCTTCGGCGACAAGAAGGACCGGCAGTTCGCCGCCATCGTCGAGACCGCCATCCGCCACGACAAGCCGGTGCGCATCGGCGCCAACTGGGGCTCGCTGGACCAGGACCTGCTCACCCGCCTGATGGACGAGAATTCCCGCCTGCCCCGCCCGGCCGAGGCCCGCGCCGTGACGCGCGAGGCGCTGGTGCGCTCGGCCCTGCTGTCGGCGGCGCTGGCGGAGGAGATCGGCCTGCCGCGCAACCGCATCATCCTCTCCGCCAAGGTTTCGGCGGTGCAGGATCTCATCACCGTCTATTCCGAGCTCTCCCGCCGTGCGGACTATGCCCTGCACCTCGGGCTCACCGAGGCGGGCATGGGCTCCAAGGGCATCGTCGCCTCCACGGCGGCCATGGGGGTGGTGCTGCAGCAGGGCATCGGCGACACCATCCGCGTCTCGCTCACGCCCGAGCCCAATGGCGACCGCACCCGCGAGGTGCAGGTGGCGCAGGAGATCCTGCAGACCATGGGCCTGCGCACCTTCGTGCCGCTGGTGGCGGCCTGCCCCGGCTGCGGGCGCACCACCTCCACCGTGTTCCAGGAACTGGCGCAGAGCGTGCAGGAGATGATCCGCGAGGCGATGCCGGCCTGGAAGGCGCGCTATCCCGGTGTCGAGACCCTCAATGTCGCGGTCATGGGCTGCATCGTGAACGGGCCGGGCGAATCGAAGCATGCCGACATCGGCATCTCCCTGCCCGGCACCGGCGAGACCCCCTCCGCCCCCGTCTTCATCGACGGCAAGAAGGTCGCGACCCTGCGCGGCGCCAACATCCAGGCCGAGTTCCGCCAGATGGTGGAGGCCTATGTGGCGCAGCGGTTCGGCCTCGGCGGGGCGAAGAACCCGGCAGATGCCGCCGAGTAGGCGCCCTCACCTTACGTTAGGTTACCAAAATTTCATGCGCCGCCGCCCTACCCGCGCCGCCGTCGGCTGATCATATCCCAACGGTCCAACCACCGGAGGCGGAGATGACCCCCGAGGAACGTGCCCTGATCGACGGCCTTTTCGACCGCATGCGGGAATTCGAGAACGCGCCGCGCGATGCGGAGGCGGAAGCGCTCATCGCGCGCCGCGTCGCCCAGGCACCCCATGCGCCCTATGCGCTCGCCCAGAGCGTGCTGGTGCAGGAACACGCCCTGCAGCAGGCCTATGCCCGCGTGCAGGAACTGGAAGCCCAGCTGCGCGACGCCGAGGCGCGCGCGCAGGCCGCAAGCCAGCCGGCGGCCCAGCCTTCTTCCGGCGGCTTCCTGGGCGGCCTGTTCGGCGGCGGCCGCTCCTCCGTGCCAGCGGCGGGCTCGCGCATGCCGGGTGACGCCGCGCCCGCGGGCTATGCCCAGCAGAGCTACGGCCAGAACCCCGGATATCCCCAGCAGGGCGGCTATGGCCAGCCGGGCTATGCCCAGCCCGGCTATCCCAGCGGCCAGCAGCCCGGCGGCCAGCCTGCCGGTCCCTGGGGCCAGCAGGCGGCGATGCAGCAGCGCGGCGGCTTCGGCGGCGGCGGCTTCCTGCAGAGTGCGCTGGCGACAGCGGCCGGCGTGGCGGGCGGTGCCCTGCTGTTCGACGGCATCAAGGGCATGATGTCCGGCGGCGAGGGCGCCATCGCCCAGTCGGCGGCCGAAGCCATCAAGCCGGCGGCCGACGCCGCGGCCGGTGGTTTCGGAGACCTCGGCAACGCCGCCCAGCAGGCGCTCGGCGGCCAGTCGCCCGAGGATATCTGGAACGCCGACCAGCAGCTCGCCAGCAATGACGACGGCGGCTGGGACGCCGGCGGCGGCGACGACAGCGACTGGAGCTGACGCGGCGGGCCGGGCACCCCCCGGCCCTTCCTTCCCCGGCCGGCGCGGGCGTGTCCCGGCGCCGGCAATTCCCGTTCCATGGTCGCAGGCGGCGCGCGCGACGCGACGGCGGAGAGGCGCGCCCAGGTGCCTTCATGATCAGGTGCCGGAATGATCAGGCGCGGACCGGCATGCCGGCAGCGCCGACCACCGCCTTCCGGGCGCTGCGGCAGCGTGCCGGTATCTCCCGGCTGGCGAACGCGGCCGTATCGCCTTAATCATACCGCGAAGGAACCATCCCCCGCCGTTGCCATGACCGGCCCGGCCTCCTACCAGTCATGGGCCGGTCATATCCGCCGTCGGCTATCCTCGCAGGTCACGCCATGTGGAGATCAGGTCGCCTCGCCGCAGCTCTTGCCGCTTTTCTCGCGGCATCGGTCCTCGGCAGCGCTCAAGGGCAGTCCCAGGAGCTCACCCGGCTCTACGCGCCGAAGCCCCCGGCGGGCTCCGCCTATGTGCGGGTGGTGGACCTCTCCCGCTCCGGCGCGCTCATCGGCTTCGATGTCGGGTCCGGCGTCGCCGCGGCGCAGGGCGAGCCGGCCACCATCTACCGCATCGTGAAGGGCGACACGCCGCTCCACCTCACCCTCGGCGGCAAGCCGGTGAAGAGCCCGGTGACCCCGCCGGCGGATGCCTTCTCCACCATCGTCATCGGCACCGGCGGCAACGTGGTGCTCATCCCCGATTCCACCGAGGGGCGCAACGACCTGAAGGCGCAGCTGCGCTTCTACAATCTCGTGCCCGGCTGCGCCGGCGCGGTGGCGGTGGTGGACGGTCCGACCGTGTTCGACGCGGTGCCCACGCTGGAAACCCGCCAGAGGGCCATCAACCCCATCGAGGCCACGCTGGCCGCCCGCTGCGGCGACGCCGCGAGCGACAGCCTGAAGCTGCCGCCGCTGAAGGCCGGCGACCACTTCAGCCTGTTCCTGGTGCCCGGCCCCGGCGGCGTGACCCTGGCGGGCCAGCGCGACGAGACCGAACCCTATCGCGGCCCGAACTGACCGCGCGCCATGGTCTTCGCCTCCGACAGCTTCCTGTTCCTGTTCCTGCCGGTCTTCCTCATCGTCTATGCCCTGACGCCGGGAGCCGCGCGCAATCTGGCCGTGCTGGCCTTCTCCTGGCTGTTCTATGCCTGGTGGCGGGCGGATTTCCTGCCGCTCATCGTCTCCATCGCGGTGTGGTCGTGGGCGACCGGCCTGTGGATCGCCCGCGCCGACGGACCGGCACGGCGGCGGGCGCTGCTCACGGGCATCGCCTGGCCGCTGGTCTCCCTCGTCTGGTTCAAGTACGCCAACATGCTGGTGGCGACGGGGCAGGCGGTGACGGCCTCGGTGTGGGGCTGGGAAGACGTGCTGCTGCCCATCGGCCTCAGCTTTTTCGTATTCGGCGCCATTTCCTATTCCATGGACGTCTACCGCAGGACGGTGCCGGCCGAGCCCTCGTTCGTGAACTACGCCACCTACCAGTCCATGTTCGGCCACCTCGTGGCGGGCCCGGTGGTGCGCTACAAATGGGTGGCGGAGCGGCTGAAGGCCCGCACCTTCCAGAGCGCGGAATTCATGTTCGGGGTCGAGCGCTTCATGCTCGGCTTCGCGCAGAAGGTGCTCATCGCCGACACCCTCGCCCCCATGGTGGACGCGGGCTATGCCCTCACTCACCCCACGACCGCAGACGCGGCCCTGGCGGTGGCGGGCTACACGCTCCAGCTCTATTTCGACTTCTGCGGCTACAGCGCCATGGCCATCGGCCTCGGCCTCATGGTGGGGCTGAAGTTCCCGGAGAACTTCGACAATCCCTACCTCTCCACCTCGCTCGCCGAATTCTGGCGGCGCTGGCACATCTCCCTGTCGAGCTGGCTGCGGGACTATCTCTACATCCCGCTCGGCGGCAACCGGGGCTCCACCTCCCGCACCTCCGCCAACCTGGTCGTCACCATGGGCCTCGGCGGCCTGTGGCACGGGGCGAGCTGGACCTTCCTCGCCTGGGGCCTGTGGCACGGCCTGGGGCTGATGGCCGGGCGGGTGTGGAAGGCCCGCGCCCTGCCCTGCCCCGGCCCGGTGCTCGGCCACGTGCTCACCCTCCTGTTCGTGATGGTGGGCTGGACCCTCTTCCGTGCCCAGAGCTGGAGCGAGGCCGCCACCATCTTCGGCGGTCTCTTCGGCGCCAACGGGGCCGCGCTCTCCCCCGCCATGGGGGCGGCGGTGCGGCCGGTGGAGATCCTGGCGTTGCTGGTGGGCATCGGCTTCGTCTATCTGCCCAAGGTGCTGCGCATCGACCCCGCCGCGCCCGCGCCGGGCCACGCCCTGCGCGCCTGGACGGCGCTGCCGCTGTTCCTGTTCGCCCTCCTGGTGCTGCAGGGGCGGACGGTGGTGCCCTTCCTCTATTTCCAGTTCTGACGGGGGACGGATAACATGGCTCGCCTCGCCCGCGTCATCGCCACCCTGGCCTTCCTCGCCCTCATGCTGGCCGGGCTGGGCTTCGTCGCCGTCCATCTCGCCGGCCCGGCGGGCGCGCGGATCGCCGCGCAGGTCAGCCTCAAGGGCGTGCTCGACGGCTCCCTCGCCGGCGCCGTGGACAAGGCGGTGGTGGATGCGCTTCCGAGCACCCAGGACCTGGAAGATGTCGTCGCCGGCGTCTCCTACCGCATGCTCGGCGATGCCGGCCCGCAGGTGCGCGCCGGCTGCCCCGGCTGGCTGTTCCTGGCCGAGGAGCTGATCTCGCTGCGCGAAGCCCCCGCGCGGCTCGATGCCCGCGCCAGGCTCGCCGCCAAGATCAAGGCGGCGGTGGAGGCGAAGGGCGTGACGCTGGTGGTGTTGCCGATCCCGGACAAGGCGGACCTCGCCCGCGCCGGCCTGTGCCGCCTTTCCGTCGCCGCCCAGGCGCGCGCGCGGCCCGAGTCCTGGCGGCGCGCGACCGCGGATATCGGGCTGGAGCAGGTGGACATCGCCACCAACTGGCCCGAGGGCGGCTTCCTGCGCACCGACACCCACTGGAGCGACGACGGCGCCGCCTTCGCCGCCCACCGCGTGGCCGAGCACGTCACCGCCCACCTCGGCCCCGGCACGCAGCCGGCTCGGGTGGTGGTGGGCGAGACGAAGGACCATATCGGCGACCTCATGCGCATCGCCGGCCTCTCGCGCACCTGGCCCTGGTCGGGCCCGCAGCCCGACCGGCAGGCGGAGGTTTCCACGCAGTTCACCCGTTCCGGCGGGCTCCTCGACGACGTGCCCGCGCCCACCGTGCTGCTCGCCGGCTCCTCCTTCTCCAACAATTCCGGCTTCCTCGACTACCTGCAGGACACGCTGGACCGCGAGGTGGCGCAGAAGAGCCAGAGCGGCGGCGGCTTCGCCGGCGCCCTCCTCGACATCCTTACCAAGGAGCCCCAGCTGCTGGACCAGACCCGGCTCGTGGTGTGGGAATTCCCCCTGCGCGCCCTGGCGCACCCGCTGACTCCGGCCGAACGCAATTTCCTGGGAGACGACCGATGACGCATCCTTCCCCGCGACCTCTCGGAACCGCCAAGAAGCTGCTGCGCAGCGCCGCCCTCGCCCTGGGCCTCGCCACGGCGGGGCTCGCGGCCGCCGCCCTGCCGGCCGCCGCCCAGAGCGGCGTCATCCAGGGCCAGGGCGGCTGGCTGTTCCCCGGCTGGGAGAGCCTTTCCGTGCTCGACAAGGCCGGCATCGCCCGCACCATCGCGCTGCTGAAGGACACCCAGGCCGCGCTCGCCGCGAAGAACATCCGGCTGATGCCCATCGTGGTGCCCCTGAAGGCGAGCTTCTATGCCGACAAGCTGCCGGACGGCACCAAGATCTCGGCCGATGTCTCCGGCCAGTACGACTACATCCTCGGCGAGCTGAAGAACGCCGGGCTCGATACCGTGGACCTGCGGCCGGCCCTGAAATCGGTCCAGACCGGCAAACAGGTCATCTTCTACCGCGCCGACTACCACTGGAGCGCCTGGTCCGCCGAGGCGGCGGCCGACACCGTGGCCCAGGCCATCAAGGCGAGCGGCGTCAAGCTCGCCGGGGCGGCGGGCGGCGGCGACAAGCTCGGCCAGTGGGTCACCCAGCGCCACCTGGGCGACCTCGCCGAGCGCTTCCTCACCCCGGACCAGCAGAAGCAGGTGGGCCCCGACCTCTACACCGTGCGCATGCAGGCCGAGGCCAAGGGCGGCCTGGTGGACGGCGGCCCGGCGCCGGTGCACGTGGTGGGCAACAGCTTCGTGCAGCCCTATCTCGGCTTTCCGCAGAAGCTCTCCAGCGCCCTCGACCGCCCGGTGGCCCTCACCTGGAACCCCGGCAACGTGGGCCCCTGGGTCACCTTCCTCCAGTTCGTGAGCGCCCCGGACTTCGCCCGCACGCCGCCCCAGGTGGTGGTGTGGCAGTTCAACGAGGGCCCGTTCCACTCCGCGCCCGAGGCGACCGACCAGTGGGACGCCTCCTCCATTATGACCTCGCAGCAGTTCCGCGACCGGATGCAGGCGGCGATCCGCAAATGAGCTGATACGCATGTGAGCTGATGCGTGAACGACTGGCGGGGCCTGAGACGGGCCGCATGACAGAGGCCGGGCCCGCGGTGTGACGCGGCCCGGCCTTCATTCTTTTTCAACCCTGTCGGCACCGCGTGCCCGCAGGGGCGCCGAATGGCTCAGCCTTCAGCCAATGTGGCCGCCGGCGGCAATACCCTCTCCTTCAAGGAAAAGAGCGGTGCCGGAATCCGCGCGCCATTGCCGGCACGGCCTTAATGGAACGTAAAGCCCCATAAGCGATTTTTACTTCATCTTAACTTTGGAATACTTGTTAAGCTTAACCGCGCTTTAAGTAGTATCGACGATGGTGGTGCCATGATGACCGCCATCCAGTCTCCCCTCGTTCATCTTCCCGCCCTGCGCCGGGAAAGCACGCCGCTTCCGCATCGGCTCGCACGGGGGCTGATGCTGGCCGCATCGGTCAGCGCGCTCGCCCTCGGCGCGGTGGGTGTCGCGCACGCCCAGCCCGGCGGCCAGCCGGTGGTGGGCGCCCCCGCCCCCGCCGCCCCGGCCCCAGCGCCTTCCACCGCCGCGCCGGCTCCGGTGCGCCCCGTTCCGGCCCCCCAGGCGCAGGCGCCCGCCGCGCCGCCGGCGGCTGATGGCATGGAGCCGGTGGCCCCCGCCCTCACGGGCGCGGCCTGGAACACCGCGAACCAGGCCTACCAGGCCTTTCAGCAGAAGAATTTCGCCCGTGCGGCCTATCTGGCGCGCGAGGTGCTGCGGCTGCGGCCGGACGCGCCCCAGATGTGGGTGCTGCTGATGGATGCCCTCGATGCCGAGGGCAAGCTCGCCGAATCGGTGGCCGCCGGCAACGAGGCCCTCGCCGCCGGCGTGAAGGACCAGACGCTGAGGGCCCGCCTGATCGCGCAGAGCAAAGTGCTGGCGCAGGCGCCCTCGCTCGCCGCCAACAAGGCGCTCGAGGCCAACGATCCGGCCAAGGCCGCCGACGAGGCCCGCAAGGCCATCATGCTGGTGCCCGATGACCTCAGCTACCGCATGCTGCTGGTCTATGCCCTGATCGCCCAGAAGAATTACGAGGCGGCCGAGAAGGCCGCCAGCGACGCGGTGGAGGTCGACCCGCGCTCATTCCTGCCGCGCACCCTGCGGGGCTTCCTGCGGGTGCGGCTCGGCCATGTGGCCGAGGCCGAGCGCGACTTCGACGAAGCCCTCAAGGACGAGGTCCTCACCGGCGCCACCGAGCGCGACGCCCGCGTCATCATGGCGGATGCCGCCCTTTCGGTCGGCCATGTGGATCGCGCCCTGAAGCTGCTGGAGCCCCTGGCCGACAGCACCGACAAGGCGGTGCTCTCGCGCCTCTCGGTGGCGCGGGCGGCGCAGAAGAACCCGCGCATCATTCCCGACAAGGCCAACCAGACCCTGCCGGTGCCCTACCAGAAGTGCATGGACACGCCCTACGGGCCCGCCTGCGCCCTGGTGCCCGCCGACGCGCCGCCCGGCAGCGGCGTCACCGACACCCCCGGCTTCTACGCCGCCCAGGATGCGTTCGAGGCCTATCGCAACGGCGACGACGCCACCGCCGAGAAGCGCATCCGCGAGGCGCTGCAGCTCAACCCGAAGAACGCCGCCTGGCACCGCCTGCTCATCGACACCCTGGAGCGTGCCGGCAAGCTGAAGGAGCTGGAGGCGGCCATCAACGACGCCGTCGCCAAGGCCGGCGAGGACCCCTCGCTCCAGGCCCTGCGCGCCGTCACCGACAAGCGCATCGCCGAGCCCGACGCCACCCAGGCCATCAAGGAGCTGACCGCCGGCCGGCCAAAGAACGCCGCCGCCCTCGCCCGCAAGGCGGTGGAGCGCGCGCCCAACGTGATGCCCTTCCGCCTCATCCTCATCAACGCCCTGATGGCCTCCGGCCAGACCCAGGACGCGCAGGTCGAGGCGGCCGCCGCCGTGGGCGAGGACGAGAACGACCCCCTGCCGCGCCTGCTGAACGCGTGGCTGCTGGACAAGCTCGACCGGCGCCCGGAGGCGGTCGCGGAATTCGACAAGGTGCTCGCGTCCAACATCCTGACCGACGTGGAGGAGGCGAACTTCCGCCTCATCGCCGCCAACGCCGCGCTGGCGGCGGGCCAGGGCGAGGAGGCGCTGAAGATCCTCCAGCCCGTCGACGACGCCAAGAACAAGGATGTGGCCGCCTATCGCCGCACCGCCGAGGCTCTGGTCAAGACGCCCAACATGAAGCGGCCGGCGCTGGTGGCGCCCACGGTGCTGTGCCAGCCCACCAAGTACGGGGTGATCTGCTCGGTGTTCTTCGGCGCGCCCGGCGGTCCGGGCGGAGCCGGGCTCAACCCGGCGAGCCCCGGCTATGCCGCCGCCAGCGCCGCCTACACCGCCTTCGGCCGCCGCGACTACGCCACCGCCGTCCGCGAGATCCGCAAGGCCATCGACGCCGAGCCGGGCAACAGCAGCTACCGCATGCTGCTCATGAACGCGCTGATGGCATCCGGCCGCTATGCCGAAGCCGAACGCATCCTGGACCAGCTGCTGGCGGCGAGCCCGCGCGACGCGGCGCTGCTGGTGCAGCGCGGCAACCTGCGCATGCAGGCCCATCAATACGCCGCTGCCATCCGCGATTTCCGGGCCGCCCTCGCCTCGGGCCAGCTGCCGGCGGCGCAGGCGCGCACGGTGCGCTTCGCCCTGGTGGACGCCGCGCTCCAGGCCAAGGACCCCGAGCTCGCCCTCTCCATCCTCCGGCCCCTGGCGGGCGAGCAGAGCTACGAGGTGCAGGCGCGCCTCGGCTATACCTATCTCGCGCTCGGCGAGAAGGAAGCCGCGCTCGCGGCCTTCGAGGTGGCGGCGCGCCGCGCCCAGGGCCTGGAGCAGCGCAACGCCATGCTCACCGCCCGCGTCAACGTGCTCGTGCAGCTCAACCGCAAGGACGAGGCGCGCGCCCTTTTCGCCGCCGCCTACGAGCGCGGCGACCTGAAGAACCTGCGCACGGTGGACCTCGCGCTGCTCGCGAGCCAGGCCGGCGAGGACGAGCTGGCCTTCCAATACTTCAAGCAGGCCAACGACAAGTGGCAGCTGCGCGGCACCAATCTCATCAACGCCGCCTACAACGCCCGGCGCACCTACAACAACACGGCGGCGGTGGACTATTTCAAGCGCGCCATCGACGAGAACCGCAAGGGCGAGCTACCGCTCGACCCGCAGTATCTCTTCGGCCTCCGGCGCGAGGTGGCGGAGCTGAGCCGCACCTGGGGTGCCTACGCCTCCATCAGCTATGGCGCGGTGGGCATCGCGCCGGGCTCCTACCTCGCCGCGCCCTCCAGCGGCGCCTATCACACGATCGGCGCCGGCGGTGAGATCTACTGGCGCCCGCCGGGCATCGGCTATCGCGACGGCTCCCTGTTCGAGCTGTTCGTGCGCGGCTTCACCACGCTCTACGATGAGAACGGCGGCCCCACCGGCTTCAATACCTTCCAGGGCAGCGTGGGCGCGCGCTGGAAGCCGTTCAAGACCGAGAACCTGGTGCTGGAGGTGTCCTACCTCTTCCCCACCGGCGGCACCTCGCGGCAGGATGTGCTGCTGCGCGCCGCCTACTCCAAGGGCGAGGGCACCGACCTCCGGGTGGACGAGCCCAACTGGCGCGCCTGGCAGATCTATGCGGACTTCAACTACTACACCATGCTGCCGGAGACGGTCGCCACCTTCGAGGCGCGCTACGGCCACGCCTTCCGCCTCGACTCCATCAACGACCACATGGTGCTGTGGCCGTTCATCGCCATCGGCGGCGCCTATGACAATGGCTACGACACGCCCTTCGCTCTCGGTGTCGGTCCCGGCGTCAGCCTGCGCTACTGGTTCAACGAGGATGAGTACCAGGCGCCGCACTCCTATGTGGACCTGACCGCCCAGTACCGCTTCAAGCTGGCCGGCGACGACCGCGCCGAGGGCCTGTTCGCCGGCGCCTTCCTCTCCTACTGAGGCCGGCGGCGGCGCCATCCGACGACGTCAGTGCGGGGGCCCCAGCGGCCCCCGCTTCATTTTCACGGGGCCGCGCCGCCACGGGCGGCGACTTCTTGCGGCAGGTCAAAGCGGTTGCGCGGCGCGGGGCACATGGATGACATGACACAGCTCCGTCAGCCCCGAGACGATGCCATGACCACTTCCGCCGCCACGGCGCACCCGCCCCTCGACACCGCCCAACTGCTCGCCCGCTACGGGCGGCCGGTGCCGCGCTACACCTCCTACCCCACCGCGCCCCACTTCTCCGCGGCGGTGACGGGCGAGACCTATGCCGCCTGGCTCGCCGCCGTTCCGGCCGGAAGCGAGGTCTCGGTCTACGTCCACGTGCCCTTCTGCGCGGAGCTGTGCCTTTATTGCGGCTGCCAGACCGCGGTGGTGCACAATGCCCGTCCGGTTTCCGCCTATGCCGAGCGCCTGGAGGAGGAGATCGCCCGCGTGCGGGCGCACCTGCCGGGACGGCTGAAGCTGAAGCACCTCCATTTCGGCGGCGGCACCCCCACCATGCTCGCCGACGCCGACTTCGCCCGCGTGATGGGCGCCCTGCGCCGCGCCTTCGATTTCGCGCCCGACGCCGAGATCGCCATCGAGATCGACCCGCGCACCATGGATGCCGAGAAGGTGGCGGTGCTGGCACGCGAAGGCTTCAACCGCGCGAGCCTGGGCGTGCAGGACTTCGAGGAGAAGGTGCAGACCGCCATCGGCCGGCGCCAGTCCTATGCCGAGACGAAGGCCGTGGCCGACGCCTTGCGGGCGGCCGGCATCACCGCCATCAACCTCGACCTCATGTACGGCCTGCCGCACCAGACCGCCCAATCCGTGCAGCGGACGGTGGAGGCGGCGCTCGGCCTCGACCCCGACCGCATCGCCGTGTTCGGCTATGCCCACGTGCCGTGGATGAAGAAGCACCAGAACCTCATCCCTGAGGCGGACCTGCCCGGCCCGCAGGAGCGCCTCGCCCAGGCGGAGCTGGTCTCGGCCCTGCTCGCGGCGCGCGGCTACCGGATGGTGGGGCTCGACCATTTCGCCCGCGCGACCGATCCCATGGCGCAGCGGGCCGAGGCCGGCACGCTGAAGCGCAACTTCCAGGGCTACACCACCGACGACGCGCCGGTGCTGCTGGGCTTTGGCGCCTCCTCCATCGGCGCCCTGCCGCAGGGCTACGTGCAGAACGTGCCCGGCACCGCGCAATGGCACCAGGCACTGGAGGCGGGCGGCCTGCCCATCGCCCGCGGCATCGCGCTCGCGGACGAAGACCGGCTGCGCCGCGCCGTGATCGAGCGGCTGATGTGCGACCTGAAGGTGGATCTCGGCGCCCTCGCCACCGCCCACGGCATGGCGCCCGAGATGTTCGACGCAGAGCTCGACGCCCTCGCCCCCCTGGTGGCGGACGGCCTCGCCCTGCGACGCGGCCGGGTGGTGGAGGTGCCGGAGGCGGCGCGCGCCTTCACCCGCGTGGTGTGCGCGGCGTTCGACCCGCGCCTCAGGGCGGCGCAGGCACAGGAGCCGGAAAAGAAAAGGCACGCCGCTGCGGTGTGATGCAGGGGCGTGCCAGGGAAAGGGCACGGCGGCCGAGATAACGGTACTGCCGTGCCGCCGGGGGGCGGAGACCCCGGAAAAGAGCGCCCGGCCGGGCCGGGCGGAAACCTCAGGCGTTCAGGCCGCGCAACGCGCCGCTGTCCTTCAGCACCACCCGCCGCGAGGACGGCAGCGCGATGGCCGCAGTCTCCTCCAGGTGGGTGAGGGTGCGCGAGACGGTCTCGATGGTGAGGCCGAGATAGTCGGCGATGTCCTGGCGGGACATGGGCAGGGTCACTTCGCTGCCGCCCACCGCCGAGCGCCCGGCCATGTCCAGCAGGAAGGTGGCGACCCGCTCCTGGGCGGTCTTGCGGCCAAGCACCAGGAGGTGGTTCTGGGCGCGAGTCAGTTCCGCGGCGGTCAGGACCCACAGGGCATGGGCGAGATCGGGATCGTCGCTGGCGCGGGCGAACAGGATGGAGCGCTTCACCCGCACCACCTTGCACTCGCCGACAGCCTCGGCAGAAAAGCGGTGGCGGGCGGCGGTCTCCCAGCCGAACACGTCGCCGGCGAGGCAGAAGGTCTCGATCTGGCGACGGCCGTCGCCGAGCAGCTTGCAGATGCGCACCGTGCCCGAGAGCACGATGAAGATGTGCTCGGCCGGGGCATCCTCGGCGAAGATCTCGGAATTGCGTTCGAAGGAGGTCACCACGCCGAGGGCGGCGAGGATATCGCGCGGGGTGCGTGTAGCCGGCTCGTCGCTCCACTGGGCGGGCGGCAGCGACGGGACATAGCCCTTCTGGGCCATTGCGGCAGCGGGGCTTGGCATCGGAAAAACCCTCCTGAAGTCGATACCAGGGATACGCGCCGGCCGCCTTGCGCGAAATTCGGACAGAACACTTAAGTCGTGCCCCTTAGGTAGGTTTACGGAGGCACGGCGATTGCGTAACAAGGTATGAACGCGTGGCGCGCGAGGCTGCCGCGACCCTGCCGGACAACCGGCCGGGCGCGTGACCACGCAAGGGATGGGGCCTGGCGCGCCCCGGCATGGACACCGGCGAGGTCGCGGCGTTGACGGAAGGGAATACGGCAGTTCCGGAGGCGGCACGCGCCCCCGGCCTGCCACAGGGCCTGGCGCTGGATCTGGGACGGGGCCTCGGCACCGCCGCGGTGGTGCTCGCCCTGTGCCATCTGATGGGCCTGCCGCCGTTCGAGGCTCCGGGCCTGCTGCTGCTGCTGGCCAGTGTTCTTCTCGTGAGCGGGCTCGGGCTCGCAACCGCGCTGGCGGCGCTCGCCGGCACCTGGGGTGGTGGCCTGCTGCTGGCGCTGCTGGCGCCCGGCTTCGGCCCGCCGGGCTGGCCTTCGGTGCTGCTGGGCGCAGCGGTCGGCGCCGGCATCGCCGTGAGCGGCGAGCGCCTGCGCCGCACCCGGCTCGACGCCGCCGCGCGCAACCGCGACCTGCTGGCGCGCGAGGCCCACCTCTCCTCCATCCTCAGCACCGTGCCCGACGCCATGGTGGTGATCGACGAGCGGGGCGTCATGCAGTCCTTCTCGGCGACCGCCGAGCGCCTGTTCGGCTACGCCGCCGAGGAAGCGGTGGGGCAGAACGTCTCCATCCTCATGCCCTCCCCCCACCGGGAGGGACACGACGGCTACATCTCCCGCTACCTCAACACCGGCGAGCAGCGCATCATCGGCATCGGCCGCGTGGTGGTGGGCGAGCGCAAGGACGGCTCCACCTTCCCCATGGAGCTCTCTGTGGGCGAGATGCGCTCGGCCTCCCAGCGCTTCTTCACCGGCTTCATCCGCGACCTGACAGAGCGGCAGGAGACCGAGGCCCGCCTGCAGGAGCTGCAGGCCGAGCTGGTGCACATCTCCCGCCTCACCGCCATGGGCGAGATGGCCTCCACCCTCGCCCACGAGCTGAACCAGCCGCTCTCGGCGATCGCCAACTATATCAAGGGCTCGCGCCGGCTGCTGGACGGCGGCGCGGTGCGCACCGAGATGCTCCAGGGCGCCCTGGAAAAGGCCGGCGAGCAGGCCCTGCGCGCCGGGCAGATCATCCGCCGCCTGCGCGACTTCGTCTCCCGCGGGGAGAGCGAACGGCGGCTGGAGAGCCTCTCCAAGATGGTGGAGGAGGCGAGCGCCCTGGCCCTGGTGGGCGCCAAGGAACATGGTATCCAGGTCCGGTTTCATTTCGACCCGAAATGCGATGTTGTCCTGGCCGACAAGGTGCAGGTCCAGCAGGTCCTTCTGAACTTGATGCGCAACGCCCTGGAAGCAATGATGGAAGCGCCCCGGCGGCAGCTTCTGGTGCAGTCCGAGCCGGCGGAGGACGACATGGTGATGGTGAGCGTCATGGACACCGGCTCCGGCATCTCCCCCGAGATCAGCCATCAGCTTTTCACGCCCTTCGTCACCACCAAGCGCCACGGCATGGGGGTGGGGCTCTCCATCTCGCGGACCATCATCGAGGGCCATGGCGGGCGCATCTGGGCCGAGCCCAACCCGCAGGGCGGCTCCATCTTCCGCTTCACCCTGCGCGCGGTCGGCGACGAGGGGCAGAGCGATGCCTGAAAGCGCGGTGATCCACGTCATCGACGATGACGAAGCGGTGCGCCAGTCGCTCGCCTTCCTGCTCGCCACCGCCGGCCATCAGGTGCATGAGCACGCTTCCGCGCGCGCCTTCGTGGAGGCGGGCCTGCCGGCGGCGGACCCTACCGCCGCCTGCATCATCACCGACGTGCGGATGCCGGACATGACCGGCATCGAGCTGCTGCAGCACCTGAAGGAGAGGGGCTCGGCGGTGCCGGTGATCGTGGTGACCGGCCACGGCGACGTGCCGCTGGCGGTGGAGGCCATGAAGCTCGGCGCCGCCGACTTCCTGGAGAAGCCGTTCGACGACGTCGCCATCCTCGACACGGTGAAGTCCGCGCTCGCGCGCATGCGCAAGGCGCACCAGCACGACGCCCTGCGCGAGGAAGTGAACGAGCGCATCGCCGCCCTCTCCCAGCGCGAGCGGCAGGTGCTGGAGTGCCTGGTGGCCGGGCAGGCCAACAAGATGATCGCCTACGACCTCGGCATCAGCCCCCGTACGGTGGAGGTCTACCGCGCCAACGTGATGACCAAGATGAAGGCCCAGAGCCTCTCGGAGCTGGTGCGCATGGCGCTGCTTGCCGGTATCGCACCAAGCGCGGCCTGAGGCTTGATCTAACTCAAGGCCTCGCCGACGGCGGATCGGCTAGCTTTATCGCACCGACCACGTGGACCCACGAGCGGGTCGTGGGAGGCTTGCCGATGAACTCGATGTGCAAGGTGGAAGCGGCGCTGCGGCACGACGCCGAAATTCCGGTCGATGCCTTGGCCGATGCCGATTTCGGCGCCTGCGCGCTGCCGATTCGCATGGCGCGCGCCGCGCGACCCGAGCCGGCGATGGCGACGACCCGCATCATGCAGCCCTTCGCCGTGCCCGCGACACTGCCCGGCGACGACGCGGCGCAGGCCACGAGCGCGCCGTGGGTGGTGCACATCGTGGACGACGATGCGGCGGTGCGCAGCTCGCTGCAGTTCACTTTCGAGCTCGACGGCTTCGACGTGCGCACCTACGGCGGCTTCCACGAGCTGATGGCGGCGGACCTGCCCCATTGCGGCTGCATGATCGTCGACTACAACCTGCCGGAAATCAACGGCCTGGAGCTGCTGCGCGAGCTCGACCGGCGCAACGTCCACCTGCCGTCCTTCCTCATCACCAGCAATCCCAGCCAGAACGTACGGCAGCGGGCGAACGCCCAGGGCGTCTCCATTATCGAGAAGCCGCTGCTCGGCAACCAGCTCAGCGAGGCGGTGCGCGACAGCTTCGTGCGCGCCCTGCCCTGCTGACGCCGGCGCCCTCCGCCTCCCGAAGGGCCCGCACGGGTGTCGACATGCCGTCGCGTTGCGCAGGCATGATGGCGGGGCCAGAGGCCTGCGGCATCCGGCCACCCTCTCCCGCCGCGCGCGAAGCTGCGCCGCGGACTTGACCGAAGGCCCCGGAGCGCTCCTCATGGGCCTGCCGTGACACGCGATTAATGGACGCGGGAACGACCCCGTGCGCCGCAGAAGACCGGAAGGCCAGGCATGACCACCCGCAATCTCGACGCCCTGTTCCACCCCGCCGCCATCGCCCTGGTGGGGGCCAGCAACAAGCCCGGCACCATCGGCGCGGTGATCGCCGAGAACCTGTTCGAGGCCGGCTTTCCCGGCCCCATCCTCACGGTGAACGCCAACGAGCGCGTGCTGCGCTCCTCGCTCAACTACGCGCGGGTTTCCGACCTGCCCATTCCGGTGGACCTCGCGGTAGTGACGGCGGAGCCCGAGCAGGTGCCGCAGATCATTGCCGACCTCGGTGCCAAGGGCTGCCGCGCGGCGGTGGTCACCGCCGCCGCCTTCGGCGAGGGCGCCAAGCTCGAAGGCACCGAGGTGATGCAGCGCATGCTGGATGCGGCCAAGCCCCATCTCCTGCGCATCCTCGGCCCCAACTGCATCGGCTTCATCTCCACCGGCGCCCGCATCAACGCCAGCGTGGCCCACCTCATGCCCGCCAAGGGGGACGTGGCCTTCGTCACCCAATCCCGCACCATGGCAAATGCCGTGCTCGACTGGGCGAGCGCCCGCGGCATCGGCTTTTCCCACGTCATCTCGCTGGGCGACAAAGGCGACATCGACTTCGGCGACCTGCTCGACTACCTCGCCCTCGACAACACCACCCGCGCCATCCTGCTCTATGTCGAGAACATCACGGACGCGCGCAAGTTCATGTCGGCGGGGCGCATCGCGGCGCGCGCCAAGCCGGTGGTGGTCATTAAGGCCGGGCGCAGCGCCGCCGGCGCCCAGGCCGCCCTCTCCCACACCGGTGCCCTCGCCGGCGCCGACCTCGTCTACGACGCCGCCTTCCGCCGCGCCGGCATGCTGCGCGTGCCCGAGCTGCGCGAGGTGTTCGAAGCCATCACCACCCTTTCCTCCGGCATCCGCCTGCATGGAGACCGGCTCGCGGTGCTCACCAACGGCGGAGGCGCCGGCGTGCTGGCGGTGGACGCGCTGGAGGACATCGACGGCGTGCTCGGCACCCTCGAGCCCGAGACCCTAGCGAAGCTTGACACGGCGCTGCCCTCCACCTGGTCGCAGGCCAACCCGGTCAACATCCACGCCAATGCCCCGCCCAAGCGCTACGCCGACGCCCTGAAGGCGCTGCTCGCCGACAAGGGCACGGACGGCGTGCTGGTATTGAACTCCCCCACCGCCGTCACCGATGCCAAGGGCGCCGCCGACGCGGTGATGGAGGTGCTGGAGACCCGCCCCCGCGCGCCGGTGCTCACCTGCTGGCTGGGCGAGAACGCGGCCGGCGACGTGCGGCGCAAGTTCGCCGCCCGCCGTATCCCCACCTACGAGACCCCCGACGAGGCGGTGCGCGCCTTCGGCCACCTCGTGGCCTACCAGCGCAACCAGACCCTGCTGATGGAGACACCGCCCGCCCGCACCTTCGAGGAGCCGGACCGGGCCGAGGCGCAGCGGATCGTGGAAGACGTGCTCGCTTCCGGCCGCAAGGCGCTGGGCGAGTTCGAGGCAAAGGCCGTGCTCGCGGCCTACGACATCCCGGTGGTGGAAACCCGCATCGCCGCCAGCCCCGAGGAAGCCGGACGCATCGCCGCGCAGATGGGCCTGCCGGTGGTGGTGAAGGTGCTTTCCCACGACATCACCCACAAATCCGACGTGGGCGGCGTACGGCTCGACCTGCACAGCCCGGCGGCGGTGGAGGCCGCGTGCCGCGAGATCATCGCCTCGGTGGCGGAAAAGCGGCCCGCCGCCAGGGTGGACGGCTTCACCGTGCAGCAGATGGTGCGCCGGCCCAATGCCCAAGAGCTGATCGCCGGCATCGCCAACGATCCCACCTTCGGCCCGGTGGTGCTGTTCGGCCAGGGCGGCACGGCGGTGGAGGTGATCGGCGACCGGGCGGTGGCGCTGCCGCCGCTCAACGGCGTCCTGGCGCGGGAGATGATCTCCCGCACGCGGGTGTCCAGGCTGCTCGCCGGCTATCGCGACCACCCCCCGGCGGACATGGGCGCCATCGCGTCCACCCTCATCAAGATCGGCGAGCTTCTGGCCGACCTGCCGCAGATCGCCGAGCTCGACATCAACCCCCTGCTCGCGGACGAGAACGGGGTGATCGCCCTCGATGCCCGCATCGTCGTGAGCGAGGCGGCCCAGGACGGCACGAAGCGCTTCGCCATCCGCCCCTATCCGCCGGAGCACGTGAAGCAGATCCCCCTCACCGACGGGCATTTCGTCACCCTGCGCCCGATCCGCCCGGAGGACGAGCCCGGCCTCGTGGACGTGGTGCGCCGCTCCGACCCGCAGGACGTGCGCATGCGCTTCCTCGGCTCGGTGAAGGACTTCCCACACCTCATGGCGGCCCGCCTCTCGCAGATCGACTACGACCGCGAGATGGCGTTCGTGGCGGTGGAGGAAGGCGGCGACATCTGCGGCGTGGTGCGCATCATCGCCGATCCGGACAGCGAGGAGGCGGAATACGCCATCATGGTCCGCTCGGACATGAAGGGGAAAGGCCTCGGCTACCGCCTCATGACCGAGATTCTCGACCATGCCCGCGCCCGCGGCCTCAAGCGCGTGTTCGGCGACGTGATGCGCGAGAACGGCCCCATGCTGCACATGGCTGAGGACCTGGGCTTCAAGGTGGCGCCAAGCAGCGAGGATCCATCGGTGATGCGTGTCGTCATCACCCTGTGAAGACTCCCCTACCGGCGGCGACTTGACGATTTTGGCCAGTGGGCACAATATCCAGGCTTGCACACGGAATGGGCGCCGGGGGAGCGGGCTTCACGCGATGTGTGCTGGCCCTGCGGCGCGCCGGGGGGCGTGCGACGATCCCGAGGCATCCGCCGCCGGTTCCCGCCCCGCGGGGCATCCGGCGGCCCATTCACCGGCTTGCGCAAGATGGCGACTGACAGCACAGACGAGGTGGTGGGCGGTCCATGGCGATCGGAATACCTGGCCCTGCACGATTCCCTCACCAACCTGCCCAATCGGCTGCTGATGCTGGAGTTCCTGGCCGGCGCCCTTGATGCGGCGCAGGACGGGGCACGCATGGTCGCGGTCGTCACCCTCGACATCGACAATTTCCGCCAGCTCAATGACACCTTCGGCGACGCCGCAGGCGACGCCGTGCTCGCCGAGATGGCCCGGCGCCTCAAGCGCTGCGTGCGCGACAACGACCTCGTGGCGCGGGTCGGCGCCAACGAGTTCGTGCTGGTGGCCACCGGCCTTTCCGACGCGAAGACCGTCGAACGCCTGTGCGGCCGCCTGCAGAACGCCCTCAGCGCCCCCGTGGTGCTGGCCATGGCCACGCTCTATCCCCAGGCGACGCTGGGCATCGCCGTCGCCCCCGCCGACGGCGAGGAGGCGGAAACGCTGGTGCATCGCGCCGGGCTGGCCCTGGAGCGGGCGAAGGCCATCGGCCCCGGCGTCTCCTGCTTCTTCACGTCCGAGATGAACGACGAGACGAGCGGCCGGCGATCCCTGGAGGGGGACCTGCGGCGCGCCATCCTCTCGGATCAGTTCGTGCTGCTGTTCCAGCCCCGCTGGAGCACGGACACCCTGCGCATCATCGGCGTCGAGGCGCTGATCCGCTGGGACCACCCCCAGCTCGGCCGCCTGGTGCCGGACGAGTTCGTGCCGCTCGCGGAAAAGAGCGGGCTCGTGGTCCCCATGGGCGAATGGGTGCTGCGCAAGGCCTGCGACACCATCGCCCGCCTGCCGGGCCTCAATGTCTCCGTCAACGTTTCCGTCGTGCAGTTCCGCGGCGGCGAGCTGGTGGAGACCGTGGGCTCGGTGCTCAAGGCGACCGACCTCGCCCCCCACCGGCTGGAGCTGGAGATCACCGAGAGCGTGCTCATCGAGAACACCGACAAGGCGCTCGACGTGCTCCTGCAGCTCAAGGATATCGGCGTGCGCCTGTCCATGGACGATTTCGGCACCGGCTATTCCTCGCTCGGCTACCTGCGCACCTTCCCCTTCGACGCGCTCAAGATCGACCGCAGTTTCGTGGGCGACCTCGACCAGAGCAAGGGCGCGCTCGCTATCGTGCAGGCCATCCTGGGCCTCGGCCGCGCGCTCGGCATGCAGGTGGTGGCGGAAGGAGTGGAAACCGAAAGCCAGCTCGCCAGCCTGAAGGCGGACCGCTGCGACGAGGTGCAGGGCTTCTACCTGGGCCGCCCCATGACCGAGGACGCGCTGGTGGCGTTCATCGCCAAGCATGGACGCGCCACGGCCTGAAGCCGCCCGCCTCGTAGCAGGCCCGCTTCCGACTCCTTTCGAAGGGCGCCCGGCGGCGTCCCCGTCGGTTCAGCCGAGCCAGGGCGCCATGCTGTCGAGGGCGATGAGGGCGTCCACGTCCACGCGCGGGCGCACCACGGCGGCCGCCGCGCCGTTCACCAGCACTTCCGGCACCAGGGCGCGGGTGTTGTAGGTGGAGGCCTGCACCGCGCCATAGGCGCCTGCGGTCATCACCGCCAGCAGGTCGCCCGCCTTCACCTCCGGCATCTCGCGGTCGAGGGCGAGGAAATCACCGGTCTCGCACACCGGCCCGACCACGTCGGCCACCATGGTGGGGGTGTCCGCCGCCGGTTCCGCCACGGGCAGGATGTCGTGGTGAGCCTCGTAGAGGGTGGGGCGGATGAGGTCGTTCATGGCCGCATCCACGATCACGAAGGTCTTGCCCTCACCATGCTTCACGTAGAGCACGCGGGTGACGAGGATGCCGGCGTTGGCCACCACCATGCGGCCCATCTCGAACACCAGCGGCAGGTCGAGCCCGCCCAGGGCCCGGCGCACCACCGCGGCATATTCGGCGGGGGGCGGCGGCACCGGGTCGCTCGCCGCATAGGGCACGCCGAGGCCGCCCCCGAGGTCGAGGTGATGCAGCCGGTGGCCGGCGGCCATGAGGTCGCGGGCAAGGTCCGCCAACAGCGCCACGGCGTTCTCCACGGGCGCCATGTCGGTGATCTGACTGCCGATGTGCATGTCGACGCCGGTGACGGCGAGGCCGGGCAGGCGCGCCACCAGATCATAGACCTCCCGCGCGCGGGAGATGGGAATGCCGAACTTGGTGGCCGAGCGGCCGGTGGAGATCTTCTTGTGGGTCTTGGCGTCCACATCCGGATTGACGCGGATGGAGACCGGAGCGGTGCGCCCGAGGGCGGTCGCCACTTCGGAGAGCACGTGCAGCTCCGGCTCGCTTTCCACATTGAAGCAGAGGATGCCGGCGGCGATGGCCTCCGCCATCTCCTCGCGCGTCTTGCCGACGCCGGAAAAGACGATGCGGCCGCCCGGCACGCCGGCCGCCAGCGCGCGCCGCAGCTCGCCCACGGAGACGATGTCCGCCCCTGCCCCCAGCCGCGCCAGGGTGGCGATGACCGACTGGTTGGAATTGGCCTTCAGCGCGTAGCACAACAGCGCCTCGCGATCGGCGAAGGCCTCCATGAAGACCTTGTAGTGCCGCTCCAGCGTGGCCGAGGAATAGCAGTAGAGGGGCGTGCGGACTTCCGACGCCAGGGTCACCAGATCCACGCCCTCGGCATGGAGGTGTCCGTCGCGGTAATCGAAATGGTGCATGGAACGAATGTCTTCGCGTTGCGCGCCGGGCCGGGCCGGGGCGCCGGGCGCCTCAGAGCAGGCCGTCGAGAATGAAGGGCTGATCGGGCCGCGGGTAACCCTTCAGCGGATCACTCGAGGCTCCCCTCTGGTCCTTCTCCCAGGCCGCATGGGTTGAGGAGTTGGAAACCATGTCGGATGCGGAGCCGCCCAGAGTGCCCGCGCTGTGGCGGACATTGGGGGGCGGCGCCACCTGCGCCTGCGGCGTCACGACCGGAGCGCCGGGGGGCGGCTCAAGCGGACCCTTCACGCCGCACGCCGCCAGGGCGAAGGCGGCGACGAGCGCCAGGGGCAAGGTGAGACGAAACATGGAGCTTAGGGCCATCCGGTCAATTCGCGGCCAATATAACCTGTGCCGCGCCAAACGCGAGCCCCCTTCACGCCCCCTTTTCGGCGCGGCACACCCGAGGGCCGCGCGACAGCGGCGCGCCGTATCGGCGGGGACACGGGCTGCCCGGCTTCTGCCGCCCGGCGGCCACCGCGCCGCCAGCATTCTCGCCGCGCCTCGAATCTAGTCGGAGATTTCATTTCCGCGCCATCGCGGCGCAGCATATGGTCCGCGGATCCTGCCTGGAAGGCGTGCCGTCGCGCCGGAGCCTGCAGGCGTTTGCCCCTTATCCCGGTGTTGCGTCCCATGGATGGCTCATCCTCCCCCGCCGGCGGCGCGAAGGCCGTGCGCCTCGCCCTGCTCGCGCTCGCCCTCGCCTCGTTCGGCATCGGCACGACGGAATATGTCATCGTCGGCCTGCTGCCGAACGTGGCGGCGGACCTTTCGGTGAGCATCCCCCAGGCCGGCTTCCTGGTCACGGGCTATGCGCTGAGCGTCACCTTCGGCTCGCCCTTCCTCGCCATCGCCACCGCGCGCATGAACCGGCGCCACGCGCTGATGGTGCTGATGGGCGTGTTCATCGCCGGCAACCTCCTGTGCGCGCTGGCGCCGGGCTTCTGGCTGCTGATGGGCGCGCGCGTCGTCACCGCCTTGTGCCACGGCGCCTTCTTCGGGCTCGGGGCCGTGGTGGCGGCGGAGCTCTCCCCGCCGAGCCGCAAGGCCCAGGCCATCGCCATGATGTTCGCCGGCCTCACCATCGCCAACGTGCTGGGCGTGCCGCTCGGCACCGCCATGGGCGAGATGTTCTCCTGGCGCGACACCTTCCTCGCGGTGGTGGCCATCGGCGTGGTGGCGGCGGTCGCCCTCGCCATGTGGCTCCCGCGCGAGCTGCCAGCGCCGCCGCTGGAGCTGAAACGGGAGGCCAGGGCCATCGGCTCGGTCCAGGTGCTGCTGGCGATGCTCATCTCCATCGTCGCCTCCTCCAGCCTGTTCAGCGTCTTCACCTACATCGCGCCGATCCTGACCACCCACACCGGCGTGTCGGCCCATGGCGTCACGCTCATGCTGCTGGTGTTCGGGGTGGGGCTCACGGTGGGCAATTTCGGCGGCGGCTGGCTTGCCGACCGCAGCCTCATGCCCACCATCATCGGCATCTCGGCGGTGGAGGTGGTGCTGCTCGCGCTGTTCCCGCTCACCAGCGCCCATCCGCTGCCGGCAGCCATCACGCTGTTCGCCTGGGGCGCGCTGGGCTTCGCGCTGGTGGCACCGCTGCAGATGCGGGTGGTGAAGGAGGCCGCCGAAGCGCCCAACCTCGCCTCCACCATCAACCAGGGCGCCTTCAACCTGGGCAACGCCATCGGCGCGGGCATCGGCGGGGTGGGGCTGACCCTCGGCCTCGGCTACATGGACCTGCCGTGGATCGGCGCCACGCTGGCCAGCGTCGCCATGCTGCTCGCCATCGTCTCCCATCGCATCGATCTCGCCGCAAAGGCCGGGACGGAATCCGGCCCGCTCACCCCGGCGGTGTGAGCGGGCCGGCGCCCGGCAGCGCCGATTGACACCACCCATCGGCGGCCGCTTGATGTCGGCGCGCCGGGGCCCCCGGCGCAGCCCCCCACATCCGGAGCCCCGGCCATGAGCGGCCCGTCGCGCGTCACCATCTGGCATAACCCGTCCTGCGGCACCTCCCGCAACACCCTGGCGCTGCTGCGGGAAACGGGCATCGAGCCGGAGATCGTCCAGTATCTGAAAACCCCGCCGAGCCGCGCGGAGCTGGCCGCCGCCATCGCCGCCGCCGGCATCACCGTGCGGGATGCGGTGCGCCGCAAGGGCGCCCTCTATGCCGAGCTCGGGCTCGACGACCCCGCCCTCCCCGACGACGCCCTCCTCGATGCCCTGGTCGCGCACCCCGCGTTGATCGAGCGGCCGTTCGTGTTCACCACCAGGGGCGTGCGCCTGTGCCGGCCGATGGAGCGCGTGCGCGAGATCCTGCCCTAGAGGCAGCGGCGGAGGGCGGCCGACCCCGTTGCCGCTTCAGGACTTTTTTCCGATTGCATGGTTGAATGCCCGCCGCGCGGGACGGTAGCAAAATGGGGGATCGCATGGCCGGAGTGAACGCCGAGGCGGAGCCGGATGCACGAGCCGGGTCGGGCACATCCTGGCTCGCCAACCTGTCGCTGCAATGGAAGCTGGGCAGCATCTTCATGGTGCTGCTGTTCCTCTTCCTCGTGCTCCTGGGTGCCAACAGCCTGACGATGCAGCGCGCCAACACGCTCCAGGCTCAGGCCAACGTCTTCATCCACAACATGAACCTCGCCAACGCCGCCATTCGCGTCATCGGCGAGCGCAGGCTGACGCTTGTGCAGGACGCGCTCGCCCAGCCTGCGGTGGCGCGCCAGCGCCTGGAGACCAGCGAAGACCAGGTCAATTCCGCGCTCGAAGACCTGCAGCAGGCGGCGACCGGCATCCCTGCGCTGCGCGCACTGGTGGATCAGGCCATCAAGCTCAACGAGCCCTGGTCGACGGTCACGGCAGCGCCACTGCTGACCCTGGTGGATCGCGGCGCCCGCGGCGAGGTCACCCCCGAATTCAGCGGCAACGCCCTGCGCGACTTCGCCACCGGCGACACCGGCGACCGCGGAAGCCGTGCTATCAGCAACGTGCTCGGCCAGATCGTCAGCCGGGCCGACGCGGAGCTTCAGCTGTCCCGGGCCGAGCTGGAGCGCACCGAGCAGATGCTGCGGCTCGTCAACCTTGCGGCGCTCATCGCCTCCATCGCCGCGGGCGTGGGCGCGCTGATCCTGTCCGCCCGCCTCATCACCCAACCGCTGCAGCTTCTGGCGAGCCGCATGGAGCAGCTGGCCGGGCACGACCACTCGATTGTCGTGCCCTACACCCAGCGCCGCGACGAGGTCGGCACCATCGCCCGCGCTCTCAAAGTCTTCAAGGCCATGGCCATCGAGACCTACGACAGCAACTGGGTGAAGACCGGCATCGGAGCCGTCTCTGAGAAGCTCCAGCGGGCCGAGAACGTCACCAGCTTCGCCGACGAGCTGCTGACGGAGCTGGCGCCACGCCTGAAGGCGGGGGTCGGCGTGTTCTATGCCTTCGACGAGACCACCCAGCAGCTCGTCCTCAGCGGCACCTACGCCCTCACCGAGCGGCGCCACCTCTCCACCCATTACAAGCTGGGCGAGGGGCTTGCCGGCCAGGCCGCGAAGGAACGCAAACCCATCGTGCTCTCGCCGGTGCCCGAGGACTACATCCGCATCCATTCCGGGACCGGCGAAGGCCGGCCGTTCACGGTGGCGGCGGTGCCGGTCGTCAGCAAGAATCGGCTCCTGGGCGTCATCGAGTTGGCCAGCTTCGAGCCGCTCGCCGGCGCGCGAGAACGGCTGCTGCACGATGTGGCGCCGGTGGTGGCGCTCTCCCTCGACAATCTCAACCGCGCGGTGCGCACCCTGGAGCTGCTGGAGCAGACCCAGCGCCAGACCGCCGAGCTGCGGGTGGCGGAGGAAGAGCTGCGCACCCAGCAGGAAGAGCTGCGCGCCACCAACGAGCAGCTCCAGGAGCAGTCGCAGAAGGTCGCCGCTTCCGAGGAAGAACTGCGGGTGCAGGCGGACGAGCTGCAGCGCTCCAACGAAGTGCTGCGCCACAGCTCGGAGGAGCTGGCCGCGCAGAAGGCGGCGGCGGAGGCCGCCAACCTCGCCGCCGAGACCCGGGCCGACGAGCTCGCCCGCGCCAACCAGTACAAGTCGCAGTTCCTCGCCAACATGTCCCACGAGCTGCGCACGCCGCTCAACAGCCTGCTCATCCTTGCCCACGACCTCTCCGAGAACCACACCGGCCACCTCGATGCCGAGGAGGTGGAGGCCGCGGCCATCATCCATTCCTCCGGCACCAACCTGCTGCGCCTCATCAACGACATCCTGGACCTCTCCAAGGTGGAGGCGGGCAAGATGGACGTGGTGCGCGAGCCGGTGTCCATCCCCGCCGTCGCCGGCCGGATGGAGCGCAACTTCCGCCACGTGGCGCAGGAAAAGGGGATCAACTTCACCGTCACCGTCGCGCCCGACGCGCCGGCCTACGTCCTCTCCGACGACGGCAAGCTGGAGCAGATCACCAACAACCTGCTCGGCAACGCCTTCAAGTTCACGACCGAGGGCGGCATCACCGTCACCTTCGCGCGCGGCGCCGGCGACACGCTGACGGTACAGGTGGCGGACACCGGCATCGGCATTCCCGAAGACAAGCTGGAGACCATCTTCCAGGCTTTCGAGCAGGTGGATTCCTCCACCCGCCGGCAGTTCGGCGGCACCGGCCTCGGCCTCGCCATCACCCAGCGCCTCGCCCGCCTGCTGGGCGGCGACGTGACGGTGGAGAGCCGGCTCGGCGCCGGCTCCACCTTCCGCCTCACCCTGCCCATCGGCGCGCCGGTGGTGGAGGAGGCGCCGGCCGCCCCAGCCCCGGTGCCGGAGTCGCCACGCGCCGCCGCCTCGTCCCATCCGCGGCCGGCGCTGGTGATCGAGGACGACCGGGCGGCCCTGCGGGAGGGGCTCACCACCATCCTGGTGGTGGAGGACGACCCCGCGTTCGCGCGCACCCTCGTCGGCCTGGTGCGGCGCAAGGGCTACCAGGTGCTCGCGGCGATCGACGGCGAGAGCGGGCTGGAGCTCGCCCGCCACTACCGGCCCACCGGCATCCTGCTGGACGTAATGCTGCCGGGCATGGATGGCTGGACCGTCATCGAGCGGCTGAAGTCCGATGCCGCCACCCGCCACATCCCCGTGCATTTCGTCTCCGCCCTTGACGAGGCCAAGCGCGGACGGGACCTCGGCGCCGTGGGCTTCCTCACCAAGCCGGTGAGCGCGGAGGACCTCAACGGCGCGCTCGCCACCCTCGCCCATTTCTCCCAGGACCAGCCGCGCCGCGTGCTGGTGGTGGACGACGACCCCGCCGCCCGCCTCGCCGTGCGCAAACTCATCGGCGCCGGCGCGGTGAAGGTGCTGGAGGCCGGCAGCGGAGAGGAAGCGCTGGAGGTCATCGGCCGCGAGGCGGTGGACTGCATGGTGCTCGACCTCGGCCTGCCGGGCATGTCGGGCTTCGAGCTGCTGGAACGGGTCGCGGCCGGGGAGCGGCAGGTCCCGGTGGTGGTCTACTCCGGCCGCGAGCTGACCGCCGAGGAGAGTCTCAAGCTGCGGGCCTTCACCGACAGCATCGTCATCAAGGGCGCCCGCTCGCCCGAGCGGCTCATGGACGAGGTGAGCCTGTTCCTCCACTCCGTGCGGCACGAGGCCAAGGCCCTCTCCGAGAACCCCGACGCCGACCTGAAGGGCCGCCACCTGCTGCTGGTGGACGACGACATGCGCAACATCTACGCCCTCGCCAAGGTGCTGCGCGGCAAGGGCATCGAGGTGATCCTGGCGCAGGACGGCGCCAAGGCCGTGGCCCAGCTCGACACCCGCCCCGACATCGAGATCGTGCTCATGGACATCATGATGCCGGTGATGGACGGCTATGAGGCCATGGCGGAGATCCGCAAGCGGCCCTGCTTCGCGAAGCTCCCCATCATCGCCCTGACCGCCAAGGCTATGAAGGACGACCGCGAGAAGTGCCTCGCCGCCGGGGCGAGCGACTATCTCTCCAAGCCCATCGACGTGCCGAAGCTGCTCTCCATGATCCGCGCCTGGCTGCCGCCCCGATGACCCCGCCCGAAGATCCCGCCGCCATCTGCGCCGCCCTGGAGGAGCTGGAGCTCGACCTGTTCGTCACAGCCCTCGACCGGCGCTACGGCTACGACTTTTCCGGATACAACCGCGCCTCGCTCACCCGGCGGGCGCGCAACCTCGCCCTGCAGTTCGGCGCGCCCACTCTCACCGCGCTCACCGACACGCTGCTGCACAGCCCCGAGCGGATCACCGAGGCCATCTCCGGCCTTTCCGTGCCGGTCTCCGAGCTGTTTCGTGACCCGCACGTGTTCCGGGCACTGAAGGAGCAGGTGTTCCCCATTCTCTCCTCCTATCCGGCCATCAACATCTGGCAGGCGGGGTGCGCCCACGGGCAGGAGGTCTATTCCCTTGCCATCCTGCTCACCGAGGCCGGGCTCTACGAGCGCGCGCGCATCTACGCCACCGACATCTCGGCCAATGCCCTGGTGCGGGCGCGGGAAGGCATCTTCCCCCTGCAGCACGCGCGCGAGGCGTCCCAGCGCTATCTCGACAGCGGCGGCGCCGGCAGCCTCTCCGACTACTACCACGCGCGCTACGACTTCCTGAAGCTCGACGAGCGTCTCATCTCCCGCGTCACCTTCGCCGAGCACAACCTCGTCACCGACACGGTGTTCTGTGAGGCCCACCTCATCTTGTGCCGCAACGTGCTCATCTATTTCTCCACGCCGCTGCAGGACCGGGTTCTCGGCATGTTCGCCGACAGCCTGGTGCGCGGCGGGTTCCTGTGCATCGGCACCCGCGAGAACATGCAACTCGCGAACGCGCGGGAGAAGTTCAGGCTGATCGACGGCGCGGCGCAGATCTACCGCCGCACCAGCGCGCCCTGACCATGGCAGGGGCGCTCGCACAGGCTGTGGTCATCGGCGCCTCGGCGGGGGGCCCCGCCGCCCTGCGCCGGCTGCTGGAGCGCCTCGACCCCGGCCTTCCGGCCGCGGTGGTGGTGGTGAACCATGTGGGCGCACGCGGGCCGGACCTCCTGCCCGAGGTGCTCGGGCAGAGCTGCGCCCTGCCGGTGGCGCTGGCACAGGAACGCATGCCAGTGACACAAGGCCGCGTGCACGTGGCCCCAAGCGGTTACCACCTGCTGATCGAGCCCGACCGCCACTTTTCCCTTTCGGTAGACCCGAAAGTATGCTTCTCCCGCCCCTCGATCGATGTGCTGTTCGAAACCGCTGCGCGGGCGTACCACAAATGCCTTATTGGTGTCGTTCTCACCGGAGCGAGCAGCGACGGCGCGGAAGGTCTTGCGCAGATCCGCCAGCGGGGAGGTCTTGCCTTGGTCCAATCTCCTGAGGAAGCCGAAGTCCCCACCATGCCGCGCGCGGCGCTGGAGCGGGCCGGCGCCGACCTGTGCGCGCCACTCGACGCCCTCGCCGTCCGCATCAACGCAGCGGTGCGGCCATGACCGAATCTTCCGCCCCGGAGCCGCGCCCAAAGATCCTGGTGGTGGACGACGTCTCCGCCAACCTCGCCAGCATGCGCCGGCTGCTGGCGGCGGTCGAGGCGGACATCTACGAGGCGAAGTCCGGCAACGAGGCGCTCGCCCTGTGCCTCGACCACCGGTTCGCGCTGATCCTGCTCGACGTGCAGATGCCGGACATGGACGGCTTCGAGGTCGCCTCCCTGCTCAATAACGACCCGGCCACCTGCGATATCCCGATCGTGTTCGTGACCGCGGCCTATCTCGACGACATCAACCGCCTGAAGGGCTACACCTTCGGCGCGGTGGACTACATCGCCAAGCCCATCAACGACGCGGTGCTGCTCTCCAAGGTTACCGTGTTCCTGGAGCTGCACATCTCCAAGATGCGCCTCAAGGCGGCGATGGAGGAGCTGGAGAAGCGCAACAGGCAGCTCGAGATCGAGATCGAGGAGCGGCGCCGGGTGGAGAAGCAGGTGCGCCACATGGCCACCCATGACCCCCTTACTGGGCTCGGCAACCGCATCCTGTTCATGGAGCACCTGACCCGCGCCTTCGCCCAGGCCGAGCAGAACGGACACGCATTCGCGCTGCTTTACATCGACATCGACGGCTTCAAGCAGGTGAACGACCGCCACGGCCACGCCGCCGGCGACGAGCTGCTGTGCGCCATCGCCCAGCGGCTGCGCGCGAACCTGCGGCACGAGGACTTCGCGGTGCGCCTGTCCGGCGACGAGTTCGCGGTCATCATGGTGGATCTCCCCGACGATCAGACAGCCCTCGCCCAGGGGGAGCGGCTGTGCAGCGCCCTGCGCCAGCCCTATGGCCTGCGCCAGACACCGACCCCGGTGACGGTCTCGGTCGGAGCCTCCATCGGCATCGCTCTTTACCCGTACCATGCCACCGACGCGGCGACGCTCATGCGCTTCGCGGATGACGCCATGTATGAGGTGAAGAAGAGCGGGAAGGGCAACGTCCGCCTCGCCTCGTTGCAGGCCCTCGCCTCCCGTGAAGACCTCGCCGCCGATGCCTGAGGTGCGCCCCGCGCCCGCCCGCCAGCATGCCGACGACGCCAGCCCCGTGAGCATCGCGCCATGAGCGACGAGAACGAACGGGCGGAGACGGCGGCAGTCCACGCCATCCAGGTGGACCTCATCGCCGTGCTGGTGGCGGTTTCCCGCGGCGCGCCGCAGGTGCTGACGCTGGAACAGGGCCGGGCCCTGCCGTCCGGACCGTTCGAACTCGGTCACCGCTCGCTGCAATCCGGGCTCCGGGCATGGGTGGAGCAGCAGACCCATCATCCCATCGGCTACGTGGAGCAGCTCTACACCTTCGCCGACAAGGACCGCGCCGGAGATGGCGGGGCGCGCACCATCTCCATCAGCTACCTCGGCCTCACGCATGAGCGCTCGGGCGGCGAGGGGGGCTGGCGCAGCTGGTACGACTACTTCCCCTGGGAGGACCATCGCGACGGCGCCCCGGATGTGATTAGCCGGCTTATTTCCCCCGCATTGGCCGCCTGGAGCGAAGCGGGGCGGCCAGGCACGGAGCGCGCCGTGCGCCGCCTGCGCGCCGCCACCGCCTTCGGCCTCGACGACCAGCCCTGGAACGAGGAGATGACGCTTCAGCGCTACGAGCTGCTCTATGAGGCCGGGCTGGTGCCCGAGGGCCGCCGCAACGGAACGGCGGGCGGCGGCGCGGCGGGAGACACGGCGGGCGGCGTTCCCATGATCGGCGACCATCGCCGCATCCTCGCCACCGGGATCGCCCGGCTGCGCGCCAAGATCAAGTATCGCCCGGTGGTATTCGAGCTGATGCCGGAGACCTTCACCCTGCTCCAGCTCCAGCGCTGCGTGGAGGCGCTGGCCGGGCGCACCGTGCACAAGCAGAATTTTCGCCGGCTCATGGAACAGCAGGAGCTGGTGGAGGAAACCGGCGCTTCCACCTCCGAAGGCATTGGCCGGCCTGCGAAACTCTTCCGCTTCCGCCACGCGGTGCTGGCCGAGCGGGCCTTCTCGGGAACCAAGCTGCCCCTCGCGCGCACTTGACAGGGGTTATGCTCAGTATAAGCATATAGCCAATATATGCTCAAAGTGAGTATAGTGCCATGTCCAAGCTCACGCCCGTGGAAATGTCCGCCGTCGGCTCGGCGACCGCCCGCGCCTCCCACCTCTACGAGCGCGTGAAACGCGTCATCCCCCCCGCCGAGTGGGGGCTGCTCGCCGACGACGTGGAGGCGATCCAGCACCTGAAGATCGAGCGCAACGCCGTCATCCTCGCCCACAATTACCAGACCCCCGAAATCTACCACTGCGTGGCCGATATCGTGGGCGACAGCCTCACCCTCGCCCGCGAGGCGGCCACCACCGATGCCGACGTGATCGTGCTCGCCGGGGTCTATTTCATGGCGGAGACGGCGAAGCTGCTGAACCCCGAGAAAACGGTGCTGATCCCCGATCCCGGCGCCGGCTGCTCGCTTGCCGATTCCATCACGCCGGCGGGGGTACGCCAGATGCGCATCGCCAATCCCGACCTGCCGGTGATCGCCTATGTGAACACCTCCGCGGCGGTGAAGGCGGAGGTGGATATCTGCTGCACCTCCGGCAATGCCCGCAAGGTGGTCCAGTCGTTCGGCGTGCCCCGGGTCATCATGCTGCCCGACCAGTATCTGGCGGAGAACGTGGCGGCCGAGACGGGGGTGGAGATCGTCTCCTGGCCCGGCAGCTGCGAGGTGCACGAGCGCTTCACCGCCGCCGACGTGGCCGAGCTGCGCGAGAGCCACCCCGGCGTCGCGGTGCTCGTGCACCCCGAATGCCCGCGCGAAGTGGTGCAGGCCGCGGACTTCTCCGGCTCCACCGCCGCCATGGCCGACTATGTGGGCGAGAAGCGGCCGCCGAGCGTGGTTCTGCTGACCGAATGCTCCATGAGCGACAACATCTCCCTGCAGTATCCCGACCTCGACTTCGTGCGGCCCTGCAACCTGTGCCCGCACATGAAGAAGATCACCATCGCCAACATCCGGCGGGCGCTGGAGGAGAACCTGCATGTGGTGGAGATCGAGCCCGGCATCGCCACGCGCGCCCGCGTCGCGGTCGAACGGATGCTGGCGCTGTGACCGGCGCAACCGCCTTCTCCGGGCTCGAAGACCAGCCGGTCATCATCGGCGGCGGTGTGGCGGGGCTCTCGGTTGCGCTATTCCTGGCGCCGCGCCCCGTCGTGCTGCTCACCCGCGCGCCGCTGGGCGGCGACGGATCGAGCCCGCTCGCCCAGGGCGGCATGGCCGCCAGCGTCGGCGCGGATGACGACGCCGCGCTCCACCTCGCCGACACCCTGGCCGCCGGCGATGGCCTCTGCGATCCGCAGGCGGCGGGCCGCATCCTCGCCGCCGCGCCCGGTGCCGTCGCCGATCTCGCGCGCATCGGCACCCGCTTCGATCGCGACGGGGCCGGGCGCCTCACCCTGGGCCTGGAGGCCGCCCACAGCCGCCGCCGCATCGTGCACGCCGATGGCGATGCCACCGGCCGCGAGCTGGTGCGCGCCCTCGCGGCAGCGGTTCGGGCATGCCCTTCGGTGACCGTGGTGGAAGGCGTGGAGGCGCGCCGCCTCGCGACCGTGGACGGCGCAATCGCCGGCGTGCTGGTGGCGGGGCCGGGCGGCGGGGCGCTGCTGCGCACGCGGCAGGTGGTGCTCGCCACCGGCGGGGCAGGGGCCCTGTTCGAACACACCACCAATCCCGATTCCGCCTTCGGCCTCGGCCTCGCCCTCGCGGCGCGGGCGGGTGCGGTGCTGGCGGACATGGAATTCGTGCAGTTCCACCCCACCGCGCTTGCCGGCGCCGCCCGGCCGCTCGCGCTGGTCAGCGAGGCCGTGCGCGGGGAGGGGGCCACCCTCGTCACCGCCGACGGCACGCGGTTCCTGGCTCATGTGCCGGGCGCGGAGCTGGCCCCGCGCGACGTGGTGGCCCGCGCGGTATGGGCGGAGCTCCAGGCCGGGCGAGAGGTCTTCCTCGATGCCCGCGCTGCCCTCGGCACCGGCTTCGCGCGCCGCTTCCCCGCCATCTCCGGCCTGTGTGCCTCGGCCGGCATCGATCCCGCCAGCCAGCCCATCCCCATCCGCCCGGCGGCCCACTACCACATGGGCGGCGTCGCCGCGGACGGGGAGGGGCGCAGCACGGTGGAGGGGCTGTGGGCCTGCGGCGAGGTGGCCTCCACCGGGCTTCACGGGGCCAATCGCCTCGCCAGCAATTCGCTGGTGGAAGGGGTCGTCTGCGGCCGCTGGGTGGCGGCAAGCCTTGCCGGCCAGCCCGCCACCGCGCCCGCGCGCCGCCTGCCGGCGGAAATGCCGCCACCGCCCGATCCCGCGGCGGCTCGGGCGATCGTGTCGCGGCACCTGGGCGTGCTGCGGATGGGAGAGGGGCTCCGAGCCGCCATGGCTGCCCTGGCGCCATTGGCACGGGCCGGCGGGCCGGCAGCCGATCCCGCCATCGTCGGCCTCATGATGGCGGTCTCGGCCCTCGCCCGCGAGGAAAGCCGGGGCGCCCACAGCCGCACCGATTTTCCTTTAGCCGCGACGGTGGCATGCCGCAGCCACCTCACCCTGGCACAGGCGCTGGCAGCGGCCGAACAGCTCGCCGGCCCTCCCGCGGCACTGGTCCGCGGCCACTGAGCGCAGTCACGCGATGCCGGAACCGCTTCGCGCGGGAAGATGCTGCGGCGCAGCCCATGAGCACCCGCTTTGGGCCACAGCGCAAATAAAAGAGGCCTGGCAAGACTTCAGGGATGCACTGACGCAAAGATAATGTTCGCGCCCTCGGGCGCCCTCGAGGCGTACTGCCTGAAGGCGCGAACGAAGAAAACACCGGCAGGGTCACTCCTCGATCCCGCCGCGCGACCCTGCCGAAGGAAACGCCATGACGGACCTGCCCGTGAACGCGCCCGCAGACCTGCCCCCCCTTCCAACCCTGCTGGTCGAACCCGTCGTCCGCGCCGCCCTGCTGGAGGATCTCGGCCGGGCCGGGGATATCACCAGCGATGCCATCATTCCCGCCGGGCACATCGCCCGCATGGACCTGGTGGCGCGCCAGCCCGGCGTGGTCGCGGGGCTCGACTGCGCCCGGCTGGCCTTCGCGCTCATGGACCCCGCCATCGCCTTCGACGCGCGGCTGCGCGATGGCGCGGCAGTGGAAGCCGGCACCCTCATCGCCCGCGTCTCGGGGCCGGGGCGCGGCATGCTCGCGGCTGAGCGCACGGCGCTGAACCTCATGTGCCGCCTGTCCGGCATCGCCAGCGCCACCGCGTCTCTGGTGGAGGCGGTGCGCGGCCACCGAGCGCGCATCGTCTGCACCCGCAAGACCACGCCGGGCCTGCGGGCGCTGGAGAAGCACGCCGTACGGGCCGGCGGCGGCTCCAATCACCGCTTCGGCCTCGACGACGCGGTGCTGGTGAAGGACAACCATGTCGCCATCGCCGGCTCGGTCACCGAGGCGGTGCGCCGCATCCGTGTCCATGCCGGGCACATGGTGAAGATCGAGGTGGAGGTGGACACGCTGGAGCAGCTGCGCGAGCTCATCCCCCTCGGCGTCGATGCCGTGCTGCTCGACAACATGGCGCCGCCGACGCTGCAGGAAGCGGTGGCCCTGGTGGACGGGCGCATGACCACCGAGGCATCCGGCCGCGTTTCACGTGAAACGGCCCCCGCCATCGCCGCCGCCGGCGTGGACCTCATCTCCGCCGGCTGGCTGACCCACAGCGCCCCCATTCTGGATATCGGCCTCGATGCCGCCGAATAGCCTCGGCGGTAACGCGGACGCACCGCCGCGCGCCTTGGAATCATTCCAAGGCATTGAGTTCATGGACTTTTCGTAGATTCCCGGATTGCCCCCCGCCGGCAAAGGCGGCTTCATGCCGAAAGGATGCGTCCCAATTGTCGGATCGGGCCCGGTGCCCGCCGGCCCAGGACCGGCAAGGAGCGCCATGGTGAACCTTTCTTTCGGTGCGGGAGCCCACGGCAACCGCGCCGTTTTCGCACGCGGGACCACGCGGCGCCGGCCCCCTGGGCCGCGCGGCACGCTGGCTGCGATGGCCGTGATCGCCTTGCTCGGCGGGCCCGGCAGCGCTGGGGCAGGGGACGCATCGATCCTCACCACGCCGGAGAAGCTCGGCGAGGCGCTGTTCTTCGATGCCAATCTGTCCCGAAACCGCACCCAGGCCTGCGCCACCTGCCACGCGCCCGACCGCGCCTTCACCGACCCGCGCGAGACGCCCGCCGCTGGGGGCGCGGTGTCGCTGGGCGACGACGGCACCTCCCTCGGCGATCGCAACGCGCCGACGGCGGCCTACGCCCGCTTCAGCCCGGCGTTCGGCAAGGCGACAAAGCCCGGCCTCTACCACGGCGGCCAGTTCCTCGACGGCCGCGCAGCCGATCTCGCGGCCCAGGCCGGTGGCCCACCCCTCAACCCGGCGGAAATGGGCATGCCCGACAAGGCGAGCGTGGTGGCGCGCCTGAAGGAGAACCCCGCTTATGTGAGCGCCTTCGACACGCTCTACGGAAAGGGCGTGCTCGACGGGCCCGACAAGGGCTACGCCGCCATGACCCGCGCCATCGCGGCCTATGAGGCGACACCCGAATTCGCCCCGTTCGATTCGAAGTACGATCGCTACCTGCGCGGCGAGGCAAAACTGACGGACCAGGAGGAGCTGGGCCGGGTGCTGTTCTTCTCGCAGCAATTCACCAATTGCAGCCTGTGCCACCAGCTGAACGCGCAGGGCGGCACGGATGGCGAGCCCTTCAGCAATTACGAGTTCCACAACATCGGCGTGCCGAAGAACTCCGCCGCGCGCGCGGCCGCAGGCCTGAAGCCCGAAAGCCGGGACCTGGGCCTGGCCCAGAACCCCGCCCTGAAGGGCCGTGAGAAGAAGGCCCAGGCCGGCCGCTTCAAGGTGCCCACCCTGCGCAACGTGGCCGTCACCGGCCCCTACATGCACAATGGCGTGTTCAAGGATCTGCGCACGGTGGTTCTCTTCTACAACACCTACAACACGCAGAACCCGGCGCGGCACATCAACCCCGAGACGGGCAAGCCCTTCGAGCCGCCGGAAGTGGCTGAGAACATTTCCCTGGAGGAGCTGGAGACCGGCCCCGCCCTCGACGACAAGCGCATCGACGCCCTGGTGGCCTTCCTGAAGACCCTGACCGATCGCCGCTACGAGCACCTGCAGAACTGAGGGCAGGCGAGGTCGAGCCACGCACGAGGCGCATGGCTCGACCGTTGCGCACCTATTAGTTTTAATTCAAATGACTTTGATGCAAATAGATTCGTCCGGCCGCCGCCGCTTCGGCATCCAGCTCGTGGGCCTTGCCCGCCGCTGGCGCCGCGCCCTTGATCATCGCCTCGCCGCCATCGGCCTCAGCGACGCGAGCTGGGCGCCGCTGGTGCACCTCGCCCAGAAGGGCGACGGCCTGTGCCAGAAGGAACTGGCGCTTGCCGTCGGGATCGACGATTCGACCCTGGTGCGGCTCATCGACCTGCTCGCCCAGCGCGGGCTGGTGGAGCGCCGCCCCAGCGCGCGCGACCGCCGCCTGAAGCTGCTCAGCCTCACCCCCGCCGGCCGCGCCGCGGTGGCGGACATCCGCACCAAGCTCGCGCACATCGAGGACCAGCTGCTCGAAGACCTCTCGGACGCTGAGCTGGACACCATGATGTCCGCCTTCTCGCGCATCGACGAACGCATCGCCGCGGCGGACGCCCCCGCCATGCCAGGCGAGGAGAAGCTGCGTTGACGCCCGCCCCCTCCCGCCTCGCCCGGCTCGGCTTCGACGGGCCGCGCCTCGCCTTTACCCTGCGCACCGCGCTCGCCTCCGCCCTGGCCCTCGCCGTGGCTGCGGCGCTGCGCATCGACAACCCCCAATGGGCGGCCATGACGGTATGGGTGGTGGCCCAGCCGACGCGCGGGCAGCTCCTGGAGAAGGGCCTGTTCCGCATCGCCGGCACGATGGCCGGCGCACTCGTCGGCGTGGCGCTCATCCTCGGCTGCGCCGACCAGCCGGCGCTGCTGGTGGCCGGGCTCGCCGCCTGGATCGGGCTGTGCGCGGGGGCCGGCAACCTCATCGGCGGCTTCACCGGCTACGGCACCATCCTCGCCGGCTATTCGGCCGCCATGGTGGCGCTGGTGGATTTCAGCCACCCCGCCCACATCTACGGCCTCGCGCTGGACCGGGTGCTCACCATCTGTGTCGGCGTCGGCGTGTCGTTCGCGGTAGGCTGGCTGTTCACCCCCGCGAGCGCGGAGGCGGACCTGCCCGGCCGCGTGCGGCGGCTCACCGCCCGCGTGCTGCGCCACCTCGCCGGCGCGCTCGACAGCGCGGATGCGCCGCGCCTGCTCGCGGAGGAGCAGGCCATCGTCTCGGAAATGGCGGCCATCGACGACGCCCTGGAGCCCCATGGGGCGGGCTCCGCCCGGCGGCGGCAGGCCGTGCGGCGCACGCGCACGCTCATGGCGGCGCTGCTCGGCGCGCTGGTGTTCGCCCGCGGGCGCCTGGGCACCGCGCCCACCGTCCGCCAGAAGGCCGTGGGCATTGCCGCCCTGCGCGACGCCGCCGATGCCCTGGACGCCGCCACGCCGGACACCGTGCTCCTCGCCCACCTGCGGCGACGCCTCGCCGACGATGGGAGCGACAGCGGCCTTGACCACGCGGCGGAAAGCCTCGCCCGCGCTTACCTCGACCTCGATGGCCCCCATGCGCCGGACGACACAGGCCAGCCCCAGTTCCTTCTCCACCGGGACATCGCGGGCGCGCGCGCGGCCACCCTGCGCGCCACCGGCGCGGTGCTGGTGGTGGGCGCCGTCTGGCTCTCCACCGGCTGGGCCTACGGGCCCTTCATGCTGATGGGCGCGGCCATCATGACCTCGCTGTTCTCCACCTTCGACAACCCCGCGCTCACCATGCGCTTCGTGCTCGGCGGCTCGGTGGCCGGGGCGCTCGCCGCGCTCGCGGCGCGGTGGCTGGTGCTGCCCCATGCCGGCGACCTCGTCCAGGTGATCGCGCTCACCGTGCCGTTCATCCTCCTCGGCGCGGGCGTAATGGCCCATCGCCGCACCCTGCTGGCCGGCATGGATTACAACATGTCGCTGCTGCTGTTGCTCCAGCCGGCCTTCCCACTGCATGGCACGCCGGCGGGAATGGCGCAGATGGTGCTCGCCATGCTGCTGGGGCCGCTCATCGCCATGGTCGCTTTCCGCGTCGCCTTTCCCATGGACGCGCGACGGCGGAGGGCCATGCTGATCGGCATGATGGTGGGCGAGCTCGAGGCCATGGCGCGCGCACCTTTCGGCCCGGCGGAAGCGGCGCGCTGGCGGGCACGGCTCTATCACCGGCTGCTGCGGCTGGTGCGCTGGAGCGAGAAATCCGGAGACCGTGGCTTCGGGGCCGTGGACGGCGGGCTCGCGGCGCTGGCGCTGGGCACGGCGGTGCGCACCCTGCACACGCGCGCCACCGGGCAGCACCGCTCCGACAGCGTGGCGCGCGCGCTGTCGGCCGCATTGGCCAGCTTCCGCGTCCTGTCGAAGAAGCCCGAACGGGTGGCCGATGCCCTGGACCGGGCCGCGCGGCGGCTTTGCCAAGACGATGCCGAGGGCGCCGGTGCCCTGCGCCGCGGCGCCGCGGCGCTGCGCGCCAACCGCGCTTTCTTCATGGACCCCCGCTCGCCGGCCGGCGCCTGAGAGCATCGCTCCCCGGCCTCCCCTCGGCGCCGGGCTGGTCTCGTTCAGGCGCGGGCGGCTACATCTGGGTGCGGGCGCGAATGGCCGCCGAAAGCGTGCCCTCATCGAGATAATCGAGCTCGCCGCCCACCGGCACGCCCTGCGCGAGGCGCGTGACCCGCACCGGAAGATCCCGAAGCAGATCGGTGATGTAATGGGCAGTAGTCTGCCCATCCACGGTGGCGCCGAGGGCGAGGATCACCTCGCTGATCTTATCGTCATGCACCCGTGCCACCAGCTTCGGCAGATTGAGATCATCGGGGCCGACCCCGTCGAGCGGCGAGAGCACGCCACCGAGCACGTGGTAGCGCGCATTGAGCACGCTCGCGCGCTCCAGCGCCCAGAGATCGCCCACATCGGCCACCACCACCAGCAGCCGGCCGTCCCGCACGGGATCAGTGCACACCGTGCAGGGGTCGCACACATCGACATTGCCGCACACCCGGCACTCCACCACCTTGTCGAGCACATCCGTCATGGCGCGGGCCAGCGGCGCCATCAACCCCTCGCGCTTCTTGATGAGCTGGAGCACCGCCCGGCGTGCGGAGCGCGGACCAAGGCCCGGCAGGCGCGCCAAAAGCTGAATGAGGCGTTCGATCTCGGGTCCGGCGACGGCACGGGGCATGGCCTGTCTTCATCTCGTGGCGGCAAGGATGACCGCATGTAGACCCTCGCGACGCCTCCGCCAATGGGCGAACCACCCATAGGGGACGAATGCAACCGCTGGCGCGGCCCGAAAGTGCTCACCGCCCGCGATGCACCGCGCCACACGCCTTTGAACCGGAACAACTTGCATCACGGCGCCTTTCTTCAATCGAAAGCGGCGAGCAAGCAAAATGGAAATGACACCCGGCAACGCAGACTTCACTCTTGCTCGACCTCAGAGGGCGGCACCACCTTCTTCATTTCCCCAAAAGCGGCGGCAGCCCGGTGCCGTCAAATCATGCCATGTGGAGCGCGTGCCGGGGTGCCTCGATTGGCTGCCATTTCGCCCGGGGTTGGCGTCGTTGCTGGAAAAGAGCAGCAGAAGAAGCATGGGCGTCGGTGTTTCGCGAATTTTCGGCGGCTAGCGGCCACCGCTCTCTTCACGAGAACTTCGCGGAGGTGCGCGAGGGAGGGCCCGGCAAGCTCTTTGCCGGAATTCAGCGCAACAGAGCATCCTCCTCCGGCAATTCTTGCATCTTTTGGTTGCCCCCACGACTTGACCAAGGGACATGCCACCCCACTTGCAAAGGCGAATCAACCGTCTTCACACACGCTTTCGGCTTATTGATTTTCGCGGTGGGCCTACCTTCGCTCATGCATGAAACCTTTGCGGACATTCGGTTTCAAAGTTTTTTCGGAGACCTGATTGTAACTGCTCCGGCGTCTGCTATAGAATATTTTCTAAGCTTCGACTTCACAGATATTTCGACAAAATGCAGTGCTGTCGCAACCGGCAGCCGCAGCTTGCAAGCAGAAAGGGACGCCCCGTGAGCGACTCCACCACCAATCCGCAGTCGCCGAGCCACATCGACTTCACGGCCGACATCGTCGCCGCTTATGTCAGCAACAATAGCGTGGCTGCAGCAGATCTTCCGGCCCTGATCGAGTCCGTGCACCGCGCCCTCGGCCAGCTCGGCGCTCCCGTCGCTCCCCCTGTCGAAGAGCAGAAGCCGGCCGTTCCCGTGAAGAAGTCGGTGACGCCCGAGTACATCATCTGCCTTGAGGACGGAAAGAAGTTCAAGTCGCTGAAGCGCCACCTGCGCACCAGCTATGGCATGACGCCCGACGTCTATCGCGAGAAGTGGGGCCTGCCCAAGGATTACCCCATGGTCGCCCCGGCCTATGCCGCCGCGCGCTCCGAGCTCGCCAAGAACATGGGCCTCGGCCAGAGCCGCAAAAAAGCGCCCGCCGCGCCCGTAAAGAAGCCGACCCGCCGCAAGGCCCCCGCCGCCTGATCACCCGCAGATCGGCGATTGAGAAATATCTTCGCGGCTTGAGCCCACCTCAGGCCGCGAAGAACATTGGCGCCTGAAGCACTTCGGCGCGGATCGAGCGCCCGCCTGGCCCCCGCTTACGCCCACCGGCGAAAGAGCCTTCCTGCTCAGGCGACGCCGAGCCGGCGGCACAGGTCATCCAGCTGCTCAAGGCTCGCGTAGCGGATACGCAGCTCTCCGCCCTCGCCCCGGCTCTCCAGGGACACGCCGAGGCCCAACGCGTCGCTCAGGCGCTTTTCCAGCGCCCGCACATCGGCGGATTTCGCACTCTCCCGCGGAGCCTTCGGCCGTATGTCCTCCGCACCCGCCTTCACCAGGGCCTCCACGTCGCGCACGTTGAGGCCCTTCTCAACCACCTGCCGGGCAATCTGCTCAGGGTGCTCCTGCCCGACGAGGGCACGGGCGTGGCCCGCCGTGAGACGTCCGTCCTCCAGGTAGATTTTCACTTCCGCCGGCAGCTTCAGAAGCCGCAGCGTGTTCGCGATGTGGCTTCGGCTCTTGCCAATAACCTTTGCTAAATCGCTTTGCGTATAAGCAAACTCGGCCATCAGGGATTCATAGCCCTGCGCCTCCTCCACCGGGTTCAGATCCGCCCGCTGGACGTTCTCAATGATCGCGATCTCCAGCGCTTCCCGGTCGGTGAGCTCCAACACGACCACTGGCACCTCGTGCAGCGCCGCACGCTGCGCCGCGCGCCAGCGCCGCTCACCCGCGACGATCTCATACGCCCCCCCGCCGGAGAGGGGCCGCACCACGATCGGCTGGATGATTCCCTTCTCACGGATCGACGCGGTGAGGTCCTCCAGACCTTCCTCCAGGAATGCCCTGCGGGGATTGCGCGGATTGGCCCGCACCTGCTCGATGGGCAGGCGCCGGGGCGCGCCGCCACGCGCCGGCGCTTCGGCAGCGGCCGCAGGCTGGGGATCGTTCATCTCGCCGATCAGCGCGGCGAGCCCCCGGCCGAGCCGGGAGCGCGGTTCATCCGCCATGGACAAGGCTTTCCTTCCGTCAGAACTCGATTTTAAGCCGCCGCCCGCGCAGCTCGCTCACGCTGGATCACTTCCGACGCCAGCTTCAGATAGGCCTGAGATCCCGCGCATTTCAGGTCGTAGAGCAGGGCAGGCTTGCCATAGGACGGCGCCTCCGAGATGCGCACGTTCCGGGGAATCACAGTGTCGTACACTTTCTCCCCCATGAAGGCCCGCACATCCTGAACCACCTGGTCCGACAGGTTGTTGCGCCCATCGTACATGGTGAGCACGATGCCATGGATCACCAGGTTCGGGTTGAGGCCCGCGCGCACCTGGTCCACCGTCTTCATGAGCTGCGAGAGCCCCTCCAGGGCGAAGAACTCGCACTGGAGAGGCACCACGATGGCATCGGCAGCAGCCATGGCGTTCACCGTCAGCAGCGACAGAGACGGCGGGCAATCCACCAGGACATAGCTGTAGCGCGGAGCGGACGGGTCCTCCATCAGCGCGTGCAGGGCGTTGCGCAGGCGGAACGGCCGGTCTCGCGCCGTGGCGATCTCGAGTTCCAGGCCGGAGAGGTCGAGGGTCGACGGCGCCACGTGCAGAGACGGCACGCCCGTCTCCATAATCGTCTCGCGGAACGTCGCTTCCCCCACCAGCACGTCATAGGTGGAGCGCTGGCGTGCGCGCCGGTCGATGCCGAGACCGGTGGACGCGTTACCCTGCGGATCGAGGTCCACCACCAGAACCTTCTCGCCAATGGCGGCGAGCGCGGTGCCGAGATTGATTGCGGTGGTGGTCTTACCCACGCCGCCCTTCTGGTTGGCCAGCGCGAGCACGCGTGCGCGAGAGGAGGGGGGCAGGACGGGAGAAGCGCTATTGAGATCGCTCATGGGTCGAGGATCCTCGGGTCAGATCGAAACGGGCATCGCCGGCGGCATGGCAGCAGGTCAAAGTTCCGGCTTGTCCGTGCGAACAGCCGCGGACATGGCGGCATCGGCGACAGGTCTGGCGCTCCGCACCAGCACGATTCGCCCATCGGCGTCCGTGCGGCTGGGAGCCAACTCGAAGTCGAGTGTCCAGCCTTTGGACGCCTCGGTCAATTCGCGCGTGACATCCTTCCCCTTCAGAAACAGCCCAAGCGCCCCCGCCGCGAGAAAAGGAGCGGAAAGATCAAGCAATTTCGGAAGAGCGGCGAGCGCGCGCGCCGATACCACCTGGCATCCGGCGGCGAGAGCGGGCGCTGCCGCCTCGATTCGCTGCGCGTGAATCTCCACGGGGAGCTCGCCTTGCCGCGCCGCCTCCCTCAAGAAGGCGGCCTTGCGGGTATCGCTTTCCACCAGATGGACGCGGGCTCCCGGACGTTCGGCGAGAGTGGCTGCCACCACCAGGCCGGGGAAACCCCCGCCCGAGCCAAGATCCACCCACCGGGTGACACCGGCGGGAGCGAGAGCCGCCAGTTGCAGCGAATCGGCCACATGCCGTTCCCAGACACGCGGCAGGCTCGCCGGCGCCACTAGGTTGATGGTCTTCTGCCACTTTGCCAGAAGGTCGACGATCAGCGCCAGGCGCTGGAATGTTTCACGTGAAACAGCACGCTCCACTGCGCGTCGTTCCGCGCCGTCCCACTCGTCGATCTCCGCCTTACGTGCCAAACTATCCTGCCCTTCTGGACCGGCCGCTCAGCCAACGGCGCGCGCCGATCCCTTCTCCCGCCGCGCATAAGTGGCAAGCAGCGCGAGGGCCGCCGGTGTCATGCCCTCCATCCGCCCCGCCTGACCAACCGTCTGCGGGCGCGTGCGTGCCAGCTTCTGCTTCAGCTCATTCGATAGGCCGGCAAGCGTGTCATATGCAAGATCGTCTGGTAGCCGCAGCGCCTCATCCCGCCGCAACACCGCGATATCCGCCGCCTGCCGTTCGAGGTACACGGCATATTTGGCATCGACCTCGATCTCCTCCGCGATCCGCGGGTCGAGCTCCCCCAGCTCCGGCCAGACAGACGACAGGCGCCTCAGGTCCACATCCGGGTAAGCCAGCAGGTCGAAGGCCGTCCTTCGCTGCCCATCCTTGTTCAGGTTCAGCCCATGGCTCACGGCCTCGGTGGGGGTCAGGCTCACTGAACAGGCAAGCGCACGGGCCCGCTCCAGCATCGCGCTGCGGCGCGCGAACGCATCCGACCGCTCGCGCCCCACAAGGCCAAGCCTCTCACCCAACCCGGTCAACCGCCGGTCCGCGTTGTCGGTCCGCAGCGTCAGCCGATACTCGGCGCGGGATGTAAACATGCGGTAGGGCTCGCTGACGCCGCGCGTGACGAGGTCATCCACCATCACACCCATGTAGGCCGTCGCGCGGTCAAGCACCACGCCTTCGGCACCGCCTGCGCACCGTGCCGCATTCAAGCCCGCGAGCACGCCTTGCGCCGCTGCCTCCTCATAACCGGTCGTGCCGTTGATCTGCCCGGCGAGGAACAGGCCCCGCACGGACCGCGCCTCCAGCGTCGCCGAAAGTTGCCGTGGGTCGACATGATCATATTCAATGGCATAGCCGGGCCGCAGCACGGCCACGTGCTCCAACCCGGGAATGGTACGAAGAAAGGCCAGTTGTACCTCCTCCGGCAGGGAGGTGGACAGGCCATTCGGATAGACCGTGTGGTCCTCCAGCCCCTCCGGCTCCAGGAAGATCTGGTGCCCATCCCTGTCGCCGAACCGCACGATCTTGTCCTCAATGGACGGGCAATAGCGCGGACCCGTGCTCTCGATACGGCCGGAGTACATCGCCGAGCGGCCGAGATTGGCGCGGATCAGCTCGTGGGTTGCCGTCGTCGTGCGGGTGATGCCGCAGGCGATCTGCGGGTTTAGCAACACCCGCGTGAGCGCGGAAAAGGGCTCCGGCGGGTCGTCGCCCTGCTGCATCTCCAGACCGGCCCAATCGATGGTGCGCCCGTCAAGCCGCGCCGGTGTGCCGGTCTTCAGCCGGCCGAGCGAAAGGCCCAGCCGCGCCAGCGCCGGCGAGAGCCCCAAGGCTGGCTTCTCACCGATCCGCCCCGCAGGAAAGCTCACCTCGCCCATATGGATGAGGCCATTCAGAAACGTGCCTGTTGTGAGGACCACCGCGCCCGCCGCAAGGCGCCGGCCATCGGCGAGGCATACGGCCACCGCCCGGCCATCCCTGACATCCAGATCGTCAGCTTCGCCTTCGAGAATGACGAGTCCGGGGGTCTCTGCGAGCGCCTGCTGCATCGCGCGGGCATAGAGCCGCCGATCGGCCTGCGCACGAGGACCGCGCACGGCGGGCCCCTTTCGCCGGTTAAGCACTCGAAACTGGATTCCCCCCGCATCGGCCACGCGGCCCATGAGCCCGTCGAGGGCATCGATCTCGCGAACCAGATGCCCCTTGCCGAGCCCGCCGATGGCGGGATTGCACGACATGGCGCCGATGGTGGCGGCAGCATGAGTGACCAGCGCAGTTCGCGCTCCGGCGCGCGCGGCGGCCGCAGCGGCCTCACAGCCGGCATGGCCGCCGCCCACCACGATCACGTCGAATGCCGAAAGCGCGACAGGTGCAGGGAAGGGAAGGTGGTGCGTGTCCATCATGCTCTTTGGAGAACGCCGAAGGACAGGCCGCGTCAAGCGTGGCGCTCAACAAATCGGCGGCAACGCATCTTATGTTTCACGTGAAACATGGTCGGCGATCGTGATCTTACGCGCCTTTACACCTTCCACCGGTCTCACTTGCCAATACAGAAAGTGGAGAAGATGCGGTCCAGCACATCCTCCACATCGATGCGGCCGATGGTACGGTCGAGCGCCCGCGCCGCGAGCCGCAGCTCCTCGGCCTTCAGCTCGTCGCTGACCCAGGGGTTCTCCACCACCGCGCGCAGATAGCCCAGCGCGAGATCCACCGCATGCCGCTGCCGCTCGCGGGTGATGAGCGCCGGCTCACCGCCCACCAGGGCCTCCAGAAGCTCCCCGACCACGCCCAGCAGTTTTTCCAGCCCATCCTTCTCCACTGTGGAGAGGGCGATCCAGCCGCGCGGACACGCGCCCCCCAGGTCTGCTTTCGTACGCACCAGGATTGCGTGGCCAAGCTCCGGCGGCGGCGATACCGCTTCATCCGACAGCCACAGTACGAGATGCGCCTCCTCCGCCCGGGCCAGGGCCCTGCGCACGCCTTCGGCTTCCACCTGGTCCACCGTCTCCCGCAGGCCGGCAGTGTCGAGCACCGTCACCGATTGGCCAGCCAGCTCCAGGTGGATCTCCAGCACGTCCCGCGTCGTGCCCGCGAGGGGAGAAACGATGGCCACGTCGCGCCCGGCAAGCCGGTTCAACAAGCTCGACTTACCGGCATTCGGCGGACCGGCGATGGCGATCACCACCCCGTCGCGCACCCGCTCGCCGCGCTGCGAATCCCGCAGAGCGGCTTCCATCTCCGTCACCACCGGCGCCAGAGCGTGGCGCATATCGGCGCCCAGGCGCTCCTCCACATCCCCTTCGTCGGCGAAATCGAGACCCGTCTCCGCCATGGCGAGCGCCCACAGCAAAGCCTCGCGCCAGCTCTCCACGCGCCGCGAAAGCGCGCCCGAGGCCTGTGCGAGGGCCTGACGCCTCTGCGCCTCGCTCTCCGCTGAGATCAGATCCGCGAGCCCCTCCACCTCAGAAAGATCGAGCTTACCGTTCGCATGCGCCCGTCGCGTGAACTCCCCGGCCTCCGCTGGCCGCAGTCCCGGCAGAGACGACAACGCGGAGAGCACGGCCGCGACCACCGCCCGTCCGCCATGCAGATGCAGTTCCACCACATCCTCCCCCGTGGCGCTGGCGGGGCCCGGGAAGAAGATCTGCAGGCCGCGGTCCAGCACCTCGCCACCCCCGGGATGCCGCAGGATGCCATAGCGCGCCTGCCGCGCCGGCGGCACTTCGCCCGCGAGGGCAAGAACCGCCCCGCGCGCCATCGGTCCCGAAATTCGGACGACCGCGACTCCAGAGGGGAGCCGACCGGAGGACAGCGCAAAAATGGTGTCGGCGGTTATCATCCGGTTCTCCCCTCCTGCCGCGGGTGCAAGCATCGTGCACCCGAGAAGAAGATGGATAGACCGCCGCTGCCGCCGATCCAATCGCCGCCGAGAAACAGACTATGGGGAGAAAATCAAAAGCGCTCTTACCCGAGCGCGCCCAAGGGACATCCGAAAGGCACCACCCCGCCATTGCGCCGGCGGATTTTGACGACCCGGATCCAAATCGCGTCAGAAGCGCTATGGCAGGATTTCATGTCCCGATGACCTTTGCATCGAAACATACCCTATCTTGCCGTCTGGCAGCTTCCTATTCGATCAATTTTTTCGCAAGAATTCTCGATAACGCAATTTTTAGTTGCGCAACAGATTGCGCGAACCCGCATCAGGCCTCTTCGGCCTTCGCTTCGTCCCGCGGCGTGTATTTCAGCCACAAGGCCTTCTCGCCCAGTGCCGCGACGAACGCCGCGTGCGCCTGCTCCTCCTCCGCGCTCAAACGAGAGGGCAAAGGCGAGGGGCGTGGGCGCGCCGCCTTCGCCTCCACCACCAGCCGCGGCGCCTCGCTCGACTCCTCCACGAGACCCATAAGGCTGGCCTGGCGGCCGCCGAGCAGTTCGCTGTACACTTCCGCCAGAAGCTCGGCATCCAGAAGCGCGCCGTGCTTCACCCGGCGGGAGCTGTCGATGCCGTAGCGGTTCATCAGGTCGTCGAGCCGGTTGCTCGCGCCCGGATGCCTGCGGCGGGCGAGAGCCAGCGTATCAACAACACGATCTCGTAAAATCACCGGCCGCCCGAGCCGTGTCAGTTCCGCATTCAGGAAGCCGATGTCGAACGCCGCATTATGGATGACCAGCGTGTCGTCGGCGATGAATTCCAGGAACTCATCGGCAACGGCGGCGAATACCGGCTTGTCCGAGAGAAACTCACTTGAGAGGCCATGCACATTGAAGGCCTCCTGCGGCATGTCCCGCTCCGGATTGATGTAGACGTGGTAGACTGTGCCGGTAAGGATCCGGTTCACCATCTCCACGCAGCCGATTTCCACCAAGCGGTCGCCGCCATTGGCTTCAAGGCCCGTGGTTTCCGTGTCGAGCACGATCTCACGCATCAGCGGCTCTCCATAAACCCCTACGCGCCCGGCACGCGCCGGCCGGGGCCGCACAAGGCGCGCATGATTCCCGCCACCTGATGGCGCGCAGCCTCGAAGCCGCGTCCGGTGTCGATGATGAAATGGGCGCGCCGGCGCTTTTCCGCATCCGGCATCTGCTTGGCGAGGATCGCCTCCAGCTTTTCCGGCGTCATCCCCGGCCGGTCGAGCACCCGCTGGCTCTGCACCTGCGGCGGCGCGCTCACCACCGCCACCGCATGGGTGCGGCGGGTCGCCCCGGTCTCGAACAGGAGGGGTATATCGAGCACGCACAGGCGCGTTCCCGCGCGCCGCGCCTGTTCCAGGAAGGCGCGCTCCCGCGCCCACACCAGCGGATGGACGATGGCCTCCAGCCGCGCCATCGCCACCGGATCGTTCAGCACGCGCGCCGCGAGCGCCGGCCGCTCGACCACGCCGTCCTTCACAACCCCGGGAAAAGCCGCTTCCACCGGAGCCACGGCTTCTGTCCGATAGAGGTCGTGCACGGCGGCATCCGCATCGTGCACGGGAACGCCGAAGTCGCGGAACATGGCGGCGGTAGCCGATTTGCCCATGCCGATGGAACCGGTGAGGCCGAGGATCCACATGGCGTCACGCCTCCAGCTGCCCCTTCGCCTTCAGGTCCGCCACCAGAAGCGCGCGCAGATCGTCCGTGACCTCCGGCCGCACGCCGAACCAGCGCTCGAAACCGGGCACGCCCTGGTGCAGCAGCATGCCCAGGCCGTCCACAGTCCTCAAGCCCCGCGCTTCCGCCGCCCTCAGGAAAGGCGTCTTCAGCGGCACATAGACGATATCCGTCACCACCGCATCAGGCCGCAGGCGCGAGAGGTCGAGATCGAGCGGGTCCGATCCCTTCATGCCGAGGGAGGTGCAATTGACGAGCACATCCGCCTCTCCCAGCACCCCTTCCACATCGCCCAGCGGCAAAGGGCGCACCCGCGTGCCATGGGGCGCGGCCACCACCTCGGCGCGGGAAAGAGTCCGGTTCGCGAGCACGATGCGCCCAAAACCGCGGCCCGCCAGCGCATGCACCACCGCGCGCGAGGCACCGCCAGCGCCGATCACCACCACGCTCTCGCGCCGTCCCTCCCAGCCCGGCGCCGTGGCGTCGAGATTGGCGAGGAAGCCGTAGCCGTCAGTGTTGGCGCCATGGAGCCGGCCGCCCTCCAGCCACAACGTGTTGGCGGCGCCGAGCGCCGCCGCGCTTTCGTCCGCCTCGTCGAGGACGGAGAAGGCGATCTCCTTGTTGGGCAGCGTCACGTTGCAGCCCGCATAGCCCCGCGCCGCAAGGCCGCGATAGAAGGCCGCCGCCTCGGTCGGCGGCACCTCCTCGCGGCCATAGGCGCCATCGATGCCGTAGCGCGCGAGCCAGTAGCCGTGCAGCATCGGCGAGCGGGAATGGGCGACCGGCGACCCGGTGACGCAGGCCCGCACGGTCACGGCAGCATGCCCTGCTCGCGGAAGAAGGGCAGAAGCTGGAGCAGCGGCAGCCCCAGGATGGTGAAGTGATCGCCTTCCACCTTGGTGAACAGGTGCACACCCACTGATTCGAGCTGGTAGGCCCCGACCGAGGTGAGCACGCGCTGGCCCGCGGCAGCGAGATAGGTATCCAGCATGTCCTGGGAGAGCGGGCGCATGGTGAGGTAGGCGCTCGCCACCGTCTCGAATACGAACTCGCCGTTCACCACCAGAGCGGCGGCGGAATGCAAAGCGTGCGTCTTGCCGGAGAGCGCCTCAAGCTGGCTGCGCGCCGCCTCCACCGTACTCGGCTTGTGGAAGACCGCGCTGCCGAGCGCCAGGGTCTGGTCGGCGCCGAGCACGATGCGGCCGGGGGCCGCCACCGAACCGGCCGCCGCCTTGGCGCGCGCCAGCATCAGCGCCACCCGGCAGGGGTCGAGATCGCCCGCTTCGGCCTGGAGGGTGCGCTCGTTCACATCGATGGACACGGTCTCCACCGGCATGCCCGCATGCACGAGAAGGCTGAGGCGCGTGGCGCTCTTGGAGGCCAGGACGAGCGGCTGCTCGCCGCGCCAGAGGGTCTTGCTTTCCATGGGTCTTCAGGTCTCGGCAATGGCACGGCGACGGCGCTCGTTGAAGAGCGCCAGGATGGTGGCCGCCGTCTCCTCGATGGAACGGCGGGTAACGTCGATCAAGGGCCAGCCGTTGCGCGCGCACAACCGGCGGCAGAAGGCGATCTCCTCGGAAACGGCATGGCGATCAGTGTAGGCAGTGCCGGTATCGGCGGCGTTGAGGCCGAGGAGGCGGTTCTGGCGGATCTCCACGATCCGCTCCGGGCTCGCCACCAGCCCCACCACCAGGGGCTTCTTCAGCATCTCCATTCCCGGCGGCGTGGGCACGTTCGGCACCAGGGGAATGTTCGCGGTCTTGATCCCGCGGTTGGCGAGATAGATGGAGGTCGGCGTCTTGGAAGTGCGCGACACCCCCAGCAGCACCACGTCGGCGGTTTCCAGATCATCGGTCATCTGGCCGTCGTCGTGCATCACGGTGAAGTTCAGCGCGTCGATGCGCTTGAAATAGCTCGCGTCCAGGGAATGCTGGCCGCCGATGCGCGGGGTCGGCTCGCCGCCGAGGTAGGACTGGAACAGCCGCACGATGGGCGCCATGACCGAGAGATAGGGCACGCCCAGCTCCTGGCAGGTCTGCTTCAGGTGGCTGCGGATCTCATTGTCCACCAGCGTATAGAGCACGATGCCTGGATTGGCCTCGATCTCGCTCAGCACCCGCTCCAGCTGCTTCATGGAGCGCACCAGCGGGTACACGTGCTCGATGGCCTGCACGTTCGCATATTGGGCGCACGCCGCGCGCCCCACGGTGATGAGCGTCTCGCCCGTCGCGTCGGACACCAGATGCAGGTGAAAATAGCTCTCGCTCGGGACTTTCGTGGCCGTCACTTTATCCACCGCCGCTGTGGAAGGCTGTTGAAGAAGGCACGCTCCCCTGGCCGACGCAAGATCGGCCTGGGGAAAGGGGGGAACGTCATCCACATTTCGACTCGAAGGGAGCGATTCAGAACCCCTCCTGTGTGCCGATGTGAATATCCCATGGCACCCGGTCCGTTAATCCTTTGTTAACCGGCTCCCGAGCGCCCTCCCAGGTGCGGCAAATGCGGTATCTGAATCGGGATGGCGTGTGGATTGGTTGTCGACGGCGCTGCGACTGGTTAATCAACCGTAAAGACTCTGAAGACTCTCTCTTTAAATAAGACTCTCATTGATTGAAGGCATGGGATGAGCCGCTCTCCGGCGACGCGATCGCCCTTCCTCGCCGTCCTGGACGGAACCCCCCTCGACCCGCCGCCGCTCTGGATGATGCGACAGGCTGGCCGCTACCTGCCCGAATATCGGGAGGTACGGGCCATCGCCGGTGATTTCCTCACCCTGTGCTACAGCCCGAAGCTCGCCGCCGAGGTGACGCTCCAGCCCATTCGCCGGTTCGGCTTCGATGCGGCCATCATCTTCTCAGACATTCTGGTGGTACCTCACGCGCTGGGCGTGGATCTCACCTTCACCGCCGGCGAGGGCCCGCGCCTGGAGCGCGTGGACAGCGCGCCGCGCATCGCCTCCCTCGCCGCACGGCTCGATCCCGCGCGCACGGAGCCTGTCTACGAGGCCATTGCTGCCGTGCGGGCGGAGCTGCCGCCCGAGGTCGCGCTGATCGGCTTCTGCGGCGCGCCCTGGACGGTCGCCACCTACATGGTGGCCGGGCAGGGCACCGACGACCAGGCGCCCGCGCGCCTGCTGGCGCTGCGTGATCCCGCCGTGTTCGCGGCGCTGATCGACCGGCTGGTGGACGCCTCCATCACCCACCTCTCGGCGCAGGTACGTGCCGGCGCCGACGCGGTGCAGATCTTCGATACCTGGGCCGGCGTTCTCGATCCCCTTTCGTTCGAGGCGTGGTGCGTGGAGCCGTTGAAACGCATCGTTGCCGGCCTTCGGGCCGAGCATCCGGGCGTGCGGGTGATCGCCTTTCCAAAGGGCGCGAGCCTGGAGGCGCTGGAGCGCCTCGCCGCCATCGGCATCAGCGCCGTGGGCCTCGACTGGACGGCGGATCGTGCGGCGGCCCGCGCCCGGCTCGGCGGCGGGGTGGCGCTGCAGGGCAATCTCGATCCCCTGCGGCTGATCGCCGGCGGCGATGCCCTGACGGAGGAGATCCGCCGGATCCGCGCCGATTTTTCGGGGAGCCGCCACATCTTCAATCTCGGCCACGGCATCCGCCCGGAAACCCCGCTCGCCCATGTGGAAGCGCTGGTGGACGGCGTGCGCGCGGCATCATGAGTCGGCTTTAGAGCCGAGGAGCGGCCATGCTCTACCTGTGGATCAAGGCGCTGCACGTCATGGCGGTCATCGCGTGGATGGCGGCGCTGCTCTACATGCCCCGCCTGTTCGTGTACCACGCCATGGCGCTGAAGGGCTCGGCGCAGTCGGAGACATTCAAGGTCATGGAACGGCGCCTGCTGAAGGCGATCTCCAATCCGGCCATGATCGTCACCTGGATCGCCGGCCTGTTTCTGGCCTATGAGGGCGGCTGGTACACGCAGGGCTGGTTCCACGCCAAGCTCGCGCTGGTACTTGCGCTGTCGGCGGTGCATGGCTTCCAGGCCCGCTGGGTGCGCGAGTTCGCGGCGGACGCCAATGAGCGGACGGCAAAATTCTACCGCATCGCCAACGAGGTGCCGACCCTGCTGATGATCGGTATCGTTATCCTCGTGGTGGTGAAGCCTTTTTGATGAGGGCTTTTCCAAAGGAAGGGCTTGCGCTGCGTGCGCGGCGTGCATATCCTCCGCGTGCTTTCCTCAACGCAGGCAAACGCGCTCGCTGAGGCTTGAGCCCTCGGGGTTGACCCATTTGTGGCTCAGGCGCGCGCGTCAGGCGGACGCTCTCGCCCCAGCTGCTCCTGAAGACCTGCGATTTCCCTCCCTCCCTGTTTGTCCGTTCCATGTGTCCACATGGAATGACTCTTCAAGACCCTGATCGAGGCTTTCCCATATGCGGGAAGTGAAACTTCAAGACCTGAAATCCAAGACCCCTGTCGAGCTGCTCGCCTTTGCCGAGGAGAACGGGGTGGAGAATGCGAGCACCCTGCGCAAGCAGGAGCTGCTGTTCGCCATCCTCAAGCAATTGGCCCTGAGCGAGACCGAGATCATCGGCGAAGGCGTGGTGGAGGTGCTGCAGGACGGCTTCGGCTTCCTGCGCTCCCCGGAGGCCAATTATCTGCCGGGTCCGGACGACATCTATGTCTCCCCCTCGCAGATCCGCCGCTTCGGCCTGCGCACCGGCGACACCGTGGAGGGGCAGATCCGCTCCCCCAAGGAAGGCGAGCGCTATTTCGCCCTTCTCAAGGTCAACACGATTAATTTCGAAGACCCCGAGAAGACCCGCCACAAGATCAATTTCGACAACCTGACCCCGCTCTATCCCGATGAGCGGCTGAAGCTCGAGCACGAAGAGACGACCAGCGGCAAGAAGGACTTCTCGCCGCGAATCATCGATGTGGTCGCGCCCATCGGCAAGGGTCAGCGCGGTCTCATCGTCGCGCCGCCGCGCACCGGCAAGACGGTGCTGCTGCAGAACATCGCCAAGTCCATCACTGCCAATCACCCCGAGTGCTACCTCATCGTGCTGCTCATCGACGAGCGGCCGGAGGAAGTGACGGACATGCAGCGCTCGGTGAAGGGAGAGGTCATCTCCTCCACCTTCGACGAGCCCGCCGCCCGCCACGTGCAGGTGGCGGAGATGGTCATCGAGAAGGCCAAGCGCCTTGTGGAGCACGGGCGCGACGTGGTGATCCTGCTGGATTCCATCACCCGCCTCGGCCGCGCCTACAACACGGTGGTGCCGTCCTCCGGTAAGGTGCTGACCGGCGGCGTGGACGCCAACGCCCTCCAGCGGCCCAAGCGTTTCTTCGGCGCGGCGCGCAATATCGAGGAAGGCGGCTCGCTCACCATCATCGCGACCGCGCTCATCGAGACCGGCTCGCGCATGGACGAGGTGATCTTCGAGGAGTTCAAGGGTACCGGCAATTCGGAAGTCATCCTCGACCGCAAGGTCTCCGATAAGCGCGTGTTCCCGGCCATCGACATCACCCGCTCGGGCACCCGCAAGGAGGAGCTGCTGGTTCCCTCCGACACGCTCAAGAAGATGTATGTCCTGCGCCGTATCCTGAACCCTATGGGCACGGTGGACGCCATCGAGTTCCTGCTGGACAAGCTGCGGCAGACCAAGACCAACCAGGACTTCTTCGACTCCATGAACACCTGACGGCGCTCCGCGCCGCCATGCGGACGAGGCCGGTTCGGGACATGTCAATTCCGGCATTTCCCGAAGCCGGCCTTTCGCATTCCGGGGGGAGGACCTATCTTCGCAAATGAGGAGCCGGCTTTGCCGGCCAGCATTTTTTGAGGATTAGGCCATGTTCATCCAGACCGAAGCCACGCCCAATCCGGCGACCCTCAAGTTCCTGCCGGGCCGTCCTGTTCTGGGCGAGGGCGTGCTCGACCTGCGCACTACGGAAGATGCCGAGGCCTCGCCCCTGGCGCGGCGCCTGTTCGAGGTGCGCGGGGTGGACGGCGTGATGCTGGGACCGGACTTCGTGACCGTCACCAAGGCGGAGGGCGACTGGCGGCAGATGAAGCCTGCCATCCTCGGCGCCATCATGGAGCATTTCATGTCCGGCGCGCCCATCATCGCCGAGGGCGTGACGCTCGCGGCCGACGACCACGGCGACGAATTCTACGATGGTGCCGACGCGGAGATCGTGGCCACCATCAAGGAACTGCTCGACACCCGCGTGCGCCCGGCGGTGGCCAATGACGGCGGCGATATCACCTTCCGCGGCTTCAAGGACGGCGTGGTTTATCTCAACATGAAGGGGTCCTGCTCCGGCTGTCCGTCCTCCACCGCCACGCTGAAGAACGGGGTGGAGAACCTCCTGAAGCACTTCGTGCCGGAAATCCGCGAGGTGCAGGCCGCCTGAGGCGGCGCGGCTGGTAGCCGGTTCACGCGAGGGCGTGCCGGTCCATCATGGTCGGCCGCCAATATTAACCTTTTGGCAAGGTGAGCGGGGCGGGTCCCCTTCCGTTTGCGTCCGTTTCGGGCAATCGTGGCGGCGAGAGGGGCTTCCGGTTCATGTTCGTCCTGGCCATAGATACAGCGCTTTCGGCGTGCTCAGCGGCGGTGCTCGACGCGGAGAGTGACAGCATCGTGGCTGGCGATTCGCTGCTCATGGAGCGCGGCCACGCCGAGGCCCTCGTGCCCCTGGTGAAGCGCGTGATGGACGACGCCGGGCTTGATTTCGAGCATATCGGCCGCTTTGCCGTCACCGTCGGGCCGGGCAGCTTCACGGGGCTCCGGGTGGGGCTTTCGGCGGCACGGGGCTTCGCGCTTGCGGCCAACCGTCCGGTGGTGGGGGTAACGACGCTCGCGACCCTCGCCGCACCCTTCCTTGCCCTGGACGACGCGGTGCCGGTGGTGAGCGCGGTCGATGCCAGGCACGGCCATGTCTTCCTGCAGATGTTCGGGGTGGGTGGGCGGACGCTGATCGCGCCCAAGGCGACCTCGGTGCGCGAGGCCGCGCGTGCGGTGGCCATCGGCCCGGCGCGGCTGGTGGGGTCGGGTGCCGGCCTTCTTGCCGAGGCGTGGCCGAGCGGCGAGGCGCCGCCGGTATCGGTGGATGTGGTTCCCGCGCCTGACGTGGCCTGGGTGGCACGCCTGGGTGTGGCAGCGGACCCCGAGGCGGCCGAGCCCAAGCCCCTTTACCTGCGGCCGCCGGATGCCAAGCCGCAGGACAAGGCGCGCATCGCGCGGCGATGATGTCGTTGATCGACTACATTTTCCCCTCCGCGCCACCGGTGATGCGCGCGGCGACTGCTGCCGACGCCGGAGAGCTGGCCACACTTCATGGCGCCTGCTTCGCCCAGGGCTGGGCGGCCGAGGAATTCGAGCGCCTGCTGTCGGAGCAGGCGGCGCGCGGCCACGTGGCCGCGGCCAGCCGGGGCGGCATTCTCGGCTTCGTGCTGTCCCATGTGGTGGTGCCGGAGGCGGAGATCCTCTCCATCGCCGTGGCGGTGCCGGCGCGTGGCCGGGGTCTGGGGCGGGAGCTGCTCTCCCACCATCTCTCGCGCCTTGCGGCGGAGGGGGTCACCACTTCCTTCCTCGAGGTGGAGGAAGGCAATGTGCCGGCGTTGAAATTGTATGCAGGGATCGGCTATCAGCAGGCGGGGCGGCGCAAAGGCTACTATAGGGGGACCGACGCGCTGCTGCTGCGGCGGGATTTCTGAAGCTTCGTCCACGGCTTCGCGCCCGATGCAGGAACCCCTTGCGGCATAAGGCCGGCAGGGTGATAAGGCGGTGATGTCCCGCCGTCATTGCGGAGGTGCCGCTTGAGCGGAAAGATCAGTGTCATCGAGCAGGCGTGCCTTGCCAAGGGTATGCGGATGACCGAGCAGCGCCGCGTGATCGCGCAGGTTCTCTCGTTCGCGGAGGACCACCCGGACGTGGAGGAGCTGCACCGCCGCGCCGCCGCCATCGACGACAACATCTCCATCTCCACCGTCTATCGCACGGTGAAGATGCTCGAGGATGCCGGCATCATCGAGCGGCATGATTTCGGCGACGGCCGCGCGCGCTACGAGCAGATGCCGGACGAGCACCACGACCACCTGATCGATCTCAAATCGGGCCAGGTGATCGAGTTCCGCTCCGAGGAGATCGAGAAGCTGCAGGAAGAGATCGCCCGGCGGCTCGGCTTCAAGCTGCGCGGGCACCGGCTCGAGCTTTATGCGGTGCCGCTCGACGACGAGGAGTAGACGCGCGTGCGCCAGCGCCGGAGAGAAACCGCCGGGGGCGACACGAGCCCCCTCGCTCTTCCACCCGAGGCACCCGCTGACGAGACGCCCGCCGCCCGCGCGCGGCGCAAGCGCGAGGGTGTTCCGGCGCTCGGCCCGGAATGTGCGCTTGGCACCGCTATCCTCGATCGGCTGAGGATGGGCACGGTGCTGGCTGGCATCGGCCTTGCCACCCTCATCGGCATTCCCCTGCAATGGGTATCCCTGCGCCTGGGCCTGCCCTGGCGGCGGCACATTCCCGCGCTCTACCATCGCATCGTGCTCAAGGCGCTCGGCGTCCGCGTCACGGTGAAGGGTGCGCCCGATCCGCACCGGCCGCTGCTGATCCTCTCCAACCATACCTCGTGGCTCGACATTCCCGTCATCGGTTCGCTGACGCCGCTGTTCTTCGTCGCCAAGAGCGAGGTGGCTTCCTGGCCGCTCATTGGCCTGCTTGCCAGGTTCCAGCGCACGGTGTTCGTGGACCGGCAGAAGCGGCAGGCGACGGGGGACGTGAACCGCGAGATTGCCGAGCGGCTGGTGGACGGAGACCCGGTGGTGCTGTTCGCCGAGGGCACCTCGGGCGACGGCAACCGCGTGCTGCCGTTCCGCACGGCCCTGGTGGGCGCGGTGCGGGATGTCTTTTCCACCCACGACGTGGTGGTGGTGCAGCCACTGGTGGTGGCCTACACACGGGTGCAGGGCCTGCCGATGGGCAGAAGCCTGCGCCCGCTCGCATCCTGGTATGGCGATATGGAACTTGCACCGCATCTGCTGGCGGTGCTGCGCCAGGGGGCACTCGACGTGGAGGTGACGTTCGCGCCGCCGCTGCGCCTCGACGCAGGCCATGATCGCAAGAGCGTCACCCGCGCGGCGGAAGAGTGCGTGCGGCGGCAGCTCGCCGCCAGCCTTTCCGGTCGGTCTGAATAAGCCGGCTAAATAGAAACTTTCCACACGGAAAGGATTCTGTATTGACGACACTTGCCGCCATCGGCTTCGGCTATTGCGCCCGCCACTTCCTGGCCACCCGTCCGCAGGCGTTCACGCATGTGATCGCCACCGCGCGCACCGAAGACGGTATCGCACGCCTGCCGCCGGGGGTGCGCGGGTTCGTGTTCGATGGTGTGGGTATGTCGCCGGAGCTGGCCCATGCGCTTGGCGACGCAGACGTGGTGCTCGTGTCCGCGCCACCGGACGCGGCCGGCGACCCGCTGCTGCGGCTGGGCGCCGATGCGCTCGCCCGCGGCGGACTACGGCAGGTGGTCTATCTCACGACCCTCGGGGTCTACGGCGACCACCAGGGCGCCTGGGTGGACGAGGCGAGCCCCGCCCGGGCGGGCACGTCACGGCTGGAGCGGCGGCTTCAGGCGGAAGCGGCCTGGTTTGAATTCGGCCGCCGCCAGCACGTGGCGGTGGCAGCGCTGCGCCTCGCCGGAATCTATGGCCCCGGTCGCAACGCCTTGGCGCAGCTCAAGGCTGGCGAGGCGCGAATCATCGACCGGCCCGGCCAGGTGTTCAACCGCATCCATGTTGAGGACATCAGCCGCGCCATCATGGCGGTTGTGGCGCAGCGCTTCGACGGCATCCTCAACGTTGCCGACGATCTGCCGACCGCGCCCGGCGAGCCGATAGCCTACGCTGCGCGGCTGCTCGGCCTGCCGGTTCCACGCGCCATCCCGTTCGAGGAGGCGGCGCGCGCCATGAGCCCCATGGCGCTCAGCTTCTGGGGCGCGAGCAAGAGGGTCTCGAACCGCCGCCTGAAGGAAGACCTGGGTGTGCGGCTCGCATTTCCCACCTATCGCGAGGGCTTGAATGCGCTCTCCGCGGCCGGCGAGGGGCGGTAGCGCGCTTCCCGCGTGCCTATGCCGGCTCTTGCCTGGTGTGACAAGCGCGCCATCTTGATGCCGGCCGACTTCCGCTTCTCCTGACAGCGCTGAGGGGCGTTTCAGGTTCGAGTGAAGGTGAGATAGGTGGGAATGCGGCCTTCCTGCAGCGCCTTGGCCTCGTAGCGTGTGCCGGGCCAGCCGGGATAGGGCGTGGTCCAGTCCGCGGCCGTGCCGGCGGTCCAGCGAAAGGCGCCGTGGGCGCGCACGGTGGCCAGCGTCCATCCCACATAGTCCGGAACATCGGAAGCGACACGCAGGGTTCCACCGGGAACGATCACCCGCGCCAGGCGGTCGAGGTTGTCGGGACGCACGAAGCGGCGCTTCCAGTGGCGCTTCTTGGGCCAGGGATCGGGATAGAAGAGATCGGCGCCGGCCAGCGCGCCCTCGGGCAGGCGGTCGAGCAGCAGGGCGGCGTCGGCGTCGAACAGGCGGATGTTGTCGCGACCGCTGCTTTCGAGATCCACCAGCATGCGCGCCATGCCGTTGATGAAGGGCTCGACCCCGAGGAAGCCGATCTTGGGCTGGCGCGCGGCATGGTCGAGCAGGTGCTCGCCGCCGCCGAAGCCGATCTCCAGCCAGAGGGCTTCCGGCGAGAAGGGAAACAGGGCGACGGGAGCCGATGCTTCGTCCAGGGTGAAGCGATAGCGGGGCAGGACGCGCGCCATGGCGTCCTGCTGCGTGGCGCGCAGCGCCTTGCCGATGCGCCGTCCGTAGAAGGCGCCGGGATTCAGGGGATCGGACGGGGATCGGCGGATGTCGGGGTTGGCCACGTTGGAACTCTTGCCCTGTCGCTTGGAACGCCCTCACGCGAAGTGGATGCCGGTTCGTGTGAGGAACATGCGTGATCTTGGGAATCTACGGCAATCGCAGGCAATCGATGGGAGCGAAAAACGCTCCGAAGCCGCGAGCTGAAGACCACCGCACCCCTGGAGCCGCAGGCGGCTGACCTCAGGATGAGCTCTATAGCGCGGCGATGGCAAGCATGCCGAGACCCGGTGTCTCAAAAGAGAATGGCCGGGACAAGCCCGGCCATTCCTGTTCGAAAGACCGATCGCGCTCAGGCGAAGGCGGACTTCAGCGCATCCACGATGTCGGTCTTCTCCCAGGAGAAGCCGCCGTCGGCCTCGGGCGGACGGCCGAAGTGGCCGTACGCGGCGGTGCGGGCGTAGATGGGCTTGCACAGGCCGAAATGCTCGCGAATGCCGCGCGGACGCAGGTTCACCGCTTCGCGCAGCACCACTTCCAGCTTGGCCTCGTCCACCTGTCCCGTGCCGTGCAGGTCCACGTAGACCGCGAGCGGATCGGAGACGCCGATGGCATAGGCGAGCTGGATGGTGGCGCGGTCGGCGAGGCCGGCGGCGACCACGTTCTTGGCGAGGTAGCGCGCGGCATAGGCGGCCGAGCGGTCCACCTTGGTGGGGTCCTTGCCGGAGAAGGCGCCGCCGCCGTGGGGCGCCGCGCCGCCGTAGGTGTCCACGATGATCTTGCGGCCGGTCAGGCCGGTGTCTCCGTCGGGTCCGCCGATCACGAACTTGCCGGTGGGGTTGACGTGCCAGATGGTCTCCTTGGAGATCCAGCCATCGGGCAGGGTCGAGCGGATATAGGGCTCGACGATGGCCCGCACGTCCTGGGACGAGAGGTGCTCGTCCAGGTGCTGGGTGGAGAGCACGATCTGCGTCACGCCGGCCGGCTTGCCGTTCTCGTAGCGCACGGTCACCTGGCTCTTGGCATCGGGGCCGAGGGCGGTGGTGGCGCCGGAATGGCGAGCTTCCGCCAGCGTCTTGAGGATCTTGTGGGCGTAATAGATGGGAGCGGGCATCAGCTCCGGGGTCTCGCGGACCGCATAGCCGAACATGATGCCCTGGTCACCGGCGCCTTCGTCCTTGTTGCCAGCGATGTCCACGCCCTGAGCGATGTCGGCGGACTGGGAGTGCAGCACGACGTCGATGTCGGCGGTCTGCCAGTGGAAGCCGTCCTGCTCGTAGCCGATGTCCTTGATCGCGAGGCGCGCGGCGTGGGCGATCAGGTCGTGGGTGATGGTGGAGGGGCCGCGCGTCTCGCCGGCGATCACCACCTTGTTCGTGGTCGCGAGGGTCTCGCAGGCGACGCGGACCTGGGTCGGGTCCCAGCCTTCGGCTTCGGCAGTTCGGAAGAACGTATCCACGACCTCGTCGGAGATGCGATCGCAAACCTTGTCCGGATGCCCCTCGGAAACGGATTCACTTGTGAACAGGTAGGATTGACGCGCCATGTCTCGGCCCTTCTTGCGCCCGCACCGCGTTGCGTGTGGTGCTTTTCGCAACGCGGCGGGGTGTGGTCAAGATCACCGAGGCCACGGCGTTCGTCAAATCGAACGTCAGCTCTCCGCTTCTCCGGCGAGCGCGATGACGAGGTCGACGATGCGACGGCGGACGCGCGCGTCCGAAATACGCATGAAGTTGCGGGTGAGAGCGAGCCCGTCCGATGTTGCCAGGAAGTCCGACACGTAAGCGGGGGATTGATCCTCCGCGAAACCTTCGCCTTCCGGCCCCACGGAAGGGGCTCCCTCGAAAAAGAACGCCACCGGCACGCCCAGCACTATGGAGATCTGCTGCAATCGGCTCGCCCCGATGCGGTTGGTCCCCTTTTCGTACTTCTGGATCTGCTGAAACGTGATGCCGAGGTGCTCACCCAGTTTCTCTTGGCTCATGCTGATCATCATGCGGCGCATTCGCACGCGTGAGCCAACATGCTTGTCGATAGGGTTCGGCGCCTTCTTGACCATGGTCTCTCCGGCTATGTCGGAAAAGAGTATTGTAACTTCGCGATGCGAAGGCTGCCCTGATTGCCCGCGAACATACGGACACAATGGGTTAGCGTCGATCAACTTTTGCGTGTAACGCGTGCGGAGAGTGGTAATAGCGCCAGGAGTAGACTGAAAAATTGCACCCAGAACAGGAACGATCTTGCATGCACCGCAGCAGGTGGAGCCGTTTCCAGGGGTTGGGGCAGGGCGCCATCCACCACCGCGCGAACACCCAGGGGACCGAGTGCGACGATTCGTCCCATGGGGTCGACGATGGCGGAGATGCCCGTGTTCGCCGCGCGCACCAGGGGTAGGCCTTCCTCCACCGCCCGCAACCGTGCCTGCACAAAGTGCTGGTAGGGGCCCGGGGTCAGTCCGAACCATGCGTCATTGGTCAGATTGAGAAGCAGATGCGGCCTTTCCCCATTCGGAATCACGTTTCCGGGAAAGATAATTTCATAACATACCAGCGGAGCGACCAGCGGCAGGCCCGGCACCTCCAGGGCGCGCAGGGATGCGGCCGAGGAGAAACCGCCGCGCACACGCGTGAGTTGTTCTACGCCCAGGCGCTCCAGAAGATTCTGGAACGGCAAGTATTCACCGAACGGAACGAGGTGCGCCTTGTCGGTGCTCCGGAGCACGTGTCCTTCGTGGTCGATAACGCGCACAGAGTTGTAGAAAGGTGAATGTTGGCCCTCCGGAGGTGCGCCATAGCGTACCGCCCCAGTAATCAAAGTAACGTTTGGGGGAAGTGCTTCGCCCATGGCGGCCGCCGCCCACGGCTCGCGCTCGTAGATGAAGGGCAGCGCGCTCTCCGGCCACACCAGCACGGTGACGTCCGCAAGGCCCGCCGGATAGGTCGGCGAAGGTTCCGCGCTCTGCGCGAGATAGTCGTCGAGGATCTCCCGGCGGCGGGCATAGTTGAACTTCTGGTCCTGCGGCAGGTTGGGCTGCATGATGCGCAGGCGCACATCCGGCGCGAACCGGGTCGGCGCGGCGGCAAGGCGCGCCTCGCCCCAGAGCGCCGCGAGCGCGATCAGCGCCGCGGCCGCCGCCACGCCGGCAAGATCCCGCCGGCGCCCGGACAGGGCAAGCACGGGGGTCGAAAGCAGCAGCAGCGCGAAGAAGGTGAGGCCGTAGGCCCCGAACAGGGCCGCGCTCTGCATCAGCGGCAGCCACTGCGCAAAGGCGTAGCCGAAGGCGTTCCAGGGAAAGCCGGTGAGCACGTGCCCGCGCAGCCACTCGGAGGTGGTGAAGGCGAAGGCGAAGGCGAACAGCCGCAGGGGGCCATCCGACCACAGCAGGCGCGCTAGCGCCGCGCCCAGCGCGGTGAACAGCGCGAGCCCGGCCGGCATGGCAAGCACCGCGAACGGCAGCAGCCAGGCGAACACGTCCGCTTCCACCAGGAAGGCGGCGCCGATCCACCACAGCGAGGCGAAGAAGTAGCCGAAGCCAAAGGCCCAGCCGATGCCGGCCGCAGTCTTCAGCCGGGCCCACGCCCGCCCGCGGGTGCCATCGAGCAACAGCACCATGACCGGGAAGCTCACGGCGAGCGCCGGCCAAATGCCGAAGGGTGGCATGGCGAGGGCGCCGAGCGCGCCTGCCGCCATGGCCGTCACGGCGCGCCGCCAGCCGGAAAGGCCGCGCACCTGGGCCGCGAAATGTTGCAGGAAGCCGGGCGCGGGCCGCCGTCCGCCGTTCACCGGCGAGAGGGTCTTCTCGAATGTCATGACGGGGTCCGAACCGGTCTTGGGTGGCGGCGGATGGGCGGGCGGCACCCGGCCGCCCCTGCAATCTTCCGGCCGGCTGCGGGAAGCCGCCGCCTCATGCCTCGCCGGCGGCGACGGCGCTTTCCGCAGTGCCGGCTTTCGCTGGCGGGATGATGCGCAGTTTCTTCACGCGGCGGGGGTCGGCCTCCAGCACCTCCACCTGGTACTGGCCGGGCAGGGTGATGATCTCGCCCTCGGTCGGAACGCGCGCGGCGAGCCGCACCACCAGCCCGCCGAGGCTGTCCACCTCCTCCAGCTCCTCCTCGGAAGCGAATCCGGGGCCGAGCACCTCGACGATGGATTCCAGCGGAGCGCGGGCATCCACGAGGTAGCTGCCGTCGTCCTGGTGTTCCAGCAGGCTCTCGGCGGCTTCGTCGTGCTCGTCCTCGATCTCGCCGACGATCTCCTCCACCACGTCCTCGATGGAGACGAGGCCGTCGGTGCCGCCATATTCGTCGATCACCAGGGCGAGGTGGGTGCGCGCGGCCTGCATGGAAACGAGCAGGTCCACCGCCGGCATGGAGGGCGGCACGTACAGCAGGCGGCGGGTGAGGCCGGCATCCTCCAGGGTGCGGTCGAGGTCCACCGCCGAAAGGTCGACCTTGGCGCCGGGCGGGCTCGAGGCGATGTCACCGGCCAGGAAGCCGATGAGGTCGCGCAGGTGGACCATGCCCACCGGGTCGTCGAGGGTGTCATCATACACCACGAGCCGGGAATGGGCGTCGGAGACGAAGACCTTGAGCAGCTCGCTCAGGGAGATGTCCTTGCGCACGGCGACGATCTCGGCGCGGGGCACCATGATGTCACCGATGCCCACCTCCTTCAGGTGAAGGATGTTGCGCAGCATCTTGCGCTCGGCGGGCGTGAACTCGCTCTCCTCCCCGGTTGCGCTCGACGCGTCCAGCACCTCCGTCAGGTCGGTGCGGAGGGAGCCGTGCGGTCGGAACGTGCCGAGGAGGGCACGCAATCGATCGAGAAAACTCTGGGGCTCCGAGGAGCTGGTCTCGGTCGGTTGGTCGGTGTTGGCCATGGCCTCTCTTCAGCTTCAGCCACCGTCCTGCGGCAGGCGGTAGGGATCGTCGATCCCGAGCCCGGCAAGGATCTGGCGCTCCAAGCCCTCCATTTCTTCTGCTTCGTCGTCTTCGATGTGATCATACCCTAGCAGGTGCAGGGTGCCGTGCACCACCAGATGGGTGAGGTGATGCGCGATGGCCTTGTCTTCCAGCTCCGCCTCGCGCTTCAGCGTCTCGAACGCGACGATCACGTCGCCCAGGGGCTGGGGCGCGTCCTCCATGTCCTCCGGCAGCTCCGGGGCGGGGAAGGAGAGCACGTTGGTGGCCTTGTCCATGTCGCGCCACTCCCGGTTCAGCACCTGGATGTGGGCGTCGTCGGTGAGGGTGATGCTCATCTCCGCGGGGGCGGGCACCTCCTCGGGCACGGCGGCAAGGGCCGCCAGGGCGGCGCCCACGACGATACCCTCAGCGTCCGGCAGTGCGGACCACAGGGGCACCTCCACCAGCACGTCGATCTCGACCGCGTCGGGGGGCAGAAGTTCGGTGTCGGCCATGGTTCAGCCCTCCGCCGTGAGCTTGCGCGGCGCGCTAGCGCGCTCATAGGCAGCGACGATGCGGCCGACCAACTCGTGGCGCACCACGTCTTCCGCCTTGAAAGTACACACGCCCACGCCCTCCACGCCCTCCAGAAGCCCCACCGCCTCCGCGAGGCCGGAGGTCTGGGCGCCGGGCAGGTCGGTCTGGCTCGGGTCGCCGGTGACGATCATGTGGGAGTTCTCGCCGAGGCGGGTGAGGAACATCTTCATTTGCATGGAGGTGGCGTTCTGCGCCTCGTCCAGGATGACGGCGGCGTTGGAGAGCGTGCGCCCGCGCATGAAGGCGAGCGGCGCGATCTCGATCTCGCCCGACTGCAGCGACCGTTCCACGAACGAGCGGTCCATGAGGTCGTACAGGGCATCGTAGATGGGGCGAAGGTAGGGGTCCACCTTGTCCTTCATGTCGCCGGGCAGGAAGCCGAGCCGCTCACCCGCCTCCACCGCCGGGCGGGAGAGGATGATGCGGTCCACCATGCGCCGTTCCAGCAGATGCACCGCATAGGCCACCGCCAGCCAGGTCTTGCCGGTGCCCGCGGGGCCGACGCCGAACACCAGCGTGTGCCGCTTGAGCGCGCGGATATAGGCATCCTGCGCTGCGGTGCGCGCCCGCACCGGGCGGCGGCGGAGCTGGATCTCGTCGAAGTTCTGGCGCTGGGCGGCGGGGTCGAAATCGAACAGCGAGCCTTGCGACGTCACCTCACGGATGGCGCCGTCCACATCGCCCTGGGAAATGTCGCGCCCCTTCTTCAGCGCCTCATAGAGGTGCTCCAGGACCGCGCGGGCCTGCGCGCAGCCTTCCGGGCCGCCTTCGAGCGTGACGTGGTTGCCGCGCGAATCGGCCTTCACGCCCAGCTTGCGCTCGATCAGGGCGAGGTTGCGCCCGTAGTGGCCGAACAGCAGGGTGGCGAGACGGTTGTCGTCGAAGGCGAGCACCACATGGGTGGGGGCCTCCTCGTCCGTGGTGGCCCAGGGCGCGGTCACCGCCGCGCGGGCGGGGCCCTGCGCGGGGCGATCGGAGCGGTCGCGGTCGCTGCCGGGTCTGCGCAAGCTCTAAGCCTCCAAGGGCGCCGCATGGGTCGCCGGGCCACGGGAACGGGTGATCTGCGCGGGTGCGGTCGGCGCGGCGGGGCCGCCCTCGCAGCGCCCGGCGAGGCTGTTGGGCCCCACATCGGTGACGGTGACGGTGATGATGTCGCCGATGCGGGCCGGGGGATCGTTCACCACCACGCTCTGGAGATAGGGCGAGCGGCCGATGAGCTGGCCCGGCTGGCGACCGGGCTTCTCCAGCAGGATGTCGAAGGTGCGGCCGCGGCAGGCGGCGTCGAAGGCGGCCTTGGAGGCCTCCAGCTCCTTCTGCAGGATGGCGAGGCGCTCGCTCTTCACCGCCTCGGGCACCTGGGCGTCGTGCTCGGCGGCGGGGGTGCCGGGGCGGGGGCTGTACTTGAAGGAATAGGCGCTGGCGAAGCCGACCCGGCGCACCAGGTCCATGGTGTCCTCGAAGTCGGCGTCGGTCTCGCCGGGGAAGCCGACGATGAAATCCGACGAGAGCGCGAGGTCCGGCCGGGCGGCGCGCATCTTCTCGATGACCGCGAAGAACGCATCGCGCCCATGCTTGCGGTTCATGGCGGCGAGGATGCGGTCGGAGCCGGACTGCACCGGCAGGTGCAGATAGGGCATGAGCTGCGGCAGGTCGCGGTGGGCGGCGATCAGCGCCTCGTCCATGTCGCGCGGGTGGGAGGTGGTGTAGCGCAGGCGGGCGATGCCGGCGATGCCGGCCAGCTTCTCCAGCAGGCGGGCGAGGCCCCAGGTGGCGCCGTCCTCGCCCTCGCCGTGGAAGGCGTTGACGTTCTGGCCGATGAGGGTGATCTCGCGCACCCCCTGGTCCGCGAGCCTGCGGGCCTCGTCCAGGATCTTCGCCACCGGGCGCGACATCTCGGCGCCGCGGGTATAGGGCACCACGCAGAAGGTGCAGAACTTGTCGCAGCCCTCCTGCACCGTCACGAACGCGGCGGGCCCGCGGGAGCGGGTGGCGGCGAGGGTGGGAGCGGGCAGGTGGTCGAACTTGTCCTCCACCGGGAAGTCGGTGTCGACCATGCGCCGGCCCGCCTTCGCCTCGGCCAGCAGCTCGGGCAGGCGGTGGTAGCTCTGGGGGCCGACCACGAGATCCACCACCGGTGCGCGGCGCATGATCTCGGCACCCTCGGCCTGGGCGACGCAGCCGGCCACCGCGATCATGGTGTCGGCGCCGGCTTCCTGCTTCTGTTTGCGCAGGCGGCCCAGCTCCGAATAGACCTTCTCGGCGGCCTTCTCGCGGATATGGCAGGTGTTGAGGATGACGAGATCGGCATCGGCCGGGTCCTGCGTCTCCTCATAGCCCTCGCGCGCCAGGGTGTCCGCCATACGCTGCGAGTCGTAGACGTTCATCTGGCACCCGAAGGATTTCACATAGAGCTTGCGGGGCTGCTGCATTGTCGCGTGTTCTGCCGGCTCACACCTTCGCGCGCGGGCGCGACGTGATCGTGACGCCGGATCGGTTCGTCCCACGTTGGCTTCAGGATTTCGTGATCCTACCGGCAAACGGAGGCTTTGGGAACTGCGGACATCCCGGCACCGGGCGGGCCGGCTCCGGTGATTCAGTCGTCCTGGGAAACCCCGGCCTCGGCGAAGGTGGCCATGCCGCGGTGGCACGCCACCGCCGCTTTCACCACGCCGATGGCGAGCGCCGCGCCCGAGCCCTCGCCGAGCCGCATGCCCAGGTCGAGCACGGGCCTGAGGCCGAGCCGCTCCAGCACCGCCCCGTGCGCCTTCTCGGCGGAGACGTGGCCGGCGAGGCAGTGGTCGATGGCGGAGGGGTCGATGGCGTGCAGCACCGCCGCGGCGGAGGTCACCACATAGCCGTCGAGGATCACCGGCACCTTCTCGTGCCGGGCGGCGAGGATGGCGCCGGCCATGGCGGCGATCTCGCGCCCGCCCAGGCGGCGCAGCAGCTCCAGCGGGTCCTTCAGGTGGTCCCTGTGCAGGGCCACCGCCTCGCGCACCACCTCGATCTTGCGCGCCAGCACATCGCCGGTGGAGCCGGTGCCGGCGCCCACCCAGTCCTCCGCCGTGCCGCCGTAGAGGCCGTGGCAGATGGCGGCGGCGATGGTGGTGTTGCCGATGCCCATCTCGCCCAGGCACAGCAGGTCGGAGCCGCCGGCGATGGCTTCCATGCCGAACGCCATGGTGGCGGCGCAGGCCTTCTCGTCCAGCGCCGCCTCGCGGCTGATGTCGGGGGTGGGATAGTCGAGGGCGAGGTCGAATATGCGCAGGCCGGCGTCGAAGGTGGCGCAGATCTGGTTCACGGCGGCCTTGCCGGCGGTGAAGGTGTCCATCATCTGGCGGGTCACCGCGCCCGGATAGGGCGAGACGCCCCGGTCCGCCACGCCATGGGTGGCGGCGAACACGGCCACCATGGGGCGGTTGACCACAGGCATGGAATTGCCCTGCCACGCGGCCACGTGAACCGCGATCTCCTCCAGCCGCCCGAGGGCGCCCGGCGGCTTCACCAGCTGGCTCTGGCGCTTCAGCGCCGCGCCGAGGGCGCCTTCATCGGGGCCGGGCATGGTGGCGATGAGGGCGCGGATGTCGTCGAAGGGAAGGCCGGTTTCGGGAGCGAACATGGAAAGCCCAGGGCAGCGCGCGGGACGGCGCGATCGTGCGCGCTCAATAAAGCCCCTGGCGCCACATCGCAAATGAGGCGCCGGGGCGGGCGCTCACGCCTCACGGATCTCGGCGGCGGCGCGGGCCAGGATCTCGACGATGCGGGTTTCCGCCGCGCGGCTCTGCTCCAGCTTCTGCTGGGCGGTATCGCGCAGGTTCTCGAGGGCGGCTTCCACCAGGCGCGGCAGCTCGGCGCCGGCATTGGGGCCGCTCTCGCTCCAGCCCATCCACTTGCGCACGCGGCTCATCTTGTCGCCGATCTGCGAGAGGCGGGCGAGGATGGCATCGGCGAAGTCGCGGTTCTCGTCGAGATAGGCGCGGCCCTCGACGGTGATGGAATAGAGCTTCTTGGCGCCGTCCGGCTCGGCGGTCACGTAGCCCGCCTCTTCCAGGAAGGTGAGGGTGGGATAGACCACGCCCGGGCTTGGCGAATACCAGCCGGCGGTCTTCTCCTCGATCACCTTGATGATCTCGTAGCCGTGGCGCGGCTGCTCCGCGATGAGGGAGAGGGCCAGCAGCTTCAGGTCGCCATGGGCCAGCATGCGGCCGATGCGGAACATCTCCCCGCCACCACCACCGCGCCCACGGCCGCCGCGCGGCCCGTGCATTTCGCCCCGGCCGCCCTCTCCGGCGAAACGGGCCTCATCCCGGAAGGATCGGCATCCGAACATTTTAGACTCCTAAGATATGTCTTTAGATATGATCTGACACAAACATATCTTTCGATATATCTGAGTGTCAAGACGTACCACAACCGCCAAGGCGCCCGCCCGCGGGGACGCGGAAACGGCGACCGCCGAAATGTCGAGGATGGCGCCGCCAGGGACCCGTGAACCTTCTGGCCGACGTTTGATCACGTCTGGGCCGCGTCCGGGAGAATCCCCCCGTGAGCGCTGCCCGCCACCGGGCGGCGGGCGCTTGGCGCCGGTCAAGGCCGGAGCAAAGGACAGACGCGCCAGCACGCGACTGCCGCCGAAGCGTGAGCACTGGCGCGATGTCGGGGAGGTGGGGTGGTCGGGCGGCGCAGGCCGCGCAGGTCACTGTGCGGGTGTCTGCTGCTTCGGCATCAGCCAGGAGAGCAGCGAGGGAGCGGGCTTCTGGCTGTTGGGCAGGCGCGCCACGACCACCAGCTTCTTCACCTCGCCGCGCCGGTAGGCCTCCAGCACCTTGGTGTGCTCCTTCACGGAGACGCAGCCGTTGGAATCGCCGCGCGGGCCCATCATGAACGGGTGGATCAGAAAGCCGTCGCGCCCATACATCTTGCTGCCGCCCACGGGACTGAGGCGCAGGGTCTCGACCCCGTGGAACAGCGCCTCGCGCGGGCGCAGGGTGTAGACGTTGGGCGGGGTGGGGCCGCGCATCTTCAGCGCCACCTGCCGGATGTCGTCCATGGCCTCGCCATAGCCGGAATGGGCTTCCAGCTTTTCGCCGCTGGGCATGTAGAGGGTGCGCCCCTCGATGTCGTAGAGCGCGAAGCCGCTGCCCGGCGTGGGCATGGGAACTTCTTGTTCTACCGCGCCTGGCGCGGCGGGTGCGCTCGGCGCCGCGGGCAATGCGGGGGTGGGCGCAGCCGGCTCCGCGGGCCGGCTGGCGGGCGCCGGCATCTCCGGCAGGTCGCCGGGGGTGAGGGAGGCGAGCTGGCGGCGAGCCCGCAGCAGCGGATTGCCCAGCGGCAACGGCACCGGCGGGGCGGAGGGCTCCACCTCCGGCAGGCGCCCGGCCACCAGCGGATTGCGCGAGGGCACCGGCACGCTCTCGACGATGATGGCGGCGATGCGCGCGTCGCGCTCGGGGTTGGTGCCCGCCGTGAGGGGCGGCGTGGCGAAGCTTTGTGGCGCCGCGGCGAGGCCGGGGCTGAGAATCCAGTAGGAATCGACGGAAAGAGCGCCAGAGGCCGGCAGGCCGTCGGCCCGGCTCACCGGATCGGCGGCGCTGGCCAGGGTATAAACGCGCGGGCCGGCGTGGATGGCCGCCCGGAGTGCGGCATAGTCGATGCCGTCGGCCGCGGTTTCGGGCTCGATCCGCGCGAAGCCGGAGGTGGCGGCGAAGGCACCGACGGCGATCACCGACACGCCCACGAGACCTGCAGCGACGACATGCGCCGCGCGCCAGCGGCGCCGCGGGGCCTCGTCGTACAGATCCGGGTCGAAATCCGGGTCCGGTGTGAAAGTCGGTTCCGCCATGACCCTCGATGCTCGAAAGGCTGCCTCACTGCCGTCCCGGCCCCGGTCCCCCGGCTGCCAGTCTTCCATGCCGCGGTTGCCCGAGGCTGAGCCCCCGGAAACCGCCTCGCGCAGGCCCGCCGGATCCCGTGATTCCGGAGATTGAGCCCCACCCCGCCGACGCCAGCCCACGATCACCACACCATGTCCGAGGCGATGCCGGATGCCATGATCCGCGATGCCCTTTCCTCGGACCCGGAAAGGGCCGGCCTTTCCGCTGGCTGCCGCACTGCGGCGACCCACCTCAAGGCACTTGCCCGGACCCTAGGCCGGTTTCGTAACCAATGTCTTTACGGGGACCGGAACAGATTGAAAAGGCGAGAATAAGGAGCGACGCCAGCAGGCCTTGCCCGCGCCGGCGCCCCGGCCGGGGCGCCCGTTACCAGCCTGTGCGCTCCGCATGCTGCGGCGCACCAAGGGCCATATTCCGCCTCAGCTCATCTGCGTACCGCCCCCTTGCCCGATCATGGGCTTGTCCGGCTCAAGTCATACACGCGCGCCCGGCGTCGGCACGGGCTTCGCCTTCACAACTGGGTGTGGCACCCGGCTGCGGCAAGCGGGGGAGGGGCCTTCCCGACGCAGCGAAAGGCGTGGGTGCCGCGGGAGAATTGAGCGCCGGTGCTGATCCGCCTGCCGTGGCGGCGGGGCGGGGCGCCGGCCTGCGTCAAGAGCACGCAGGCCGGCGCCCCGCCCCGCCATGCCCCCTTTTGCGCGCGAAGTGATGATCAGCGCACCCGTGCGTATCGCGCCGCGAGAGCGCTATAAGGGGCCTCATCGACCGCCCGAACTGGAACCGACCCGCGATGTCCTCGACACCCGATGCCGCCTTTGACGTCAGCGCCCCGGCGGGTGCGAGCGCCGCTGCCGCGAAGCCGGCCGCCCCCGACCTCGCCGGCGCGTTCGCCCGCCTCGCCGACTACATGAACGCCAGCATCCTCGGGCAGCCGGCGTTCGTGGACCTGCTGCTGGTGGCGGTGCTGGCGGACGGGCACCTCCTGGTGGAAGGCGCGCCGGGTCTCGCCAAGACCAAGGCCATCAAGGCCCTCGCCAAGGCCATCGACTGCGACGAGCAGCGCATCCAGTTCACGCCGGACCTCCTGCCTTCCGACCTCACGGGCACCGACATCTTCCGCCCGGAGGACGGCTCGTTCCGCTTCCAGCCGGGCCCGGTGTTCCATAATTTCATCCTGGCGGACGAGATCAACCGCGCCCCGGCCAAGGTGCAGGCGGCGCTGCTGGAGGCCATGGGCGAGCGGCAGGTGACCGTGGGCGGCGTCACCTACGCCCTGCCCAAGCTGTTCCTGGTGATGGCCACCCAGAACCCCATCGAGCAGGAGGGCACCTATCCGCTCCCCGAGGCCCAGCTCGACCGTTTCCTGCTGCATGTGAAGATAGACTACCCCAGCCTTGAAGCCGAGCGGCGCATCCTGCGCCTGGTGCGCGGGGAGGCGAACGGCGAGGTGGTGGGCGTCGGCGCGCCGCTCTCCCAGAGCACCATCTTCGCCGCCCGCCGCGCGGCGCTCTCCACCTACATGTCCGAGGCGGTGGAGGAATATCTGCTGCAGTTCGTGTTCGCGACCCGCAACCCCACCCTCTACGGCTCCGACCTGGACGGGCTGGTGTCGTTCGGGGCGAGCCCGCGCGGCTCCATCGCCCTCGACCGCTGCGCGCGTGCCCACGCCTGGCTGCGGGGCCGCGACTTCGTGACTCCGGAGGACGTGCAGGCGGTGGCCAAGCCGGTGCTGCGGCACCGCGTGCTCATGACCTTCGAGGCCGAGGCCGACGGCATGGGGGCCGACGACTTCCTCGACGCCCTCATCGCCCGCGTCCCCGTGAGCTGACCCGCGAACGCCATGCCCCAGACCCCGCCCGCGCCCGCCGAAACGGCCGCCGATCCCCTCTACGGCCTCGTCGCCAGCCTGCAGGAGCTGGTGGCGGCGCGGCCCGGCGACGGGGTGGGCGGTTTCGCCCCCGGCGGCAAGGTGCGCACCCACCAGTTCGGCGGCCATCGCTCCTCCTTCCGCGGGCGCGGCATGGAATTCGACGAGGTGCGCGCTTACCAGCCCGGTGACGACATCCGCACCATCGACTGGCGCGTGACCGCACGCACCGGCAAGGCCCACACCAAGCTGTTCCAGGAAGAGCGCGAGCGGCCGGTGCTGCTGCTGGTGGACACGCGCCGCGCCATGCGCTTCGGCACCCGCGACTGCTTCAAGTCGGTGCTGGCGGCGCGCGCGGCAGCGGTGCTCACCTGGGTCGCCATCGCCGGGGGAGACAGGGTGGGCGGGGTGGTGCTGACCCCCTTCGAGCTGGCCGCCTTCCGGCCCGAGCGCAGCCGGCGGCGCATCCTCCATTTCGTGAAGGCCGTGGCCGAGGCCACCGCCCAGGGCTTCGGCCTGGAGGAGACCGCGACGGCGCCCGAACCCACCCTCGCGGAGGCCTTCGCCCGCCTGCGTGGCGCGGCGCGGCCCGGCACGCTGGTGTTCATCGCCAGCGACTTCGCCGATTTCGACGCCGCCGCCGCCCGCGAGCTGAACCGCCTCTCCCACGCGAGCCAGGCCACCGCCGTCTTCACCTTCGATCCCCTGGAGGCGCGCCTGCCGCCGCGCGGCACCTACCGCATCAGCGACGGCGAGGCGGTGGCGCGGCTCGATCCGGCGCGGGGCGACCTCGCGGCCGCCTATGCCGCGCGCTTCGCGGCCCGACGCGCCCGCATCGAGACCTTCGCCCGCCAGCACGGCATGGCCTTCGTGCCGCTGGAGACCGGGCAGGACGCGGGCGACCTTCTCCACCCCGAGCGGCTGGGAACCGGCCGCGCCGCGCGCCGGGCGGTGGGCTGATGGCGCAGGATCTCGTTCTGCCCCCGCAGAGCCCGCCGGTGACACTGGACCCCGGCGCGGACCCGCTTGCCACCCTCCACGACATCCACCTGCCGGACGCGGTGGCCTTCTGGCCGCCGGCGCCGGGCTGGTTCGCGGTGGCGGGGCTGATGCTGGCGCTCGCCGCCTTGGGCCTGTTCCTGGAGTGGCGGCGGCGGCAGACGCTGGCCTATCGCGCCCTGCAGGAATTCAAGCGCGCGGCGCGGCAGGGCGACACCCGCGCGGTGGGCGCGGCCGCCGCCGTGCTGGTGCGCAGGGTGCTGCTGAGCCGCGACCCGCACGCCGCCGCCGCCGCCTTCACCGGCGAGGCGTTCGCGCGTTTCGTCGGTGCCGGCCCGCAGGGCGTGCCGCCGCAGATCGGCCGCTTCCTCGCCATGGCGCCTTATCTGCCGCCCGGCGCGCCCGAGGCGGAGGAGATCGACCGCGCGGCCCTGGTGGCGGCGGTGCGGCGCTGGATCCGGGGCCACGCATGATCACCTTCCAATGGCTCTGGGCCTTCCTGTTCCTGCCGCTGCCCCTGCTGGCGCGGCTGCTGCTGCCGGCGGCCCCCACCCCCAAAGCGGGGGCGCTGAAGGTGCCCTTCTTCCACGAGCTGGAGGACGAGGGGCTCGTGGGCGGACGGGGCCGGGCCCGCCCCTGGCGGATGCTGGCGCTCGCCCTCGCCTGGCTGCTGCTGGTGACGGCGGCGGCGCGGCCCACTTATGTGGGCCCGCCCATCGCCGTGCCGGTGGAGGGGCGGGACCTGATGCTGGCGGTGGACCTCTCCGGCTCCATGGCGCGGCAGGACTTCGCCGTGCGCGGCATTCCCATGGACCGGCTCTCGGTGGTGAAGGCGGTGGCCGACGACTTCATCGCCCGCCGCACCGGCGACCGGGTGGGCCTCATCCTGTTCGGCACCCGCGCCTATGTGCAGGCGCCCCTCACCTTCGACCGCAACGTGGTGCGCGAGCTGCTCGCCGCCTCCAGCATCGGCATGACCGGGCAGGAGACCGCCATCGGCGACGCCATCGGCCTGGCCATCAAGACCCTGCGCAACCGGCCGGACGACCAGCGCGTGCTGATCCTGCTCACCGACGGCGCCAACACCTCCGGCATGCTCGACCCCATGCAGGCGGCGGAGCTGGCGAAGCGCGAGCATGTGAAGATCTACACCATCGGCGTGGGCGCCGACCCCAGGGCCATGAACAACCCGTGGATGGTCAACATGCCCAACGACCTGGACGAGGACGCCCTGCGCAAGATCGCCGCCATTACCGGCGGGCGCTACTTCCGCGCCCGCGACGTGCAGGGCCTTGCCGGCATCTATGCCGATATCGACCGGCTGGAGCCGGTGGCGGGCGATCCGCTCTACCTGAACGCCACGGTGGCGCTGTTCCAGTGGCCGCTCGGGGCAGCGCTGGTGCTCTCCTTCCTTGCGGGCGCGGCGCTGCTGCGGCCCGCGGGGGTGCCACGTCCCCGGCGGTCCGCTTCTCCGGCCGGGGAGGCGCGGCCGTGATCCCGGCGGATTTCCACTTCCTGCGGCCCCTGTGGCTGCTGGCGCTGGTGCCGGCGCTGCTGCTTGCCTTCGCGGGCTGGCGGGCGCTGCGGGCCGGGCACGAGGACTGGCGCGGCGTGGTGGACGCCCACCTGCTGCGCCATCTGGCGGTGCGGGGCGAGCGCGGTGCCGGCCGCTGGCCGCTGGCGATCCTGCTCGCCGGGTGGGTGCTGGCGAGCCTCGCCATGGCCGGGCCCACCTGGCAGAAGCTGCCTGCTCCCGCCCTCGACCGGCTCGACCCCACGGTGATGGTGCTGAACCTCGGCCGGTCCATGGATGCCACCGACCAGGCCCCGAGCCGCCTCGTCGCCGCCCGCCACAAGCTCGAGGATGTGGTGGCCCGCATGCGGGGCGGGCAGGTCGGCCTCATCGTCTATGCCGACGTGCCGTTCGTGGCCGCCCCGCTCACGGAGGACGGGCGCATCATCGCCCAGATGCTGCCGGAGCTCGCCACCGATCTGATGCCCGTGGGCGCCAACCGGCCCGATCTTGCCATCGCCAAGGCGGTGGAACTGCTGCAGGGTGCCGGCGCGCGCGAAGGCCGCATCGTGCTCGTCACCGACGGCCTGGGCGACGACCCGGACAAGACCCGCGCCGCGGCGGAGGCGGCCGCGCGGGCGGGCTACCGGCTCAGCGTCATCGGCGTCGGCACCGTCGCCGGCAGCCCGCTGAAGGGGCCGTCCGGCATCGTGCGCGGGGCCGGGGGGGCGCCGGTGCTCACCCGCATGGACCAGGCGCGCCTCACCCAGCTCGCGGCTGACGGGCGCGGCACCTTCACGCCCCTCGCGGTGGATGGCCGCGACCTCGACGCCGTGCTCTCCGCCACGCGCGACGCGCCGGCTCGTAATCCGCTCCAGGACAATGGCATGACCGCCGACCAGTGGGCCGATGCGGGCCCCTATCTGGTGGCGGTGCTGCTGGTGCTGGCGCCGCTGGCGTTCCGCCGCGGCTTCATCATCGTGCTGCTGCTGGGCGTGCTGGCGCTGCCCGCCGCCGAGGCGCGGGCCCAGGAGGCGCGCGTGCAAGGGGCCTCGACGCAGGGCGCGCGCTGGGCCGATCTCTGGCGGCGGCCGGACCAGCAGGGCGCCGACGCTTTCGCGGGCGGCGATTTCGCCGGTGCCGCCGGGCATTTCGAGGACCCTGCCTGGAAGGCGAGCGCCCTTTACAAGGCCGGCCGTTACGATGAGGCCGCCGCCGCCTTCGGAAGCTTTCCGGGCGCCGACTATAATCGCGGCAACGCCCTGGCGCGCGCCGGCAAGCTGGAAGAAGCGCTCGCCGCCTACGACGCCGCTCTGAAGGGCGATGCCGCCAATGCCGATGCCTTGTTCAACCGCGACCTGGTGCAGCAGCTCCTGCGGCGGCGCCAGGAGCAGCAGCAGAACCAGTCGGGCGGTGGCGGCGGTGGTGGCCAGGGCGGCGGCCAGGATTCCGGTGGCGGGCAGGGCGGCCAGGATAAGAACAAGGCTGACGGCAAATCCGGAGACAGCAAGTCCGGTGACAGTAAGTCGGACGCCAAGAGCGAGCAGAAGCCGGGCGAGGGCAAGCCCGGCGATGCCAAGCCCAGCGACGGCAAATCCAACGACGGCAAGCCGCAGGACGAGAAGGCGGGGAATGACAAGCCGGCCCCTGGCCAGGAGGGCGAGGGCAAGCCTGCGCCCAGCACGCCGGATGCCGCCGACGGCAAGAACGCTCCCCCCGGACCCAAGGGCGCCGAGCCGCCGCAGAAGCCGGAGCAGGCCGGCGCCGCGCAGAGCCCGCCGCCCGCCCCCCCGAAGGCCGAGCCTTCCCCGCCCCAGGCTCCGCCGCAGGGGCCCGGCCCGCAGTCGCCGCGAGCGCCTCAAGTTCCGCCTCAGGCTGCCCGCCCGGGCGGCGAAGCGGGCGAGAAGGCGGATCAGGGACAACCGGGCGCCGTGGCGCTGCGGCCCATGAGCGAGCAGGAGCAGAACAGCGAGCAGGCGCTGCGCATGGTGCCGGACGATCCGGCCGGGCTGCTGCGTGCGCGCATTCGCACCTATTACGGCGGCAGCGGAGCGGCGGTGCGCGACGATGACTAGAGCGTTTTCGAGCGAAGTGGACACCGGTTCGCGTGAAGAAGGCGCGTCAACTCCAGAATCTGGAGTGCCGCTGCGATTCCAAGAGACGGGGAAGCGGCGCCACCGTTTCTTCCTTCTCCCTGCCATGCTGCTGGCGGCCACTCTTGGCGCCGCCGCGCGGGCCGCGAGCCTCACCGCCGCGCCGGACCGGTTCGTGGTCACGGCCGGCGAGACCTTCGATTTGGTTCTGAGCCTCACCGACGGTGAGAGCTGGCAGCCGCCGGACGTCTCCGCGCTGACGCGCGACTTCGACATCGTCGACCGCCGCCGTGCCAGTCACGCCGCCATGGTGAACGGCAAGCCGGTGCACGTGGACCAATGGGTGATGACGCTGGCGCCAAAGCGCACGGGCACGCTGACCCTGCCTTCGCTCACCGTGGGCGGCCTCGCCTCGCCGCCGGCGCAGGTGCAGGTGGTGCCCGCCCCGGCCACGGGCAGGGCCCAGGCTTCGGACGAGCCCCTGTTCGTGCGCGTCGAAGCGGCGGACACACCGGCCTTCGTGCAGAGCGACGTGCCGGTCACCCTGCGCATCTACGACAGCCTCGGCATGCGCGCCGGGTCCATGGAAAAGCCGGTGGCGGAGGGCGCCACCTTCACCGAGGACGGCGGCCAGCGCAGCTATGTGAAGACCATCGGCCGGCGCCGCTACCGGGTCATCGAGCAGAGCTACCTGATGCGGCCGCAGCGCAGTGGTGTCATCACCGTCGCGCCGGTCAGCCTCAAGGCCAGCGTGCCCGGCTTCGCAGGCAGCGGCGCGGCGTCGGATCTGCCAGGCCTGCTGGGGCGCGGGGCCATGGGCGGCCTCGCGGAGCGCGCCGTTACCGTGAAGTCGCAGCCGGTGACCGTCACCGTGCAGGCCCGGCCGGAGGGCGTGAGCGGCTGGTTCCTGCCGGCGCAGGGCGTCACCATCTCGCAGGAGTGGTCGGTTCCGCCCGGGCAGATGAAGGTGGGCGACACGCTCACCCGCACCATCACCGTCACCGCCAAGGGCGCGAGCGCGAACCAGCTCCCGCCCATCGAGGCGGCGCCGGTGGACGGCCTGCGCCAGTATGAGGAGGACAGCCACGCCGAGGCGACCCTCATCGACGGCGTGGCGGGAACCGTGCTCACCAAGCGCTTCTCGGTGGTGCCCACCCGGCCCGGCCCGGTGAGCCTGCCGGCGATCGAAGTGCCCTGGTGGAACCTTGCCGCCGCCCGGCAGGAAAAGGCGGTGCTGCCGGCGGTGACGCTCGACATCCGGCCGGGCGTCGACAGCTCCGCGTCGCTTGCGCCGCAGGCTGCCCCGATCCAGGCCGCGTCGCCAGCCCCTGCGCCGGTGCCCGACGCCGCGATGGAAGGGGAGGGCCCCTCTGTTCTCGGCTGGCTGCAGACCCACAGGCTTTCCGCGAGCCTGCTGGGGGCGGCGCTCGCCGGCGCGCTGGTGTTGGCCCTCGTCTGGCGCCGCCGCACGCGGGCGGCGCGCGGAGCGAGGGCGGAAATCGCCGCGCCGGCCGCCGCCCGCCGGCGCCGCCGCCCGCCGCTCCGGCCCGTGCCGCAAGATCCCGTGCAGGTGATGAGCGACCTCATCGCCGCCTGCCGCAAGGGCGAGGCCGGCGCCGCCCATGCGGCCTATGGGCGCCTCCTGAGCCTCGGCGCCTTCGCCGCTCCGGCTCCGGAGCTCGATGCCGCCGCCGAGGCGCTGGCCCGGCACCTCTATGGCGGGGATCGCCGCGACTGGGACGGGCGGGCGATGCTGCGCGCGCTGGAGCGGGCGCGGCGGCAGGCGCGCGCGGTCAAGCGGCTCTCCGGCGCCCGGCTCGCGCCGCTTTATCCCGGCGCGCGCTGACGCCGTCGAGCCGGTCTTCGAGCGCCGCCGGAACGGCCTTGGTTACGCTCCGTGCGGGGGGCTGCACACAGGCGATCGAGACGGCACGCGAGCCTTCGGCATGGTGCTTCAGCCCCGGTTTCCGCTGGGGCTGATCGTTTTCGTGCAAACGCTGCGCGGTCTGGACCAAAGCGCCGTGAGTCGGGCGCGCCGGCCGTGGGCCAAAGTGGCCGGCGCCTGCCGGACCCTGGCGCCCTACGGCCGCCGCCGGCGCTTGTCCTGCTGGACCGGAATTTGCTTGGAGAGGGGGCATTGCCATTGGCGCGCGCAGAGGATGTCGCGCGCCCGCTTAGGAGATTGCCATGCCCCTCGATCTCAAGACCGAATGGACCGACGCCGATCTTGCCCGGCTCATCGCCTCTGTGTCGGATGACCGTGACTGGCGGCTGGAGGTCAGCGCCCTCGGTGTCGCGGATCTCGCCGACAAGACCGCGAACCCCACCGGGGCGGACTATGACGAGACCCTGCATTGCTTCTTCGAGACTTGGATGGCGGGCACGGACTTCGTCGGCCCCTCCGCCGCCGGGGACAAGGCCCTGATCGGCAAGCTCGCCGTCGCGCTGCGGGCGAACTACCCCACACTCAAGGCCGACAGGTTCGTTTACGTGGACCTGTGAGCGGCAATACATGATGACGGCCCGCGCTCGCCGTTGCAGGCGCCGCCTGTTGTCGGGCTGTCCGGGGGGATGAAAGGCGCCCGCCGGGGCGGGCGCCCCGTGGGGCTCAGTCCAGCACCATCTCCGGCACGTCGTCCGGCACGATGAGCCTGGCGGAGGTGGCGGCCAAGATCTCCTCCACCGACACGCCGGGCCCGCGCTCCTGCAGCACGAGGCCGTCGTCGGTGGGGCGGATCACCGCCATCTCGGTGACGATCAGCGTCACGCGGCGGGCGGCGGTGAGCGGAAGGGTGCATTCCGGCACGATCTTCGGGTCGCCCTTGGCGGCGTGCTGCATGGCGACGATCACCGACTTGGCGCCGGCCACGAGGTCCATGGCGCCGCCCATGCCGGGCACCTTCTGGCCGGGGACCATCCAGTTGGCGAGGTAGCCGCGCTCGTCCACCTGCAGGCCGCCCAGCACGGTGAGGTCAAGATGGCCGCCGCGGATGAGGCCGAAGCTCATGGAGCTGTCGATGGAGGCCGCGCCCGGCACGGCGGAGACGAATCCGCCGCCGGCATCGGTGAGGTAGGGGTCTTCCATGCCCTCCGGCGGGTGCGCGCCGAGGCCGATGACGCCATTCTCCGCCTGGAAGAACACGTCGGCACCGGGCTTGAGGAAGTTGGCGACGAGGCTCGGCAGGCCGATGCCCAGGTTCACCAGCATGCCCGGCTTCAGCTCCTGCGCCACGCGCGCGGCGATGATGGACTTGGGGTTCCATTCCCTGCCGGCGGCGGCCGGGGTCGGCTTTGTCATTTCGTTCATCACGCGGCCCTCGCCAGAAGATGATCCACCAGCACGCCGGGGGTGCGCACCTCGTCGGGCGGAATGACGCCCACGGGCACGATCACGTCAGGCTCGGCGATCACGGTCTTGCCCGCGAGCGCCATGATGGGGTTGAAGTTCTGCGCCGTGAGCGAATATTCGAGGTTGCCCACATAGTCCGCCTGCCGTGCGGCGATGAGGGCGAAATCCGCGTGGATGGGCTTTTCGAGCAGGTAGCGCTTGCCGTCGACCTCGACCACCTGCTTGCCCTCTTCCACGGGGGTGCCGATGCCGGTGGCGGTGAGCACGCCGCCGAGGCCCATGCCGGCAGCGCGGATGCGCTCCACCAACGTGCCCTGGGGCACCAGCTCCACGGTCACCTCGCCGGAGATCATCTTCTGCTGGATCTCCGGGTTGAGGCCGATGTGGGACATGATGGCGTGCTTCACGACGCCCGCATGCACCAGGCGGCCGATGCCCTTGGTGGGCAGGCCGGCGTCGTTGGCGATGACGGTGAGGCCGCGCGCGCCGCGCTCGACCAGGGCGTCGATGAGGCGCAGGGGGCTGCCGACCGCCATGAAGCCGCCGATGAGCACGCTCGCCCCGTCGGGGATGAGCGCGGCGGCGTCTTCCGGTTTGATGGCCTTCTTCATGGAGTTTCCTCTCGTCTCGCGCGGCAGGCCGGCCGGGCCGGACATGCCGCCGTTCGGGGGCGGCTTCGCTCGATGGCCGCGACCGGCGCGGAAGGTTCCGCCCGGCCGCGTCCGTGGCTATTCGGCGGCCTTCGCGTGCTGGTTGGCCAGGAGGGTCTTGCAGGCCCGGGCGATCACCAGCTCCTCGTTGGTGGGGATCACCATGATGCGGGCGCGGCTGAACTCGGTGGAAATGACGCGGGCGCCCACGTCGTTCTGGTCGTGGTCGAGCTCGAGGCCGATCCAGCTCATGCCCTCGCAGATGCGGCGACGGATCTTGCGCGAATTCTCGCCGATGCCGCCGCAGAAGATGAGCGCGTCGAGGCCGCCCAGGGCGGCGGCGAGGCCGCCCAGCTCGCGGCGGATGCGGAACACGAAGTAGTCGATGGCCTCGTGGGCCTCCGGCACGTCGGCCGCCTCCAGGGTGCGCATGTCGTTGGAGATGCCGGACATGCCGAGCAGGCCGCTTTTATAGTAGAAGAGGTCGCGGACCTCGTCGATGGTCTTCCCCTCCTGCTGCACCATGTAGAAGATCACGCCGGGGTCGATCTGGCCACAGCGGGTGCCCATGGGCAGGCCATCGAGGGCGGTGAAGCCCATGGTGGACGCCACCGAGCGCCCGCCCAGGATGGCGCACATGGAGGCGCCGTTGCCCAGGTGCGCCACCACCACGCGACCGTCGTGCAGCAGCGGCGCGATGCTCTTCAGCTCGCCGGTGATGTACTCGTAGCTGAGGCCGTGGAAGCCGTAGCGGCGCACGCCCTTGTCATAATATTCGCGCGGCAGGGCGAAGACGTCGTTCACCTTGGGGTGGGCGCGGTGGAAGGCGGTGTCGAAGCAGGCCACCTGGAGCGCCTCGGGGAAGGCGGCCTTGGCGGCCTCGATGCCGGCGAGGTTGTGCGGCTGGTGGATGGGCGCGAACGGCGAGAGCTCGCGCATCTCGTTCATCACCGCGTCGGTCACCACCACGGGGGCGGCGAAGTGCGGGCCGCCGTGCACCACCCGGTGACCCACCACGCAGGCGCGCGCTTCGGGATACTGCACGCGCAGCACGCCGAGGGCGGTGGCGAGGGCGGAGGTGTGGTCACGCGCGTCGGTGAGCGTGAGTTCGCGGGTGATGGCGGGCGAGGCCGGGGACAGGGTGGCCTTCAGCTTCGGCTTGCCGCCGATGCTGTCCACCTGGCCAACCGCCATCAGGGTCGGCTCCACCGAGCCCTGGGAGATGTCGTAGAGGCTGAACTTCAGGGACGACGAGCCGGCGTTCAGCGTGAGGGCGACGGGACGCACCATGTCACACGCCCTCCTTCTCGGCGGCAGCCTTCTCGGCCATGACGCGGGCCTGATGCACTACCGCCACCGCGCAGGAGGCAAGGCGCGCCTTCTCGCCGTCGGCGCGCGAGGTGAGGATGATCGGAACCTTCGCGCCCATGACGAGGCCGGCGGCCTCGGCGTGGGAGATGAAGGTGAGCTGCTTGGCCAGCATGTTGCCGGCGTCGAGGTCCGGCACCACCAGCACCTCGGCCCGGCCCGCCACCGGCGAGCGGATGCCCTTGATGCGGGCGGCGGTGATGTCCACCGCATTGTCCATGGCGAGCGGCCCGTCCACGAGGCCGCCGGTGATCTGACCGCGCTCGGCCATCTTGGAGAGCAGCGCCGCGTCCACCGAGGAGGCGATGGCCGGGTTCACCGTCTCCACCGCCGAGAGCACGCCCACCTTGGGGGTCTCGATGCCCAGCGAGATGGCGAGGTCGATGGCGTTCTGGCAGATGTCCACCTTGGTGAGCAGGTCGGGCGCGATGTTGATGGCGGCGTCCGTCACCAGCAGGGGATGGGCGAGGCCCGGCACGTCCATGACGAAGATATGGGTGAAGCGGCGGCCGATCCTGAGGCCGCGCTCCTTGCGCAGGGCCGCCTTCAGCAGCTCGTCCGTGTGCAGGTGGCCCTTCATGAGCACCTGGGCGCGGCCATCGGCCACCACGTCCACCGCCGTGTTGGCGGCCGCGGCGTGCTCGGGGACGTCGATGACCTCGACGCCGTCGAGGCTCAGGCCGAGGCTTTTGGCGGCGGCCTCGATCTTGCGCGCGCTGCCCACCAGGATCGGCGTGATGAGCTTTTCCCTCATGGCCAGGAGCGCGCCGCCCAGGGAGGCGGGCTCCTCGGGCGCCACCACGGCCACCGACAGGGGCGGCAGGCTCTCGGCGCGTTCCAGCAGGGCGTCGAAGTGGCGGTGGCGCTGCACCACGAGGCCGGGCAGCTCCTGCTCTTCGTAGGTGTACTTGGCCCGGGGGGCCTCCACCACGGCTTCGCCTTCCAGCAGCAGCTTGCCGTCGGCGACGCGCCTGACCTCAGTGGAGAGGCGCACGGACCCGTCCGGGTCCTTGTCGATCACGGTCACCTTCGCATCCAGCTCGTCGCCGGCGGAGGCGCGGGCGTGGAAGCGGAATGCCTGGGTGCGGTAGAGGGTGCCGGGGCCGGGCAGCACATTGCCCAGCACCGCGGAAATCAGCGAGCCCACCCACATGGAAGGCGCCACCACCACGTCGGCCTTGCCGTCGCCGTCGATGTCCTGGTTCGGCAGGTGCATCGGATTGTGGTTGCCGGAGACATTGGCGAAGACGATGAGGTCGTCGGTGGTGCAGGCGCGGCGCAGCTCGGCGCTATCGCCCGGCTTGAGCTCGTCGAAGGTCTTGTTTTCGCGCATCATTGCGGTGGAACCTTACCTTGGAGTGGTCCGAGAGGAAACGCTCGTTTCCGGGCCTTGCGCCGGCTGGCCGGGAAAAGCGGGCACGGCGGTGCGCTCAGCCGATGATGCTGTAGCCGCCGTCGATGAGGTGCACGCCGCCGGTCACGTTGGCAGCCTCGCGGCTGGCGAGGAAGGCGGCATAGGCGCCCACGTCCTCGATGGTGGCGAGCAGGTGGGTGGGCGCGCGCGCGGCTGCGAGCTCCAGCAACTCGTCGAACTCCGCGATGCCGGAGGCGGCGCGGGTTTTCAGCGGTCCGGGCGAGAGGGCGTGCACGGAGATGCGCTTCTCGCCCAGCTCCGCGGCGACATAGCGCACCGAGGCTTCCAGCGCCGCCTTCACGGGGCCCATGATGTTGTAATTCTCCACCACCTTCTCGGAGCCGTAGAAGGAGACGGTCATGCAGGTGCCGCCGGCGCCCATCAGTGGCTCGGCGAGGCGCACCATGCGCAGGAACGAGTGCACCGACACGTCCATCGCCATGGCGAAGCCCTGGCGTGAGGAATCGACCACGCGCCCGTGCAGGTCCTCGCGCGGGCAGAAGGCAATGGAATGCAGCACCGTGTCGAGCCGACCCCACCGCTCGGTGATGGTGGCGTAGACGGCCTCGAGCTGGACGTCGTCGGTCACGTCCAGGGGCAGGATCAGCTCCGCCCCGATCGACTCCGCCAGCGGCCGCACATGGTGCTCGGCCTTGTCGTTGAGATAGGTGATGGCCAAGTCCGCGCCCTGCTCGCGGAGGGCCCTTGCGCAGCCCCAGGCAATGGATTGATCGTTCGCCACGCCCACGACGAGCGCCTTTTTTCCGGCCAGCGAAAACATGAGAGACCCTCTCCCGGCTGCTTTGCACGGCGCTCACGCCTAGAGCAAATCCACTGCAAAAGGATGACGGCACTGCAGCATACGCAAGTACGGAATTGTGCTTAGCACAAATCTGCCGAAAGCTTCCCTGTTTCGTGGCGCCTTCCTCCACAGCGAAGAAGAGCAGGCGCGGACGTTGGCAATACGTCGCCGCGCGGCGGGGTGCGGGAGGTGGCGCTTGCCGGGCGGGTCCCGCTCCATTAAAAAAGCGAGCGCTCGTTCAGAAAAGGGGCCGTGGCTCCACGCGGCTCCGGCGGGCGCAACGCACGGGAGGCGTCCATGGCATTTCAGGTATCCCTGGAGGGGCGGGCGGTGCTCGTCACCGGAGCATCGCAGGGGCTTGGCGCGTACTTTGCCGAGCAGCTGGCGGCGGCCGGGGCGAAGGTGGCCCTCGGCGCCCGCAAGCAGGACGCCTGCGCCGCGGTCGCCGACCGCATCGCCGCCGCCGGCGGCACGGCCCTGCCGCTGGCGCTCGATGTCACCGACGCCGCTTCAGTGGCGGCGGGCGTGGCCGCCACGGCCGGCGCGTTCGGGCGGCTCGACGTGCTCGTCAACAATGCCGGCGTCACCGCCACCGTGCCGCTCATGGATATGAGCGAGGAGAGCTGGGACCGCGTCGTCGACACCAACCTCAAGGGGGCGTTTCTCTGCGCCCAGGGGGCGGCACGGCAGATGGAGCGGCAGGGCGGGGGCGTCATCGTCAATGTCGCCTCCATCCTCGGCCATCGGGTGGCGGGGCAGGTGGCGGCCTATGCGGCCTCCAAGGCCGGGCTGGTGCAGCTCACCCGCTCCATGGCGCTCGAATGGGCACGCCACGGCATCCGCGCCAATGCGCTGTGCCCCGGCTATGTGGAAACCGACATCAACAGCGACTTCTTCTCCACCGAGGCCGGGCAGGCGCTGGTGCGGCGAATCCCGAGCCGCCGGCTCGGCCGCCTTGAGGACCTCGCCGGGCCGCTGCTGTTCCTGTGCTCGGAGGCGTCCGCCTACATGAACGGTACCTCACTGGTGGTGGATGGCGGGCACCTGGTTTCCTCACTGTAAGGCTTGCGCCTGCAGGTTTCCTTGCGGCGGAGGGACATCGCTCCGAACCGAGTTATCCCCAGGCCTGCGCATTTTCCCGGGGGGAGGGGGTTGCCAGGCCCCCGGGGGTTTGTTACATCGACGCCCTCTTCCGAGACACCTCGGACGGGCGCATAGCTCAGTTGGTAGAGCAGCTGACTCTTAATCAGCGGGTCCTAGGTTCGAGCCCTAGTGCGCCCACCACTTCCAGAAATCAAAAAAGTCGACGGCAAGTCGCGCTCCGGCGAAAGCCTGGGGCGCGCGGACGTCATTCTTCATGTCCGGCGGGCCCTGAGCCCGTGAAGGGCTTTGGCGGTGCTGCCTGAAGGCCGCCGTTCCCGGCGTTGTCCGGCGGGTGTTTTCCTGGTGCACACGATGGCAAAAGCCGTGCGGCGGCGGAGCGGCGTGCGGTTCAGCCGTCTTCCCCGATCCTCGCCGGTGCCGGTTGAGCTCCCCTTGAAGCGCAGCGCGGCCATGGCCAGCCGCCCAAAAGAACGGCCCGTGAGAAAAGCTCGCGGGCCTTCGGTCTTTCACGCCGCTGTCGCCATCGGCGCCTGCCCTTCCGTTCGCGGAAGGCGCCGTCCTTCCTCCGCCCTCAGCCCAGCAGGTCCCGCAGGGTCAGGGCCATGACCTCGGTCGCCTTGTCGAGGTCGGACAGGCGCAGGTTCTCATCCGCGCGGTGGCCGTTGGCCTCCTCGATGGTGCGGGGGCCGGCGCCGTAGAGCACCACGGGCACGCCCGCTTCCGCATAGAGCCGCGCGTCGGTGTAGAGTGGCACGCCGGTGGGGCGCACCTCCTCTCCCACCACGGCCGAGGCGTTGCGGCAGATGACGGAGGCGAGGTGCCGCGCGCCTTCGCCCGGCACCAGCGGCCGTGCCAGCAGGATGCGGCGGACCGCCACCCGCGCCTGCGGGAAATCGGCCGCGGCGCGGGCGATCACCGCGCGCACTTCTTCCTCCACCTGCTCCGGGCTCTCGCCCGGCACGATGCGCCGGTCGAGGCGGAACACCACCCGGTCCGGCACCACATTGGTGTTGATGCCGCCGGAGATGAGCCCCACGTTGAGCTGTGGCGCGCCAATGCCCGCCACCTCCGAGAGCTTGCCCTTCAGCGTGTCGCGATAGGCATAGAGGGCCGAGAGGATGTGCGTCGCCGCCTCCAGGGCGTCGATGCCGGTGGCGGGAATGGCGGCGTGGGCGGAACGGCCGCTCACCTCCACCTCCAGGTGCAGGCAGCCGTTGTGGGCCCACACCACGGCATAGCTGAAGCCGGCCGAAACGGCATAATCGGGCTTCGTGAGGCCCTGCGCCAGCAGCCAGCCCGGCCCCACCTCGCCGCCGATCTCCTCGTCATAAGTGAGGTGCAGTTCCACCGCGCCCCTCAGCGGCAGGCCCGAGCGCTTCAGCGCGTCGAGGGCGAAGGCATAGGTGGCGAAATCGGATTTCGAGACCGCGACGCCCCGGCCATACATCACCCCGTCCACCACCTCGGCGCCGTAGGGGTCGTGGGTCCAGCCCTCGCCGGGGGGCACCACGTCGCCATGGGCGTTGAGGGCGACGGTGGGTCCGGCACCGAAGCGATGGCGCACGATGAGGTTGGTCACCGAGACCATGCCCGCCGCCTTCACCGTCGCCTCGGGCACCGCATGGCGCTCCACCGTGAAGCCGAGTTCCTCCAGCAGCGCGGCGGCGCGGGCCGCGTGGGGGGCGCAGTCGCCGGGCGGGTTGTCGGAGGGCACCTTCACCAGCTCGGCCAGGAAGCGGCGCCGGTCCTCGGCCCGTTCGGCGATGAGGCGGCGCAGCAGGTCGGCTTCGGTGGCGGGCATGGATCGATCCTCGAATGGCGGGCGCCGCGGCTTCGGCTCAGGATAAGGGGGCGCGGCAGGCCCGGCGGCATGGCATGCACCCGCCGGCCGCGCAACGGCCCTCTCGCGGCGCCGGGCGGGAGCGGCGCGGACCGACCGGCCGCCGGGCGGCGCGGGCCCGGCGCCCGAGCGCTCCCTATCGTCACGCGGATTTTCCAGCCACTGCAAGGCCTTGTCGTCCCACCCGCTCTCGTCGGCGGGGCGGGGGAGGGCGTTGCCCAGGTGCATCCTGGAGGGGATCTCCCCGTCGGCGGGCAAAGGTGTTTTGCTCCCGGTGAAACGCGGGCGGGGCCTTATGCCGTCGCCCCTCGGCCTTCGACCAGCGCCCGTTCAGTTTCGCTCCAGCGCCGTGCGGGCCGGGGCGACGGCCCAGGAAGCAAGCTCACGGGCCTCCAGCATTACTCGGCCGCCTGCGCTCGTGCCGCCGGCGGGGCGCGGAAGCGCGCCAGAAGCTCCGCTTCCTCCGCCTTCGCCGCCGCCAGATGGCGGGCCTTCACAGGCCCGTAGCCCCGGATCTTCTCGGGGATGGCGGCCAGCGCCGTGGCCAGGGCATGATTGTCCCGGTCGAGTCCGGCCAGCACCTCGTCCATCAGCCGCTCGTAGTCGGCGATCAGCGCGCGTTCCATGCGCCGCTCGGCGCCGTAGCCGAAGATGTCGAGGGGCGTGCCGCGCAGCCCCCTGAGCTTCGCCAGCAGCGCCAGCGCCTTGAGCATCCAGGGGCCGAAGGAAAGCTTGCGCGGCTCGCCGGTCTGCGGATCGGGCCGGGCGAAGAGGGGCGGGGCGAGGTGGAATTCCAGCTTCAGGTTGCCCTCGAAGGCGGCGTCCACCTGTCGCCGGAAGTCGCCATCGGCGTAGAGGCGGGCCACCTCGTATTCGTCCTTGTAGGCCATCAGCTTGAAGAAGCCGCGCGCCACGGCCTCGGCCAGGCCGGAGCGGCCGGGCGCGGCTTCCGCCTCGCGGCGGCGGGCGCGCTCCGCCAGCAGCCGGTAGCGCGCGGCATAGGCGGCGTCCTGGTAGCGCGTCAGCTCCTCCACCCGCCGGGCGATGATCTCGTCCAGGCTCGCCGACAGGCGACGCGCATCGCTGCGCGCCTCGCCCTTCGGCGCGGCCACCGCCTCCACGGCGGAAAGGTCATGGGCGGCGCGCCGGCCCCAGAGGAAGGCGGCCTGGTTCATGGCCACCGCCTCGCCATTGAGCGTGATGGCCTGCTCCAGCGCCTGGGCGGAGACCGGCAGCGCGCCGAGCTGGCAGGCGTAGCCCAGGAGGAAGATGTTCTGCGCCAGCGCATTGCCGAACAGCGCGGCGGCAAGGCGGCTCGCCTCCACGAAGTGCGTGTTGCCGGCCCCGGCGGAGGCGGAGATGACGCGGCGCAGGCGCTCCACCGGCAGGGAATAATCGGGGTTGCGGGTGAAGTCGCCGGGCATCACCTCGTGGGTGTTCACCACCATCACCGTCTCGCCGGGCTTCACCGCCGCCAGCACCTTGCGCGTGCCCGCCACCACCATGTCGCCGCCCAGAACCAGGTCAGCTCCGCGCGCCGGCACGCGGATGGCGGTGATGTCTGCGGGGTCCTGTGCGAGGCGGATGTGGCTGAAGACCGCGCCGCCCTTCTGGGCGAGCCCGGCCATGTCGATCATGCCGCAGGCCTTGCCTTCCAGGTGCGCGGCCATGCCGAGGATGGCGCCGATGGTGACGACCCCGGTGCCGCCGACCCCGGTGGCGATGATGGAATAGGTGCCGCGGATCTCGGGCCGCCGCGGTTCCGGCAGCTCCGGCCAGGGCGCGGCGCCGGCCACCGCAGCCTCGGCTTTTCTGGGCCTTGCCCCGTGCACGGTGACGAACGAGGGACAGAAGCCGTTCACGCAGGAGAAGTCCTTGTTGCAGGAGGACTGGTCGATCTCCCGCTTGCGCCCCCACTCGGTCTCCAGCGGCTGCACCGAGACGCAGTTGGATTTCACTCCGCAGTCGCCGCAGCCTTCGCACACCCGCTCGTTGATGATGACGCGCCGGTCCGGGTCCGGGAAGGCGCCGCGCTTGCGCCGGCGCCGCTTCTCGGCGGCGCAGGTCTGGTCGTAGATGAGCACGGTCACGCCCGGCACGGCCGCGAGCTCGCGCTGCACGTCGTCCAGCGCGTCGCGGTGATGGATGGTGAGGCCCGCCGGCCAGAAGGTGTTGGGCGGATACTTGCCGGGCTCGTCGGTGACCACCACCACCCGCTCCACGCCTTCCGCCGCCACCTGCCGGGCGATGACGGGCACGGTGAGGCCGCCCTCGTGGCGCTGGCCGCCGGTCATGGCCACCGCGTCGTTGAACAGGATCTTGTAGGTGACATTCACCCTGGCCGCGCAGGCGGCGCGCAGGGCGAGAACGCCCGAATGGTTGTAGGTGCCGTCGCCGAGATTTTGGAACACATGGGTGCGCTTCGAGAACGGCGCTTCGCCGATCCAGTTGGCGCCTTCCCCGCCCATCTGGGTGAAGCCGGTGGTCTGCCGGTCCATCCACTGCACCATGTAGTGGCAGCCGATGCCCGCATAGGCGCGCATGCCCGCAGGCACCCGCGTGGAGGAATTGTGCGGGCAGCCGGAGCAGAAATAGGGGATGCGGGCGGCCACGTCCGCCGTGGTCGACAGCGCTGCCTGTGCTTCCTCGAGCTTCGCCACGCGGGCTGCGATGTCGGGGATGGGGCCATAGGCGATGAGGCGCCGGCCGAGGGCGATGGCGATGTCGTTGGGGTCGAGCGCGCCCTTCACCGGGAACAGCCAGCGCCCCGCCTCGTCCTTCTTGCCGATGCAGCGGGGCTGGTCGGCCGTGCCGTAGAGCTCCTCGCGCAGCTGCACCTCGATGAGGGAGCGCTTCTCCTCCACCACCATGATGAGGTCGAGGCCGCGCGCGAATGCCCTGAGGCCCTCGGGCTCCAGCGGCCAGGGGCAGCCCACCTTCCAGATGCGGATGCCGAGAGCGTTGGCGCGCACTTCGTCGATGCCCAGCTCGTCGAGGGCGAGGCGCACGTCGAGATAGCTCTTGCCCACGGTGGCGATGCCGATGCGCGCGCGCGGCCCGCCGGAGGTGACCAGGCGGTTGAGCGCGTTCGCGCGCAGGAATGCGAGCACCGCGTCGCGCTTGTATTCCTGCAGCCGCTCCTCCTGGGCCACCGGCGTGTCGCCGAGGCGGATGTTGAGGCCGCCAGGGGGCATCACCACATCCTCGGGCAGCACGATGCCCACGCGGTCGAGCCGGCCGTCCACCACGGCGGTGGATTCGATGGTGTCCTTCACCGCCTTGAGGCCCACCCAGGCACCGGAAAAGCGCGAGAGCGCCCATGCATAAAGCCCGTAGTCGATGATCTCCTGCACCCCGGCAGGGTTCAGCACGGGGATCATCACGTCCACGAAGTGGAACTCGCTCTGGTGGGCGGTGGTGGATGATTCGCAGGTGTGGTCGTCGCCCATCAAAGCGATGACGCCGCCATGGCGGGAGGTGCCGGCATTGTTGGCGTGGCGGAACACGTCGCCGGAGCGGTCCACCCCCGGCCCCTTGCCGTACCAGAGGCCGAACACGCCGTCGAACCGGCCCTCGCCGCGCAGCTCCGCCTGCTGGGAGCCCCACAGGGCGGTGGCGGCGAGGTCCTCGTTGAGCCCCGGCTGGAAGCGGATGTCGTTGGCCGCGAGCACCTTTTCGGCGCGCGTGAACTGCTGGTCCAGCCCGCCGAGCGGCGAGCCGCGATACCCGGTGACGTAGCCCGCCGTGTTCAGACCGGCGCGCTGGTCGCGCGCCTTCTGCATGAGGGCGAGGCGCACCAGCGCCTGGGTGCCCGAGACGAGCACGCGCTCCTGGCCGAGGTCGTACTTGTCCTCCAGCGAGACGGGCTTCAATGCCATTTTGGCGCCTCCGTGCCGGCTCGTCTTTTCGGCCGCTGCGGCGGGGCACCTGGAGCGATGCCGGGTCCCGCCGGAACGGCGGCCCTCAGCCGTTCGACTTTAGGCTGACATGGAGTGTCGCACCCTGCAATTTCGTTGTTCCCTGCCGATTCGCAATGAAATTGCCTCAGAAGCGGGCGTGACGCATTTTGGCGCACCGCGGCATGGATCGCACCGCACCGCGGCATGTCCGGTGGGCAGCCTTGCGGATATCGTGCACAAGTCGGGCGCGCGGCCTACAAACTAAGATTGTAAGCTGATTGCAGCAGCTCCCGAAGAGGTCCAATTATATTGCCGGCTCACCATCTTCGGGTCACATCACGCGGACAATGTGACCGATGCAGGATGGACAAGGTATTCGGGGACAGGCTATGCAACCGACAGGTACAGGTTGTCGCATGATCTCGTTGCTATGTTGAAGTGCGTCCCGATTTCGCTGTGCTGTGCAGTGCTGGGGCCTAAACTTCTGTTGGCGGGTACGCCTTCGGCTGTCCGAGCTTGTAATGAGCCATTAGCATGCCTGCGACCATATTCGGCCGTCCGGGTTCTTGCCCGCTCGCTGTGAGGGACTAAAGGGCCATGGGTGAGTTGTTTCAGACGCCGAAGCCGAGCCATGGCCTGGATTGGACTGGCGAGCGGATGATCATGGGGATCAGCGGCCAGGTCGAGGTCGAGCATCTCCATCGCTACTTCCTGGCCCGGCAGATGTGCCGGGGGCTCGATGTGCTCGACATTGCTTCCGGAGAAGGATACGGCAGCGCGCTCCTGTCCCAGGCGGCACGGTCGGTCGTCGGCGTCGAGGTAGACACGGCCGCGGTCGAGCACGCCCGCAGCGCGTATGCCGCCGCCAACCTGAGGTTCGAGCAGGGCCGCGCGCAGGCCATTCCGCTGGAGGACCAGTCGGTTGACTGCGTGGTCTCCTTCGAGACCATCGAGCACTTCTACGAGCAGGAGCAGTTTCTGAGCGAAATCCGGCGTGTGCTGCGTCCGGGCGGTTTTCTGCTGATGAGCTCGCCGAACCGCGACATCTATTCTCCGTTCGGCCTCACGCCCAATCCGCATCACGTGCGCGAGCTGACCCACGATGAGTTCGCCGCGCTTCTGAGCGACAATTTTCGGCAGGTCCGGCTCTTCGGCCAGCGGCCTTTGATCGGCTCCATCATCGTTCGAGAAGGCGGTGCGTCGGATACGGGCCTCGCCTGCTTCGAGAAACGGGATGAGGACCGGATCGAGGCCGACAATGGTCTCGGGCGCGTGCTGTACTGGATCGCGATCGCCACCGACGGTGATCTGCCGCCTCTCAGCGACAGCTTCTATTTCGAGCGCGGCGGGCTCGACGACTTCCTGATCGAACTGCCGCGCCTGCGCCAGCAGCGATACGAGCTGGAGCAGAAGATCGGCGATCTGGAACAGGAGGGCCGCCGCATCGAGGAAATCCGAGCGACGAAAGAAGGCGAGAAACGCGAGCTTGATGCACGTGTGGCCGAACTCGAGGCGGAACTTTATGAGCGCCAGTCCAAGTGCGAGCGCCTAGCGGAGGAGGCGAACAGCCCACACAATCCGCACGTCAAAGCGCTCCTCGCCGAGATCGAGCTCAGGGACAGCAACTATACGCAGCTGGCGACGGCGAAGCAGCAGGCGGAGGAGCGATTCCACCTGCGCATCAAGGCGCTCCTGGCCGAAATCGAACGCAAGGATGGCGGTTACGCCCAGTTGGCGGCGGAAAAGCAGGAAGCGCAAGGGCGCTTTGAGCAGCGCCTTGACGAGCTCCTGCATCGGGTGTCCGGTATGGACGTGGAGCTCGCGAAGGCTCGGCGCAGTCCGGTCCGGCGCCTCAAGTCGAGCCGTGCATACCAGGCCATGCGGGAGGTTGAGCGCAGCATCCGATGGGCCGTGCGAGGTCGCAAGGACGCGACGCCACAGGCTGCTCTCACAGACACGTCCGAATCCTCGAACCCCGAGCCACGACCGGAGCCCGAGGCAAGGCCTGCCGCGCCCCCGTCGAAGGAATCGGGGGCCGACCGTTATGTTCGGGAACGTTATGGCGAAGAATACTGCCCGCTCTACCACGATCTCTTCGGCGTGGTCGATCGGTTCGCCTCGGACAGGGCGGCGTTCCGCGTCAGCGAGGATTGCGCCCAGTTGCTGGAGACAGCGCAGCGGCTCGCTGCCGCGCTGCCGACAGACAAGCCCGATGCCTCGATCATCATTCCCGTCTATGAAAACCTGCATCTGACGCTGACCTGCATCGTCTCGATCCTGGCGACGCAGACCGATCGCCGCTTCGAGATCCTGGTCGGCGACGACCATTCCCCCGACGGCTCTGCGGATGTGCTCTCGGCCATCGGTGGGCCGGTACGGGTGATCCGGCACGAGAAGAACCTCGGGTTCCTCGGCAATTGCAATGTCACGGCCCGGTCGGCCACCGGTCGCCACGTGGTGCTTCTCAACAATGACACGCTGGTTCTCCCGGGCTGGCTGTCGGCGCTGCTGCGGGTCACGGAAGCGGACCCGGCGGTCGGTATGGTCGGCTCGAAGCTGCTCAACGGCGACGGAACGCTGCAGGAGGCCGGCGGCATTTTCTGGCGCGACGGTTCCGCCTGGAACTTCGGCCGCAATCAGGATCCGCGCCTGCCGGAGTTCAACTACCTGAAGGATGTCGACTATATCTCCGGCGCGTCGATTGCGCTGCCCAGGGAGATCTGGACGGCGGTGGGCGGTTTCGACGCGCTGTTTTCTCCCGCGTATTGCGAGGATTCTGATCTCGCCTTCCGCATTCGGGCCCGTGGACTGAGGGTCGTCTATCAGCCGCTTTCGGAGGTCTTTCACCACGAGGGACAAAGCCACGGTCGCGATACCGGCTCCGGCATCAAGGCCTACCAGGTCGCCAACCAGGAGAAGCTGCTCGCGCGCTGGAAGGAGACGCTGGAGAGAGAGCATTTCGCGAATGCCGTCAACGTCTTCGAGGCCCGCGACCGCAGTTCCGGCAAGCCGCACATCGTCGTCGTCGATCATTACGTTCCGCAGAAGGATCGCGATGCCGGGTCCCGCACGATGTACATGTACATCAAGCTGCTCGTGGATAGTGGGTTCCAGGTGACGTTCTGGCCGGATAATCTTTATCAGGATCCCATATATACGAAAGAGTATCAGCAGCTTGGTGTGGAGGTCATATACGGAATTACGTATTATCAGCGTTTTTCCGATTGGCTGGCCGAGCGCGCCGACAAGCTTGATTATGTCTTCCTGAGCCGACCTCATATTGCGGTCAATTATCTTGAAGCGCTGCGCCGGTTCCCGCAGGTGAAGCAGATCTATTATGGTCACGATCTGCACTTCATGCGCATGGAGCGCGAGCTTGAACTGACGCGAGACCCGGCCCTGGAGCCGCAGATCGCGGAGATGCGGGAGCTGGAGGAGAGGGTGTTCTCCAGCTGCGATGTGGTCCTTTATCCCGGGCATGAGGAAGTCGGCTATGTCCGGCAAAAGGCGCCGCACGTGCAGGCGCTGCAGCTGCCGATCTGCGTCTTCAGCGAGGACGAGTTCGCCGTCGGCGAGCGGAAGATCGACGCCGTTGCCGCCAGTAAATCATCGAACCTGCTGTTCGTCGGCGGTTTCGGCCATCCGCCGAACCTCGACGGCGTGATCTGGCTGGAACGGGAGGTGCTGCCCCTGCTGCGCGCGGCGAATGTCCCGTTCCATATGACCATCGTCGGCTCCAGTGCGCCGGACCAGGTGAAGGCGCTGGCGGGGCCGGATATCGACGTGCGCGGATGGGTGACGGACGACGAGCTCGCCTCCCTTTATCAGGCGGCGGACGCGGCGGTGGTGCCGCTGCGCTATGGCGCGGGTGTCAAGGGCAAGGTCATCGAGGCCTTCACGCGCGGTGTGCCGGTCGTCACCACCGGCACCGGCGTCCAGGGGCTGCCCGACCTGAACCATGTCGCGCTGGTGGCGGACGCGCCGGCGGATTTCGCCGCTGCGATCCGGTCGGTGCTGGAAGATCGTTCCGCCGCCGCCAACCGCGCCCGCGCCGCGCTGGCATTCTCACGGGATCAGCATTCCATCGCTTCCGTGCGCAGAATGCTGTCTCAGTGCATCGCCGAGCTCGGATGAGCGGAAGCAGGATGGCGCGGCCTTGAGAAGGCGGCGCCATCTTGAAAGGCGAATGCGGATCGGCAAGCCGGGCGGGGTCAAATCCAGCTTCGGCAGGGCTGGGCGCAGCGCTATTGCTGCCGCGCCTTCCTGAGCTCGCCCACGGCCCAGTTCGCGACGGCCGCTTCGAGATAGCATCGCGCGCCCTCAAGCCCCGCGGTCAGCAGCAGATTGCCGAATCGGCCCGAGGACAGCATGTCACGATTTTCGGGGAGGATGGCCCAGATCCGGTTGGAAATGCCGTTGCTGTCTTCCGCGGGGCCGGGGCCGTATTCCGCCAGGAAGCCCCAATCGCGGCCCGGAAGCGGATGAATCGTGAAACCGGCTTCCCCGAACATGAGCCGAAGCCCTTCGATGGAGTAGCTCGCGATATGCCCTCTCTTGTGAGGGTCGAGATAGCCTGGATCGCTGTTGATGACAAAGCTCGGCTGAGAGGAATTGAAGTATATAGACCGCTCCTGGCTGAGAGACGGCGGCAAGCTCCCGCGCCATGGTGCGCAGGATGTCGGGCGTCAGGTGCTCGATGACCTCGATGCAGACGCCGGCGTCGAACTTGAGATCAAGGTCATGCAGGAAGCCGACCGTGAAATTCGGATGCTTCGAGCAAAATTGCGCAGGAGGCGGAAAGGGCTCCACGCCCCAGAACCGATGACTGACCTCAGGCAGAAGTTCTGACACTGCGTTAAGCAGCAGGCCGGGGCCGCAGCTTATGTCGAGAAAGCGGTTTATAGGCCTTTTGGCGTAATAAAAAACCTCGGCCATGCGCACCAGGTTTCCGCCGTACCCACGTTCTTGCGCGGCCTTGATCTCATCCGACCAATAGTCGTCATCATAAACGCGGGCTTTGCCCTTCATGGTCTGCTCAAGGAATGCGGTATCGGCCAGTATCGATCCACAATTCTCGCAAATAAAATACGGAACATTATCGATTACATCGAAAGGCTTTTGAGCTGAATGATTGCAGACGGAGCAGACGCGCCCGTGTTCCATCCCGCATTCCCCCGCCATGAATGAAGCATCTGCTTGATCGAATACCAATTGGGGTTTCGCGGGTCAAATCCGGCCGGGCGCCTCTCCACCGGCGCTGCATTTCGCCCCCGCTGGGGCCGCGACCCACGCCAACGGCAGGTCCGGCCTCAGCCCGGCAGAAGGCGCTCGCTTTCCAGGTAGCCGGTGAGCAGGGCGAGGCCGAACAGCATCACCAGGATGGCGGCGCCAACCTCCACCGCGCCGCGGGCGATCGTCGCCCAGCGGGTGTCGCGGCCGGCGAGGCGCACCGCGAGGCGCTTGCCGTAGATCGCGAGGGCGGCGATGGCGCTCACGGTCAGCGCCGTGCCGAGGCCCATGGCGAAGGCCGACAGCACGCCGGTCATGAACACCCCCTGCGACAGCGCGAAGGTGAGCACCAGGATGGCGCCTGAGCACGGCCGGGCGCCGGCCGAAACCACCGCCACGGCGGCGCGCCGCCAGCCCCCCTGTGCCAGCAGTGCGGGATCGGGCGCGTGGGCGTCGCCGCAGTCGCAGTCCGCCCCGTGAATCTCTTCTCCCCGCATGGTGCGGACAAGGGCGCGCCCCTTGGTGAGCGTCAGATAGAGCCCGAACAGCGCGATGCCGGCATAGGCCGCGATCTCCACCACATTCATGGCCCGCGCCATGGAGACCGCGGTGGCCCCGAGCGCCAGCGCCAGGATGCCCACGAAGGCGATGGCCGCCAGCGCCTGCATCACGCCGGAGGCCAGCGAGAGCAGCGCGCCGCGCCGCAGCGTCCCGCCATCCGCCAGGAGATAGGAGGAGATCACCGCCTTGCCGTGGCCGGGCCCGGCGGCATGGAACACCCCGTAGGCGAAGGAGAGGCCGACCAGCACGAAGGCGCCATGGCCATCCGCCTTGGCGGCGCGCACCGCCTGCACCAGGGCGCGGTAGAACTCCGCCTGCCGGGCGATGATATAGCCGCCGATGCCGGAAGCCGGCACGCCGCCGAGGCCGAAGGGGGTGGGTTTCGCGCCGGGATGGGCATTGCCCTGGCTCACCGCCTGCCCGAGCGACTGGGCGAAGGCGAAATCGGGAAACAGGAGCAGCGCCAGCAGCAGCGCGAAGGCCGTGACGCTCAGCGCAATCACGATCGCGGTGAGGAGCCACCCCGAGACCCCCCGCGCGGAAGACGATGCAGGGGAGAGCCGGAGGCCGGGCGTCACGGGCACTTCACCGTGATCTTGTCGGCATATTGCGCGCCGAAATTGCTGGAGGCGCTGAGGTTGGCAAAGAAGCTCTCGCCGAACTGGAGGTTCTGGGGCTGCTCGGGGGATACCACCTGCTCGGTGCACCCGGCCGGGGCGTTCACCATCTTCACCGGGTCCTTGTCCGCGAAGGTGAAGGAGATGAAATAGGTGGGGTCGTAGATGTCCACGGAGACGGTGCCCTTGGCGGGCTGCGGCTTCTTCAGCGGCAGCGTGAAGTGCAGCGTCAAGGCATCGTCGGAATAGGTGAGATAGTAGTCGACGGGCTCGTTGAGGGCGAGCTTCGTGGTGGCCGATTTGGCGGTGACGAAATAATCGTATTCCTTCAGCGATTCCACGTTCACCTGGGCGAGTGGCTTCAGCACGTCCTCGCCATAGGTGCCGTCCTTCTGCTTCTCCAGACCCTGGAGCGCGAAGGCGGTGAAGGCTTCGTCGAAGGTCCAGGCCTGCCGGAGGCCGGTGAGGGCGCCGTCGGGGCCGTAGACGAGCTCGGTTCGCATGGTCACCCACACGTGGGGGTGGGCGGCCGCCGGTCGCGGCGACAGGGCGGCGAGGGCCAGGACAACGGCCAGCAGCGCGAAACGCATCCTCATCCTCGTTTCCTCATCGCGGCCGGGCCCGGAATGGAGGCCCAGGAAGGCGGCCAAATGCGGCGGCCGCATGGTGGCGGCGCGCATCCGCGCCGCCGGGCCTTGGTCAAGCCTGCGAATCTTTGAGCGAAGCCCGCTCGGCCCCGGCCTTCGACTGGGGCCGATGGCATCAGTTGCGGGCAAGCATCTCGCCGAGCGCCGTGCGGAATTCGTCCGAGATGTCGGGCCGCGAGAGGGCATAGGCCACGTTGGCCATGAGGAAGCCGATCTTGGAGCCGCAGTCGTAGATGGCGCCGTCGAAGGTGACCGCGTAGAAGCTCTCGCTTTCCTTCAGCTTCAGCATGGAATCGGTGAGCTGGATCTCGCCGCCGGCGCCGCGCTCCTGCTTCGCCAGGAGGTCGAAGATGGTGGGCTGGAGGATGTAGCGGCCGGAGATGGCGAGGTTGCTGGGGGCGGTGCCGGCCTTGGGCTTCTCCACCATCTGGGTGATGGCCTGGGCCTTGCCGTGGGAGGCGCCGGTGCCGACGATGCCGTACTGGTGGGTCTGGTCGTCCGGCACTTCATAGACGGCCAGCATGTTGCCGCCGGTCTCGTTGTAGGCCTCCACCATGGTGGCGAGGCAGCCCTTGCCGTTGCGGGACATGTGCAGCATGTCGGGCAGCAGCAGCGCGAACGGCTCGTCGCCGATGAGGTCGCGCGCGCACCACACCGCATGGCCGAGGCCGAGGGGCAGCTGCTGGCGGGTGAAGGAGGTGGTGCCGGCCTTCGGGGTGTCGCGGTCGAGCTGCTCCAGCTCCTTGGTCTTGCCGCGCTCCTGCAGGGTGCGCTCCAGCTCGAACTGGCGGTCGAAATGGTCCTCGATGACGGCCTTGTTGCGCCCGGTCACGAACACGATGTGCTCGATGCCCGCGGCGCGGGCCTCGTCCACCACGTGCTGGACGACGGGCCGGTCGACCACGGTCAGCATCTCCTTCGGCACCGCCTTGGTGGCGGGCAGGAAACGGGTGCCGAGGCCTGCCACGGGCAGGATGGCCTTGCGAATGGGCTTACGCATCTCGTGAAGTCCGCCTTGACTCTTCTCCGGAGGCCGCAGGCCCACCGGGGCGCAGGAGCGCCGCGCAGCTATCGATCAGAATGCGGGCTGAAATCTGGCGCCGCATGGTTGATGTTTCCCTAACCGCACCCGAGCCCGGTGATCCCCGAGGGCCGGAGGCGGGCGCGGGCCGCCCGTGACGGCCCGCGCGCCCGGCGATGCCCTGTAAAAGGCACAAATTCAAGGCCCATGTTAACCGTGGCGCAACCAAACCCGCGCCCACTAGGGACGATACGCACAACGCGCCGCCGCAGGGCGGCATCACGACGCGACGAGGGTTCACGAGATGGCTTCCACGACCACCAGGGGCACCGCGGCGAAGGGTCTCCTCGGCGCCGCGCTGGCTCTCGCGGCGATCTCGCTCATCACGCCGGCGGGCGCCCAGGCCCAGACCACCGGCTCCATCTTCGGCGGCTTCTCCGGCTTCGGCGCGCCCCAGCAGCCGCCGGCGGGCGGCGGCCATCCGGAGATGACGCCCCAGGCCATCGCCGCCGCGCAGGCGAACTTCCCCACCTGCATCGCCTCCATGTGGCCGCTGGCCCAGTCCAAGGGCGTCTCCCGCCGCACGTTCGAGCGCTACACCAGCGCGCTTGAGCCTGACATGAAGATCATGGACTTCCTGGACAGTCAGCCGGAGTTCTCGAAGCCCATCGGCGCGTACGTGACCATGCTGGTGAGCGACTGGCGCGTGAAGAAGGGCAAGGAGATCCTGGCCCGCTACAAGCCCGTCTTCGACAAGGTGGAGAAGGCCTACGGCGTGGACCGCTACGCGGTGGCGGCCATTTGGGGCATCGAATCCACCTATGGCGATCCCAAGGGCATCGGCAACCGCAACGTGCTGGTCTCCACCGCCACCCTGGCGTGCATCGGCCGGCGGCAGGACTATTTCCGCGAGGAGTTCATCGCCACCCTCCAGATCCTGGAGAAGGACGATGTGCCCTATGACCACCTGAAGGGGTCGTGGGCGGGCGCGTTCGGCCCCACCCAGTTCATGCCCACCTCGTTCCAGCGCTTCGCCGTGGACTTCGACGGCGACGGCAAGCGCAACGTGGTGGATTCCATTCCCGACATCATCGCCTCCACCGCCAACAACCTGAAGCTGGACGGCTGGGAGCTGGGCAAGCCGTGGGGCTACGAGGTGACGCTGCCGCAGGGCTTCGACTACCGCTACGCCAACCGCACCTTCAAGCAGTCGCTCGGCCAGTGGGCGAGCCTGGGCGTCACCCGGCCCGGCGGCAAGGGCTTCCCGCGCGCGTCGGACCAGGCCTACCTGCTGCTGCCGGCGGGCGCCAACGGCCCGGCCTTCCTGATGATGGGCAATTTCAACGCCATCCTGAAGTACAACCCCGCCGACGCCTACGCCCTCGCCATCGGCCACCTCGCCGACAAGCTGCGCGGCGGTGGCGACTTCGCCCAGGCGTGGCCCAAGGAGGAGCGCGGACTTTCCAAGGCGGAGCGCCAGGAGATCCAGGGCCGGCTCGCGCAGATGGGCTACGACATCGGCAATGTGGACGGCATCCTCGGCCAGAAGACCAAGAACGCCATCCAGGATTTTCAGGTGCGCCGCGGCCTGCTGCCAGACGGCTACCCCGATGTTGCCCTCCTGGAGCAGATGCGGCGCTGAGCGCGCCGGGCGCGCCGTGGCGGTTCCCGCCGTCGTGGTGCGCCGCGCTTCCGCGCCCCGCACGGTTCCCATGCGCAGCGGGGGCGCGCCGGGTGCCTGAAGCTGCCGCGCCCGGATTCCTATTCCCACCGGCATGCGCCCGGCGAGGCGGGTCCCCGCACACCCCCCCCTGTCCCTGACCGGTGCCGCGCGTCCTGCGCCGAAGGTCCGAAGCCCGTGGCAGGCTCGCGGGCTTGGGTCTCGACCCGCCGGAACGGGTGCCGAACATGCCGCGCCACCACTTGGCGCACCAAGCCTCCGCGGTCTCCTGCCTCGACCGGAACCTCGACGCCGCGCCGATCGTGTTCGACCGCCTGCCCTGCCCCTTCGCGGGCGCGCGGCGGGACGAGCCCCTCGGCTTCGGCCTCGCCGGTGAAGGGCACACCATCGACCCGTGGCGCATCGTCATCATGGGCTGGGCGCCCAGGCTACTGGGCGCGGCGCGGGTCTCAGGGCCGGGCTCTCGGCCCTGCTCCACCCGCCCGCGTGAGCGTGCGGCGGACCGACAGCCACACATATGCCCTCTCGCGGTGAAGGCTCGCCCCTTGCTACCATCGGGCGAGCTGCCTTAGGAGTGGGTCATGTGGTTCGACGACCATCGTCCCCTCGTCTCCGGCGCGCCGGCCCCTGACCGGCGCTTCGACGAGGACGCGTTCCGTGCCTTCGGCATCGGCCGCGTCTGCCTGCCGGATACGGACTGCGCCATCGAGGAGACGATTCGCGCCCATCTGCCGTTCGGCCGCCTGCGCAGCTTCCGCCGCCGGGGCGCGGATGCGCCGGCCGCGAACGGGCGCCGGGTGCTGGTGGTGGCGCCGCTGGCCGGCGGGTTCCCCTTCCTCATGCGCGACCTGGTGGTGGCGCTGCTCTGCGTGGCTGACGAGGTCGCCATCACCGACTGGCCGGACGCCCGCTACGTGCCCGCCGCCGTCGGCCCGTTCGGCTTTGATGACGACTGCATCGAGACCGCGCAGATGATTCGCGCCCTCGCCGAGGCAGGGGGCACCACCCATGTGGTGGGCGTGTGCCAGGGCACCGTGCCGGCACTGGTGGGGTCGCTGCTGCTGACGGAGGCGGGCCTGCCGCCCGCGAGCCTCACCCTCATCGGCGGACCCATCGATCCCGCGCGCAATCCGACCCGGCTGTGGCGCATCCTGCAGGGCCGCTCCCTGGAGGCGCTGGGCGCGCAGGTCATCGAGACCGTGGCCGAGCGCTTTCCCGGTGCCGGGCGCCGGGTGTTCCCGGCGTGGCGGCAGACCGACACCTTCGCCCTCTATCTCTTCCGGCAGAGCCTCACCGGCGGCCGCCTGCCGCTCCAGCTCGCCTTCGACGAGGGCGACGACCCCATCCGCTTTCCCCTGGCGCGGCTGTGCTGGACGCTGATGGACGTTCCCGGCGAGTTCTTCATGGAGAATGTCGCCACCATCTTCCGGGCCAACGCCCTGGCCCTCGGCACCCTCGCGGTGGCCGGGCGCGCGGTGGACCCCGCCGCCCTGCGGCATACCGCCCTTCTCACCATCGAGGGCGCGGAGGACGACATCTCGGCGCTGGGCCAGACCGCAGCGGCCCACGATTTGTGCGGGAACGTGCCGTCGGCGAAGCGCGCCCGGCTGGTGGTGCCGCAGGCGGGGCATTTCGCCCTGTTCTACGGCCGCGCCATGCGCGCCCACGTGGTTCCGGCCATCGGCGCCATCATGGCCGCCGGCGAGGCGGCCTGAGCTCCGGGCCGGCTCGAAAGCGCCCGTGAGACATGCTCACGGGCCGTAGGCATCACAGGATGAAGCGGCTGAGGTCCGCGTTCTTGGCGAGATCTGCGACGCGGGAGCGGACGTATTCCGCGTCGATCACCACCTCCTCGCCGGAGCGGTCGGGTGCGGTGAAGGAGAGGTCGTCCAGAACCCGCTCGATCACGGTCTGGAGGCGGCGGGCGCCGATGTTCTCCACGCTCGCGTTCACCTCCACCGCCACGTCGGCGATGGCCTCCACCGCATCCGGCGTGACGGTGAGGCTGACGCCCTCCGTGGCCATCAGCGCCACCGACTGCTTGACGAGGCTCGCCTCGGTCTCGGTGAGGATGCGCACGAAATCGGCACGGGTGAGCGCCTCCAGCTCCACGCGGATGGGCAGGCGGCCCTGAAGCTCCGGCAGCAGGTCCGACGGCTTGGAGACGTGGAACGCGCCGGAGGCGATGAACAGGATGTGGTCCGTCTTCACCGGCCCGTGCTTGGTGGAGACGGTGGTGCCCTCGATCAGCGGTAGCAGGTCGCGCTGCACGCCCTCGCGGGAGACGTCGGCGCCCGAGCGGCCCTCGCGGCCGGCGATCTTGTCGATCTCGTCGAGGAAGACGATGCCGTTGTTCTCCACCGCGTGGATGGCGTCCTGCACCGTGGCGTCCTGGTCGATGAGCTTGTCGGCCTCCTCGGTGAGGAGGAGGGGGTGGGCCTCCTTGACGGTCACGCGGCGGGACTTGGTGCGCCCGCCGAAGGCCTTGCCGAGCATGTCGCCGAGGGAGACGGCGCCCATCTGCGCGCCCGGCATGCCGGGGATGTCGAACAGCGGCATGCCGGCGCCGCCCGCCTGCACCTCGATCTCCACTTCCTTGTCGTCCAGCTCCCCGGCCCGCAGGCGCTTGCGGAACGCGTCGCGGGTGGCGGGGGAGGCGCCGGCGCCCACCAATGCGTCGAGCACGCGGCCTTCGGCGGCGAGGTGCGCCTTCGCCTGCACGTCCTTGCGCTTGGCTTCGCGCACCAGGGCGATGCCCACCTCCACGAGGTCGCGCACGATCTGCTCCACGTCGCGGCCCACATAGCCGACTTCCGTGAACTTGGTGGCCTCCACCTTCAGGAAAGGCGCGCCGGCAAGCTTGGCGAGGCGGCGGGAGATCTCGGTCTTGCCGACGCCGGTGGGGCCGATCATCAGGATGTTCTTGGGCAGAACCTCCTCGCGCAGCTTGTCGTCCAGCTTCAGCCGGCGCCAGCGGTTGCGCAGGGCGATGGCCACCGCCCGCTTGGCGTTTGCCTGGCCGACGATGTGGCGGTCGAGCTCGGAGACGATCTCGCGGGGGGAAAAGTCGCTGCTCATGCGGGTATGGCTTCCGTTCGCGGGGCGTTCGGCCCGAAACCCGGCGGCCCTCAGGCGCCGATGGTCTCGATGACGATGTTGCGGTTGGTGTAGATGCAGATGTCGGCGGCGATCTCCAGCGCGCGCCGGGCGATGGCTTCCGGATCGTCCTGGTGGTCGGCGAGCGCCCGGGCGGCCGCGAGCGCATAGCTCCCGCCCGAGCCGATGCCGGCGATGCCCGCCTCCGGCTCCAGCACGTCGCCGGTGCCGGTGAGCACCAGCGTGACGGAGGCATCCGCCACGATCATCATGGCTTCCAGGCGCCTGAGGTAGCGGTCGGTGCGCCAGTCCTTCGCCAGCTCCACGGCCGCGCGCTGGAGCTGGCCGGGATACTGCTCCAGCTTCGCTTCCAAGCGCTCGAACAGGGTGAAGGCGTCGGCGGTGGCGCCGGCGAAGCCGCCGATCACGTCGCCCCGGCCGAGCCGGCGCACCTTGCGGGCGTTGGCCTTCAGCACCGTGTTGCCGAGCGTCACCTGCCCGTCGCCTGCGATGGCGACCCGGTTGCCCTTGCGGATGGAGACGATGGTGGTGCCGTAAATGGTATCCGGGGAAGAATGCATCAAGCGCTCCGCTCGGGCCGCGTCTCCCCCGGCGGCGGGGTGGGGCACGGCGCATGACCTTCTGCGGGTGGGCTCCACCCTGGGGCTTACTTAGGCCGTTCCGCCGCCGACGCAATGCGCGATTGCAAAGCAGCGGCGGGCCGGGGCCTCACCGCCCGCCGCCAAGGAAGCGGCGGACCACGTCCGCGAACGCCTCCGGCTGCTCCACCATCGGGCAGTGGCCGGCGTCCACGATCTCGTCGAGGTCGGCGCGGCCGGGAATACCGGCCGCGAGCGCCCGCGCCATGGCCTGGGAGAACAGGCGGTCGCCGTCGCCGTAGACCACCAGGGTCGGCGCCCTGATGTGGTGGAGCCGGTCCGCCGTGTCCGCCGTGGCGCAGGCGTCGAGCTGGCGCAGGAAGGCGGCCTTCGGCTGCTGGAGCCCGGCATCGAGGGCAGCCTGGACGAAATCATAGAGATCGAGCCGGCGCAGCGTGTGCGCGCCGATCACGAAGCTGGTGAGGGCGGCGCCGAACACCAGCTCGTCGTCGAGCCGCCGGCGCAGGTCGCCGAGCAGGCGCAGGACGCCGCGGCTGTAGAGGTCATGCCGGGCGTAGCTGTTGGCGAGCACCAGCCGGTCCACCCGTTCCGGGGCGGCGATGGCGAGTTCCTGGGCGATGGCCCCGCCCATGGAATGGCCGATCACATGGGCCTTCTCCACTCCCGCCGCGTCGAGCACGGCGCGCGCATCACGGGCCATGTCCGCCACCGTGTAGGGGCCGGGGGCCTGCCCGCTCGCGCCGATGTCGCGGTTGTCGAACTCCACCAGGGTGAAGCCGGAGAGCAGTGGTCGGGTGAGCCCCCAGAACGCCCGCTGGGCGGAAAGGCCAGAGAGGAGAAGCACGGGCGGCCCTTCGCCGCTCACCTGATAATCCAGGAGGATTCCGTCATTCGCAGTCGTTGGCATGGGGGCTCCCGTTCAAATGAGCGGTGTCATGGCAACGAGGACTCGCGCGGGCGTCATCTCATCGCCATATGGCAATGCAGCAGGGATGCTGCTAGAACCCGCTGCCTTGGAGGGGTTCCAGCGGCCTCCCGAAGCGGTCCAGAGGCGGTCATGCGCAAGGCAGACATCGTTCGCGAGACGAAGGAGACGAAAATCTCCCTGTCCGTCGATCTCGACGGAACGGGGAAATCTGACATCTCCACCGGTATCGGCTTCCTCGACCATATGCTGGATGCCATCGCCCGTCATGCCCGCTTCGACCTCGCCATCAAGGCCACGGGCGATCTCCACATCGATTTCCACCACACCACCGAGGACGTGGGCATCGTGCTCGGCCAGGCGGTGAAGAAGGCGCTGGGTGACCTGCGCGGCATCACCCGCTACGCCGATTGCCTGATGCCCATGGACGAGACGCTCACCCGCGTCGCCATCGACATCTCCGGCCGGCCGTTCCTGGTGTTCCGCACCGAATTCCCGGTGGCCAAGATCGGCGCCTTCGACACCGAGCTGGTGCGCGAGTTCTTCCAGGCGTTCGCCATGAACGCCGGCGTGACGCTCCATGTGGAGACCCTCTACGGGGTCAATGCGCACCACATCTCGGAAAGCTGCTTCAAGGGCCTTGCCCGCGTGCTGCGCGCGGCGGTGGCCATCGACCCGGCGGCGGCGGGGGAGATCCCCTCCACCAAGGGCGCGCTCGGAACCTGACGGAACGGACGGGGAGCACATCAATGGCGACCTTCACGGTCTTTTCCCGCACCCGCCCGCAGGATACCGCGGCGGCAGCGGAGGGGCGCGTGGTGTTCGTGCGCGAGGCCTTCTCCTGGCCCGCGCTCCTGTTCGCGCCGCTGGTGCTGCTCTATCACCGGCTGTGGCTGGTGCTCGCGGCGTATGTGGCGGTCTCGATCCTGCTCGCGGTGGCGGTCGCCCACGCGGGCGCGCCCGAGGCGAGCGTCGAGGTGGTGATGATCGGCTTCAACCTGCTGGTCGCCTTCGAGCTGCCCGCGCTCCGGGCGCGCAAGCTCGCGCGCCTCGGCTATGTGGAGGAAGGCGTGGTGATCGCGCCCCGGCGGGACCTTGCCGAGCAGCGCTTCTTCGCGGCCTGGACGCCGCGCCGCCCGGTGGCGCCTGAGGCCCTCGCGCCGCGCCCGATCGCCGCCGTGCCCGCGATGGTGTCGGGGCCGTCCGTCATCGGCGCCTTTCCGGGGAATTGAGGTCCCATGACCGTCGCCATCATCGATTATAATTCGGGCAACCTGCACTCGGCCGCCAAGGCCATGGAGCGGGCCGCGCAGAGCGTCGGCGGCGAGAACGTCGTCGTCACCTCCGACCCCGACGTGGTGCGCGCCGCCGACCGTGTGGTGCTGCCCGGCGTCGGCGCTTTCGCCGATTGCCGCGCCGGCCTCGACGCCGTGCCCGGCATGGTGGAGGCCATGACCGAGGCGGTGCAGGAGAAGGGCCGCCCCTTCCTCGGCATCTGCGTGGGCGCCCAGCTCCTCGCCGAGCGCGGGCTGGAGCACAAGGTCACCGACGGCCTCGGCTGGATCAAGGGCGAGGTGGTCCGCATCGCCCCCGCCGATCCGCACCTGAAGATCCCGCACATGGGCTGGAACACGCTGAACCCGGCGCGCGAGCACCCGCTGCTGGCGGGCATCCGCACCGGTGAGGGCGGGCTCAACGCCTATTTCGTGCATTCCTACCATCTCAAGCCGGCCGAGGGGCTCGACCTCGTGGCCACCACGGATTATGGCGGCACCATCACCGCCATGGTGGCCCGCGACAACGTGGCCGGCACCCAGTTCCACCCGGAGAAGAGCCAGACCCTGGGTCTGGCCCTGCTCGCGAATTTCCTGAAGTGGCACCCGTGATCCTTTTTCCGGCCATCGATCTGAAGGACGGCCTCGCCGTTCGCCTCGAACAGGGCGACATGGCGCGCGCCACCGTGTTCAACCACGACCCCGCCGCCCAGGCCGGGGAGTTCGAGACCCTCGGCTTCCGCTATCTCCACCTGGTGGACCTCAACGGCGCCTTCGCCGGCAAGCCGGTGAACGCCGCCGCCGTGGAGCGCATCCTGGAGACGGTCTCCATCCCGGTGCAGCTCGGCGGCGGCATCCGCGACATGGCGACCGTGGAGACGTGGCTGGGCAAGGGCGTCACCCGCGTCATCCTCGGCACCGCCGCCGTGCGCGACCCGGATTTCGTGAAGGCCGCCGCCAGGGCCCATCCCGGCCGCGTGGTGGTGGGTCTTGATGCCCGCGACGGGCGAGTGGCCGTCCAGGGCTGGGCCGAGACCTCGGACCTGCCGGCGGAGGACATCGCCAGGCGCTTCGAGGATGCGGGCGTCTGCGCCATCATCTACACCGACATCGCCCGCGACGGCCTGCTGAAGGGCCTCAACCTGGAGGCGACCATCGCGCTGGCGGACGCGGTCTCCATCCCGGTCATAGCCTCTGGCGGCCTCGCCTCGCTCCAGGATATCGAGGCGCTGCTGGAGCCGCGCGCCGCGAAGCTGGAGGGCGCTATCACCGGCCGCGCCCTCTACGACGGCCGGCTCGATCCCCGCGAGGCGCTGGCCCTGGTGGCCGGACGGTAGGTGTGCCATGCTGAAAGTCCGCGTCATCCCCTGCCTCGACGTGAAGGACGGCCGCGTGGTGAAGGGTGTCCAGTTCGTGGACCTGCGCGACGCCGGGGACCCGGTGGAGGCCGCCCGCGCCTACGACGCCGCCGGCGCCGACGAGCTGACCTTCCTCGACATCACCGCCAGCCACGAGAACCGGGGCACCATCCTCGACGTGGTGCGCCGCACCGCCGAGCAGTGCTTCATGCCCCTCACCGTGGGCGGCGGCGTGCGCACCGTGGACGACGTGCGCACCCTGCTCCATGCGGGGGCGGACAAGGTCTCCATCAACACCGCCGCCGTGAACCGCCGCGCCTTCGTGGGCGAGGCGGCCGAGAAGTTCGGCGAGCAGTGCATCGTGGTCGCCATCGACGCCAAGAAGGTGAGCGCGCCGGGCGAAGAGGACCGCTGGGAGATCTTCACCCACGGCGGCCGTAAGCCCACCGGCATCGACGCCATCCAATATGCCCGGGAGGTGGTGGACCTCGGCGCCGGCGAGATCCTGCTCACCTCCATGGATCGCGACGGCACCGGCCAGGGCTTCGACTGCGCGCTGACCCGCGCGGTGTCGGACGCGGTGCACGTGCCCGTCATCGCCTCCGGCGGGGTGGGCACCCTCGACCATCTGGTGGACGGCATCCGCGAGGGCGGGGCCTCGGCGGTGCTCGCCGCCTCCATCTTCCACTTCGGCACCTTCACCATCCGCGAGGCCAAGGAATGCCTTGCAGAGGCCGGCCTGCCGGTTCGCCTGGATGTGTGAGCGCCGCGCCGCTCCGCCCGCCGCCCGCGCGGCACGGGCGGTTCGCTCCCTTCCCCCTCCGTCCGCATCCGCGGCGGGGAACATCGGGGTGCCCCATGAGTGAGAACGCCACCAGCGACGCCTTCACCCTCGCGGAGCTGGAGACCATCATCGCCGCCCGCGCCGGGGCGGATGCCGGCTCCTCCTACACCCGCTCGCTGCTGGACAAGGGCGTGCCCAAGTGCGCCCAGAAACTGGGCGAGGAGGCGGTGGAGACCGTGATCGCCGCCGTTTCCGGCGCGCGCGAGGAGGTCATCGGCGAGACATCGGACCTCCTCTACCATCTCCTGGTGGTGCTGAAGGCCCGCGGGATCGCCTTGAGCGAGATCCATGCCGAGCTCGCCCGGCGCACCGGGCAGTCGGGCCTCGCCGAGAAGGCGGGCCGGGCCAAGAGCTGAGAACCGGAAGCCGGACCAGAGCCAAGACCAAAGCAAGAGCGGGGGCACCAGGATGGACCGCCGGATCGACGCCAGCCTCTCTCCCTACCGGACCTTCTCGCGCGATGAATGGGCCGCGCTGCGCCGCGACACGCCCATGACGCTGCGGCCCGACGAGATCGCGCGCCTGGAGGGCCTCAACGCCCATCTCTCCATCCGGGAGGTGGAGGAGATCTACCTGCCGCTCTCGCGACTGCTCTCGCTCTATGTGGCGGCGACGCAGAAATTGTTCCGCGCCATGAGCTACTTCCTCGACCAGAAGGATGGCGAGCGCGAGGGCGAGGGCAAGATGCCCTACATCATTGGCATCGCCGGCTCGGTGGCGGTGGGCAAGTCCACCACCGCGCGCGTGCTGCAGGCCCTGCTCGCCCGGTGGCCGAACACGCCGAAGGTGGACCTGTTGACCACCGACGGCTTCCTCTTCCCCAACGCAGTGCTGAAGCGCGAGGGGCTGATGGAGAAGAAGGGCTTTCCGGAGAGCTACGACCTGCCGGCGCTGCTGCGCTTCCTCACCGACATCAAGGCCGGCCGCCGCAAGGTGCGTGCACCTCTCTACTCCCACTTCTTCTATGATGTGATGCCCGACCAGGTGGTGGAGGTGGACCGCCCCGACATTCTCATCGTCGAGGGGCTGAACGTGCTGCAGACCACGCGTCCGCCCAAGGACGGCAAGGCGATCCCCTTCGTCTCCGATTTCTTCGACTTCTCCATCTACATCGACGGCGAGGAGGAGGTGCTGGAAGACTGGTACGTGTCGCGCTTCATGCGGCTGCGCTCCACCGCCTTCCTCGATCCGCTCTCCTATTTCCACCGCTACTCGAAACTCACCGAGGACGGGGCGCGGGAGCGGGCTTTGTCCATCTGGCGCACCATCAACCTGCCGAACCTCAAGGACAATATCCTGCCAACACGCCAGCGGGCGGATCTCATCCTGCGCAAGGCGGGCGACCACGAGGTGGCGGAGGTGAGCCTGCGCCGGCTCTAGGCTCAGGACCCATTGATTTGGCGCGGGTGCTGTGATTCAGGCTCTGCAAGGAGACTGGGCATGAGCAACCTGTATTGGCTGACGGACGAGCAGATGGCGCGGCTGTCGCCGTATTTTCCCAAGAGCCACGGCAAGCCCCGGGTAGACGACCGGCGGGTGCTGAGCGGGATCATTTTTGTCAACCGCAACGGTCTGCGCTGGCGGGATGCGCCGAGGGAATACGGGCCGCACAAGACATTGTATAACCGCTGGAAACGGTGGAGTGAGATGGGCGTGTTCGCTCGGATAATGGAAGGTCTGTCCGGCCAGCGAGCCGAACCCCAGGCCGTCATGATCGATGCGACCTATCTCAAGGCCCACCGCACGGCTTCCAGCCTTGGGATAAAAAAGGGGATCTCGGACGCCTGATCGGACGGACCAAAGGCGGTATGAACACCAAGCTTCACGCTATCACCGATGCCAACGGCCGCCCCCTGAGTTTCTTCATCACAGCCGGCCAAATCAGCGATTACACTGGCGCGGCAGCCTTGCTCGACGATCTTCCCAAGGCGCAGTGGATGCTGGCTGATCGGGGCTATGACGCCGAATGGTTCAGGGACGCGCTCGAGCAAAAGGGTATCAAGCCCTGCATTCCAGGCCGCAAATCCCGCTCCATGCCCGTCAAATACGACAAGCGCCGATACAAGCGCCGCAACCGCATCGAGATCATGTTCGGCCGTCTCAAGGATTAGCGCCGCGTCGCAACCCGCTACGACCGATGCCCTACCGTCTTCTTCTCCGTGCTCGCCCTCGCTGCCTCCGTGCTCTTCTGGCTGTGATCAACGAGTCCTGAGCCTAGAGTGTTTTCCGCTCGCACCGGCGTGCGGCAATCACTCTACAATATTGAATACTGCATTTTCTTCATGCGAACGGGTTCCCACTTCGGATGAAAGCGCTGGGCTTCTCCCGGCGCAATCGGCTCGTCGGCCGGCGCGAGTGCGCATCGAAGCCCGCAAACGGCGGGCCCGGCTCATGGGGCCGAGGCGTCGCGAGGCCCGGCGGTTCCTCGGGTCATTCGGTATTGTGCCATCGGGTCCGGTCTTTGAGCGGCGCCGGTTCAGTTTCGCTCGAGCGTCGTGCGGATTTGACCAAGGATCCAGGAAACCGGCCCATGAGAAACGCTCAGGGGTCTTTGGGCCGAGCCCGCGCGTTGCGGGCGGGCATTTCATGTTCCCCCATCATGCGATGAGCCCGGCGGCACCGCTCATCCCGCAGGGTGCCGCAAGCGACAGCGCGCGGCCCCACATCCCCACGCGGCGCCGCCAAAGAAAAAGGGCCGGCGGAACGGTCCGTCGGCCCTTTCGAAATCATGCGGTACCAGAAAGCTCACTCGCCATTTTTCTGCGCGGCGGGCGCATCCTGCTGGGGCGGAGCCTGGATCAGCTCCCCCCAGGCGGAGAAGGCGTCGTTGAAGGCCTGCTGGCCGGGGGTGCCCTTCTCGAAGACGATCACGGCCTTCTTGTTGTTGGTGTAGACCACGGGCACGTCGAACCAGGGATAGAGCTGGAGCAGCGCGAGGTTGCGCTGGCGATCCGACGGTGCGGTCGAAAGGCCAACCAGGAACAGGGTGGGGCTGACCTTCACCGCGAGGCCGGCAAGCGGAACGCCCTGGGCCTGCTGGCTCTGCTTCGCCCGCACGCCGGGCACGTTGGCGACGCCGCCGAAGGCGAAATCCTGCGGTAGCTTGAACGAAATCTCGATGGTGTGGGTGGCCGGCAGCGTCTGGTCCGTGTTGCGGCGGAGCACGAAGCCCACGGAGATCTGCCGCTCGGGAATCACGATCTCGCCGTGGATGCCGATATCGGGCGGCAGGCCGGGACCGGCGTTGAAGGTTTCGGTCTTCCAGGTGACGGTGCCTTCGAAGGTCTGCGGCGGGCTTGCGCCACCCGGGCTCTCCTCCAGCAGCACGGCACGCTGGGTGCCCACGGCCCGGCTGGTCGGGGCGGGCGCGCGGCGCGCGGCCTCGCCGGTGGTGGAAGCCACGCGATCTTCGCTCTTGGGCTGCTCCGCCGGCGCCGCGGGGGCGGCGGCGGGAGGGGTCTGCGCGGTCTGCTGGGTGCCGGAGGAAAACAGGCCGAGGCCCACCACCGCCGCCACGATGCCGCCCAGCACCACCAGCGCCAGCACCGCCCAAAGGGCGAAGCGCAGCCCAGAGGCCTTGCGGGGCTCGGCCGCGCGCACGCTGGGGCGCACCGGCGCCGCCGGCTCGCGGCTGCGCACCTCGCCCCGGCGCACGACGCCGCGGCGGGGGGGAGCGGCCTCGGCTGATGACTCTTCTGCGGGCTGGGAGGAGGCGGCCGGCGTTTCCGCAGGCGCTGTCTCCTCCTGAGGGGGGGCGGCCGGGGCGGGCTCGGCCGCGCGCGCGTCTTCCGGCGCGGGACCAGGACGCTGCGGCTCCACGCTTGCGGGCGCCGCGACGTCCTGAGGCCCGGCCTCAGCCTTCACATTGTCCTGGGGCGCGTGCTCGGCTTCCAGACGGCGGATCGCCTCCTCGAGGCCGAGGCGCTCCCGCGTGATCTCGCCCTCCGGCAGCGGAGGGTCCACGCCCCGCAGCTGCCGCAGCAGCGCGGTGCGCGCGCGGTCGAACACGGCCTTGCGCGCCTCCGCCGTGTTCTGCGGCAAGCTGGAGACGGCACGTGCGAGGAGCGGGTAGTAATCAGCCATCAGCGCCTAAGCTTCGCCTTCGAGTTCGAGGATTCCGGTCAATCCTGGAACGGATTGTGTACCAGAATCGTGTCATCCCGCTCCGGGCTCGTGGACAACACCGCCACCGGGCAGCCGATCAATTCCTCGACCCGCCGCACATACTTGACCGCTTCCGCAGGCAGGTCGGCCCAGGAGCGGGCGCCCATCGTGGATTCCTGCCACCCCGCCATCACCTCGTAGATGGGCTCGGCCCGTGCCTGGGCTCCGCTTTCCGCCGGGAGGTGGTCGATGGTCTGGCCGTCGACTTTGTAGCCCACGCAGACTTTCAGTTCGGTAAAGCCGTCCAGCACGTCGAGCTTGGTGAGGGCGATGCCGTGGATGCCGCAGGTGCGCACGGTCTGGCGCACCAGCACCGCGTCGAACCAGCCGCAGCGGCGGGCGCGACCGGTGACCACGCCGAATTCGCGGCCCTTGCTGCCGAGGGTCTTGCCGATCTCGTCGGTGAGCTCGGTGGGGAAGGGGCCCTCGCCCACGCGGGTGGTGTAGGCCTTGGTGATGCCGAGCACGTAGTCGAGCGCGCCGGGGCCGATGCCGGTGCCGCTGGAGGCCGAGCCCGCCACCGTGTTGGATGAGGTCACGAACGGATAGGTGCCGTGGTCGATGTCGAGCAGCGCGCCCTGGGCGCCCTCGAACAGGATGCGCTTGCCGTCGCGGCGCGCCTTGTCGAGCAGCTCCCACACCCGGTCCATGAAGGGCAGCACCTTGGGCGCGATGGCGAGCAGCTCGTTCACCAGCGCGGCGCCGTCCAGCGCCTCGAGGCCGAGGCCGCGGCGCAGGGCGTTGTGGTGGGAGAGCAGGCGGTCCACCTTGGACGGCAGAGTCGTGGCGTCCACCAGGTCGATGAGGCGGATCGCGCGGCGGCCCACCTTATCTTCGTAGGCGGGGCCGATGCCGCGCTTGGTGGTGCCGATGCGGGTGCCGGCGGCGCCTGCCTCGCGCAGGGCGTCGAGCTCGCGGTGGAGGGGCAGGATGAGGGGCGTCGTCTCGGCGATGCGCAGCCGGTCGGGGCCGACCACCACGCCCTGGGCCGCGAGGCGGGCCAGCTCATCCACCAGCGCCTGGGGATCGAGCACCACGCCGTTGCCGATGACGGAGAGCTTGCCGGGGCGCACGACCCCCGAAGGCAGCAGCGACAATTTGTAGGTGACGCCGTTCACCACCAGGGTATGGCCGGCATTGTGCCCGCCCTGGAACCGCACGACCACGTCGGCCTGCTCGGAGAGCCAGTCGACGATCTTACCCTTGCCTTCGTCGCCCCACTGAGAGCCGACCACGACCACGTTGGCCACGCTGAATTGCCTCCTCGCGCGGCGCGGGTCACATCGGCCCGCGCGAACAAAGCAAAGCCCCGGCTTTGGTCCGGGGCGTTGCCCATGTCTCTTACGGGATCGGGGCTTTCGAGGCAAGGTACCGCCATGTCAGGCGGTAAAATGGTGTTCCGGAACCGCGCCGGGCGGCGCGCCGCTGGCGGGATCGCCGGGTTCGTGCTCTATCTCGCGCGATGAAACCGCCCGTGAAAGCGCCCTCGCGTTCTCCCCATCCGCCCCATCCGCCCCGTGCCGCCGTGCCCGCCGGCTTCGCCGCCCGCCGCCTCGCCGTGGACGGGCTCGACCGCATCCTCCACCACGGCACCACGCTGGAAGATGCCTTCGAGACCGCGCCCCAGGGGCTCGATCCGCGCGACCGGGCGCTCGCCTACCGTATCGTGGCCACCGCCCTGCGGCGGATCGGCACGCTGCGTGCCGCGCTCGGCCGGCTGATGGAGCGCGGCCTGCCCAAGTCCGCGCCCCGCCTGGAGCCGGTGCTGCTTGCGGGCGCGACCCAGCTCCTGTTCATGGACGTGCCGGACCATGCGGCGGTCGGTCTCAGCGTGGACCTCGCCCGCGCCGACCGCGCCACTGCCGGCTTCGCCGGGCTCGTCAATGCCGTGCTGCGGCGGATCGCCCGCGACAAGGACGGCGCGCTGGACGGCATCGACCCCTTCCTCGCCGACACCCCGGCCTGGCTGCGCGAGCGCTGGACCGCCGCCTATGGGGCCGACGCCGCCCGTGCCATCGCCGCCATGCATGCGGTGGAGCCGCCCCTCGACATTACCGTGAAGGCCGACCCGGCGTCGTGGGCGGAGAAGCTCGCGGGTGAGGTGCTGCCCACCGGCACGGTGCGGGTTCTCCAGGCCGGCCCTGTGCGCCTCCTGCCCGGCTTCGCCGAGGGCGACTGGTGGGTGCAGGACGCCGCCGCCGCGCTGCCCGCTCGCCTCCTGGGCGAGGTGCGGGGCCTCGCGGTGGCAGATCTGTGCGCCGCGCCGGGTGGCAAGACCGCCCAGCTCGCCGCCTCCGGCGCCACCGTCACGGCGGTGGACCGCTCGGCGGCCCGCCTCGCCCGGCTGAAGGAGAACCTCGCCCGCCTGCAGCTCTCGGCGTCCGTGGTGGAGGCCGACACCCTCCAGTTCGCCGGCGGCCCCTACGATGCAGTTCTGCTGGACGCCCCGTGCTCGGCCACCGGCACCCTGCGCCGGCACCCCGACATCGCCCTTTCCAAGCGCCCGGCTGACATCGCCACCCTCGCCGCCCTGCAGGGCCGGCTGCTCGACCACGCGGTGGACCTCGTGAAGGCGGGCGGGCTCATCGTCTACTCCACCTGCTCGCTGGAGCCGGAGGAGGGCGAGGCGCAGGTCGAGCGCCTGCTCGCGGCCCGCAGCGACGTGGCGCGCGTGCCGGTGACGGCGCTGGAGATGGAAGGCATCGCGCCGTTCATAACTCCTCAAGGGGATGTGCGCACTCTACCCAGTCAATGGATGCGCGGGGAGAAGGAACGCTCGGGGCTCGACGGCTTCTTCGCGGCTCGTCTCCGGCGCATCGGGTGACCTAGGGAAACCTTTCTTCACAAGGGTTCCAGGGGTGCCGTGGCCGCCGCGCGGGGCGGCGGCACGCCCCCTGTGCCCGGCCCGGAACGGAGCCCCGTGTCGCCGGCCTGATGATTCGCCGCCTGATGTGCCGAGGGAGAGACACCGTCATGTGGCATGGCCTAGCCGGGCGCTTCCATACCACGGCGTCCCTCTCCACGGTGCGACCGGGGAGCCGGAGGACCCACGTGAGCCGAGACAGCCTCGCCGAGCGTCTCCGCCTCGCCACGCTGGTGGCGGGCCAGTGGCTGCGCGCGCTGCTGGGGCGCGCCGACGCAAGCGCGCTTGGCCTCGCCTACGCGCCGGTGCCGGTGCCCGAGCGCCTGCTCATCGCCCCCCACGACCTGCGCACCGGCGACCCCACCCTCGCGGCCGAGATCTATTCCGGCCGCTTTGCCTTCGCCGGCAAGGCGGTGCAGCTCGACGGGCGCACCCCGTTCGAGGTGGTGCCGCCCTCGGTGGACTGGGCCGAGGCGCTGCACGGCTTCGGCTGGCTGCGGCACCTGCACGCCGCCAACACCACCATCGCCCGCGCCAATGCCCGCGCCCTGGTGGGCGACTGGGTCCGCAACCCCGGCGTCGCCCGCGCCGTCGCCGGCCGGCCGGAGGTCACCGCCCGCCGGGTCATCTCCTGGCTCACCCAGGCGACCTTCCTGCTGCAGGATGCCGAGCTCGACTTCTACCGCCGCTTCATGCGCTCCCTGGCCCGGCAGGTGCGCCAGCTCCGCCGCGGAGCCAGCGAGGCGCCGGACGGCTATCCGCGCCTGCTGGTCATCGTCGCCCTCACCTTCGCTGGGCTGTGCATGTCGGACCAGGGCCGACTGCTGAAGGCCGCGCAGCGCCGGCTCGGCGAGGAGCTCGACCGACAGATCCTGCCCGACGGCGGGCCCATCACCCGCAATCCCGGCATGCTCATCGAGCTGCTGCTGGATCTGCTGCCCCTGCGCCAGGCCTTCACCGCGCGCAACCATCAGGCCCCGGCCGCGCTGATGAACGCGGTGGACCGCATGATGCCCATGCTGCGCTTCTTCCGCCACGGGGACGGCGCCTTCGCCCATTTCCACGGCATGGGTTTCACTGCGGCGGACCAGCTCGCCACCATTCTCGCCTATGACGACGCACGCGGCGCGCCGGTGGCGAACGCGCCCTATTCCGGCTACCAGCGGCTCGACGCCAAGGGCGCCGTGCTGATCGCCGACACCGGGCCTCCGCCGCCCATGTCGGTGAGCTGGGAGGCGCACGCGAGCTGCCTCGCCTTCGAATTCTCCACCGGGCGCAACCGCATCGTGGTCAATTGCGGTGTGCCCGCCACCAATCGCGAGCAGTGGCGGCAGGTGGCGCGCTCCACCGCGGCCCATTCCACCGCCGTCATCGCCGACACCTCTTCCTGCCGCTTCCTCAAGGGCTCCCACCTCATGCGGCTTGTCGGCCTGCCCATCGTGGACGGGCCGAAGACCGTGGACGTGCAGCGCGGCACCCGCAACGAGGCCATCTTGCTGCGTGCCAGCCACGACGGCTACGCGCCGGAGTTCGGCGTCATCCACCAGCGCTCCTGGCGCCTCGCCCTGGAAGGCAACCGGCTCGACGGCGAGGACGTGTTCCGCGCGGCGGCCGAGGGGGCGCAGCTTTCTTCCCACGCCTTCGCCGTCCGCTTCCACCTTCACCCTCAGGTGGCGGTGGAGCGCTTCGACGATCCCCACACCGCCTTGCTCAGCCTGCCCAACGGGGAGGCCTGGGCCTTCGCCGCGCCGCATGTGCCGCTGGCGGTGGAGGAGAGCATCTACCTCGCCGCCTCCGGCGGCCCGCGCCGCACCTCGCAGCTGGTGCTGATCGGCGACGTGAGGGATACCCCGCGCCTGGTGTGGACCTTCATGCGCACCCGCGAGGCCCCGAGCGGCAACCTCAACGGCACGTATATCGGCAATCGCGGCACCGCCCGCCCGCGCTGAGGCGGGCGGCAAGGTTGAGCCCACCGCAGGGGTGGCCGGCGCGCGGCGCCCTTTCGGGCGGCGCCCATTAGTGCTAGGCGAACGGCACTTTTCGTTCACCGGAGCCGCCCCCATGCCTGCCGATATCCGTCCCGTGACCCGTGCCCTGATCTCGGTGTCGGACAAGACGGGTCTGGTGCCGTTCGCCACCGCCCTCGCCGGGCACGGGGTGGAGCTGGTGTCCACCGGCGGCACCTCCAAGGCCATCGCCGATGCGGGGCTGAAGGTGAAGGACGTCTCCGAGCTCACCGGCTTTCCCGAGATGATGGACGGCCGGGTGAAGACCCTGCACCCCAAGGTCCACGGCGGCATCCTCGCCATCCGCGACGACGCCGGCCACCAGGCCGCCATGGCCGAGCACGCCATCGCCCCCATCGACCTCGTGGTGGTGAACCTCTATCCGTTCGAGGCTACCGTCGCCCGCAAGGCGGACTTCGAGGAGACCATCGAGAACATCGATATCGGCGGCCCCTCCATGATCCGCGGCGCGGCCAAGAACCATAACGACGTGGCGGTGGTGGTGGACGCCGCCGACTATGAAGCCGTGCTGAAGGAGATTGCCGAGCACGGCGGCACCACGCTGGCCCTGCGCCGCCGCCTCGCCCAGAAGGCCTATGCCCGCACCGCCGCCTATGACGCGGCCATCTCCAACTGGTTCGCCCGCGAGCTGAAGGAGGAGGCCCCCGCCTACCGCGCCCTCGGCGGCAAGCTCATCGAGGCCCTGCGCTACGGCGAGAACCCGCACCAGTCCGCCGCCTTCTATGCGTCCGACGAGATCCGCCCCGGCGTCGCCACCGCCCGGCAGGTGCAGGGCAAGCAGCTCTCCTACAACAACATCAACGACACCGACGCCGCCTTCGAGGCGGTGGCCGAGTTCCACCCGGCCCGCACCGCGGCGGTGGTGATCGTGAAGCACGCCAACCCCTGCGGCGTGGCCGAGGGGGCGAGCCTGGAGGAAGCCTACCGCAAGGCGCTGGCGTGTGATCCCGTCTCTGCCTTCGGCGGCATCATCGCCGTCAACCGCACCCTGGATGCCGAGGCTGCCCGCGCCATGGTGGACATCTTCACCGAGGTGATCGTCGCCCCCGACGCCACCGAGGAGGCCATCGCGGTGGTGGGCGCCAAGAAGAACCTGCGCCTGCTCATCACCGGCGGCCTGCCGGACGTGCGGGCCGCCGGCCTCGTGGTGAAGACGGTGGCCGGCGGCTTCCTGGTGCAGGGCCGCGACAACATCAGCGCCGACGACCTGGAGCTGAAGGTGGTGACGAAGCGCGCGCCCACCGAGGCCGAGCTCACCGACCTGCGCTTCGCCTTCCGCGTGGCCAAGCACGTGAAGTCCAACACCATCATCTATGCCAAGGACCTCGCGACCGTGGGTATCGGCGCCGGCCAGATGAGCCGCGTGGATTCCGCCCGCATCGCCGCCCGCAAGGCCGAGGACGCGGCGGCGGCCGCCGGCCTCGCGGTGCCGCTGACCAAGGGCTCGGTGGTGGCTTCCGACGCCTTCTTCCCCTTCGCCGACGGTCTGCTGGCGGCGGTGGAGGCGGGCGCCACGGCGGTGATCCAGCCCGGCGGCTCCATGCGCGACGCGGAGGTGATCGCCGCCGCCGACGAAGCCGGCCTCGCCATGGTCTTCACGGGCGTGCGCCACTTCCGCCACTGAGGCCCGTGCGGGGCGCGGGCGCATGAGCCCAGCGGCGACGGGTGTGGAGAACGCTCGCGGTTGCGCTTCCGGCGCGCCGCGGCCCGCACGCCGCGCTGCCTTGCGGGCCATCGGACGGGCCGGCGCGCATCGTGCCGCGCCTCTCTCTCCTGCCCTGACGACGGCCGCTCCCTTGTCTCGTGCGACCGGAGCCACATCGCCTCAAATGTCTCAGGAGTGCTTCCGTGCCTCACGGAAGCGGGGAAACGCTCCAGGCCATTGAGTTGACGCCTTTTCTTCACGCGAACCGGTTTCCACTTCGCGCGAAAACGCTCTAGGCTGGAGCATCGGCCGTCGATCTCCCTGCAGGCCCCCATTGCCATGACCGTCCATCATCAGAAGCCCGACCATTTCAAAGCCGTCTTCCAGTCGTTCGACGACCTCGCCGACGGCGCCGCCGGCCCCGGCCGGCTCGCGGCGCTGCGGGCCGAGCTGTCCCGCCGCGGCCTCGACGGCTATGTGGTGCCCCGCGCCGACGCCCATCAGAACGAATACGTGCCGGCCCGCGAGGAGCGCCTGTCCTGGCTCACGGGCTTCACCGGCTCGGCGGGGCTGCTGATCGTCCTGAAGGACCGGGCCGCTTTGTTCGTGGACGGCCGCTACACCCTGCAGGCGCCCGCGCAGGTGGACACCACCGCCTTCACCGTCGTGCCCCTCTCGCAGCTGAAGCCCGAGGCGTGGCTGGAAACCCACCTGCCCAGGGGCGCAAGCCTGGGCTTCGACCCGTGGCGCACCACCCTCGACGGGCGCGAGCGCTTCGCCAAGGCGGTGGCGGCGGCCGGCGGCATCCTGGCGAGCGTGCCCGAGGACCCCTTCGACGCCATCTGGAACGACCGGCCCGAGCCGCCGCGCGCGGCCGTCCGCCTGCTCGACCTCGCGGTGGCCGGGGAGGATGCCTCCTCCAAGCTGCGCCGGGTCCAGGAGGCGCTGGCGGAGCAGAAGCTCGACGGCGCGCTCATTTCCGATCCCCACGGCACCGCGTGGCTGTTCAACATCCGCGGCGCGGACGTGGACCACACGCCGCTGCCGCTCTCCTGGTGCATCGTGCCGGCGAGCGGGCTACCGCACCTGTTCGTGGACCATGCCAAGCTCTCCCACGAGGTCCGCGGCACCCTCGGCGCCCAGGCCCACATCCATACGGCCGCCGACCTGGAGAGCACCCTTGCCGCGCTCGCCGCGGGGCGCGTCTTCCGCGTGGACCAGGCCACGGCGCCGGTGCACCTCGCCCAGGTGATCGAGGGCGCCGGCGGCACCGTGAGCAAGGGCGCCGACCCCATCGCGCTGCTGAAGGCGTGCAAGAATCCGGCGGAGATCGCCGGCATGCGCGCCGCCCATGTGCGCGACGCGGTGGCGCTCACGCGCTTCCTCGCCTGGTTCGAATTCGCCGCCCCCTCGGGCACCCTTACCGAGATCGACGCCGTGGAGGCGCTGGAGACCTTCCGGCGCGAGACCGGCGAGCTCTCCGACATCTCCTTCCCCACCATCGCCGGCGCGGGCGAGAACGGGGCCATCGTGCATTACCGGGTGACGCGGGCCACCAACCGGGCCATCCACCCCCACGAGCTGTTCCTGCTGGATTCCGGCGCCCAGTATCCCGACGGCACCACCGACGTGACGCGCACCCTCGCGGTGGGCATGCCCTCCGAGGAGATGCGGGCCCGCTATACGCTGGTGCTGAAGGGCCACCTCGCCCTCACCCACGCGGTGTTTCCGAAGGGCACCACGGGCGCCCAGCTCGACCCCTTCGCGCGGCAGTTCCTGTGGGCGGCGGGGCTCGATTTCGACCATGGCACCGGCCACGGGGTGGGCGCGGGCCTGTCCGTGCACGAGGGGCCGGCGCGCATTTCCCAGCTCGGCCACGTCCCGCTCCAGGCGGGCATGATCCTCTCCAACGAGCCGGGCTACTACAAGGAAGGCGCCTACGGCATCCGCATCGAGAATCTGGTGCTGGTGGAGCCGCGCTCGGTGCCGGGGGCGGAGCGGCCCTGCCTCGGCTTCTCCACGCTCACGCTGGTGCCCTATGACCGCCGGCTGGTCGACCTCAGCCTCATCACCGTGGCGGAGCGCGGCGCCATCGACGCCTATCACCGGCTGGTGCGCAACGCGCTCTCGCCCTTGCTCGAGGGCGACGCCCTCGCCTGGCTGATCCGCGCCACCGCGCCCCTGTGATGGCAAGGGCGCCGGTTACGGCCGGCGCCGCGGGTGTGCTCAGAACGGCGGGTGCGGAATGGCGGCGAGGAGGGCGCGCGTGTAGTCCTGGCGCGGGGCGCCGAGCACCGTGGCGCAATCGCCCTCCTCGATGATGCGCCCGCTCTGCATGACGATGACGCGGTCGCACAGCAGCCTCACCACCGCGAGGTCGTGGGACACGAAGAGATAGCTCATGCCGAGCTTCTCCTTCAGGTCCACCAGCAGGTTCAGCACCACCGCCTGCACGGATACGTCGAGCGCCGCCGTGGGCTCGTCCAGCACCAGCAGGTCGGGCGAGACCGCGATGGCGCGGGCTATGCCCACGCGCGCCTTCTGCCCGCCCGAGAGCTGGTGCGGGAAGCGGTCCAGCAGATGGGCCGGCAGGCCGCACAGCGCCGCCAGCTCCTCCACCCGCGCTGCCATCGCCGCCTTTGGCATGGCCGCACCGTCGCCCCGCGCGCCGAGGCGCAGGAGCGGATCGGCGATGGCGCGGCGGGCGGTGAAGCGCGGGTTGAGGCTGTCGGTGGCGTCTTGGAACACCATCTGCAGCCGCCCGCGCCAGGGCGAGCGGGCGAATTGCGCGGCCGGCACCGCGCCCACGTCCGCCCCGTCGAACAGGATGCTGCCGGAGGTGGGGTCCGCAAGGCGCATGATCATGGCCGAGGTGGTGGACTTGCCGCAGCCCGATTCGCCCACCAGCCCCACGCTCTCGCCCCGCCCCACGCTGAAGGAGATGCCATCCACCGCGCGGAACACGCCCGAACGCGCCGATTTCAGCGGATATTCCTTCACCAGGTTCCGGACCACGAGCAGCGGCTCGGCCGGTGCCTTCGCCGCCGGTGGGGGAGGGGCGGCGGGCGGCGGAGCCGCGTCCTCGGGCAGCAGGTCGCGCACGCTGGCGGAGCCGTGGGGCGTCGCGCGCAGCAGCCTGCGCGTATAGGCATGCCGCGGATGGCGGAACAGCTCCTGCGCGGGCGCCGATTCCACCACCTCCCCGTCCTTCATCACGATGAGGTGGTCGCAATAGGCGGCGGCGAGGCCGAGATCGTGGGTGATGAGGATCATGGCCATGCCGCGCGCGCGCGTCAGCTCGGCCACGAGGTCCATCACCGCCTTCTGGGTGGTCACGTCGAGCCCGGTGGTGGGCTCGTCGGCGATGAGGAGCTGGGGCCGGCACGCGAGGGCCAGCGCGATCACCACCCGCTGGCACATGCCGCCCGAAAGCTCGAACGGATAGGCGTGGTAGCGCTCCTGCGGATTGTTGATGCGCACCGCCTTGAGCGCGTCGATGGCCTTCTCGTAGGCGTTGGAGGCATCGGCCTGCACGTGCTGGCGCAGCACGTCCTCGATCTGGTGGCCCACCTTGCGGATGGGGTCGAGGGCCGCGCGCGGGTTCTGGAAGATCATGGAGATCTCCCGGCCCCGGATGTCGCGCATGGCGCGCTCGGAAGCTGCGGCGATGTCGACCCCGTCGAAGCTGATGCCGCCGCCGGCGATCACGCCCGCCGCGTCGAGGATGCGCAGGAGCGAATAGGAGGTCACCGACTTGCCGGAGCCCGATTCGCCCACGATGCCCAGCGTGCGCCCCTTCTCCAGGGTGAAGCTGACATGGCGCACCGCGTGCACCACGCCGTTGCGGGTGCGGAAATCGACGCTGAGGTCGCGCACGTCCAGGAATGTGGCCATGGCTTTCCTCCTCAGCTGCGGGCGCGGGGATCGACGATGTCGCGCAGCCCGTCGCCCAGCATGTTGAAGGTGAACACCGCGAGCATCAGCGCCGCGCCGGGGAACAGGGCCAGCCACCATTCGCCCGAAACGATGAAGCGCGCGCCCTCGGCCACCATGATGCCCCACTCGGGGGCGGGCGGGCGCACCCCGAGGCCGATGAAGGACAGGCCCGCCGCATTCAGGATCGCCCAGCCGAGGTTGAGCGAGATCTGCACCATCATGGGCGGCAGCGCATTGGGGAAGATCTGGCCGAACAGGATGCGCAGGTTCGAGTTGCCGGAAAGGCGCGCCGCCTGCACGAAGCCGGCCTCGCGGCGGATGTTCACCTCGGTGCGGCTGAGGCGGGCATAGAAGGGCAGGTTCACGATGGCGGTGGCGAGCACGATGTTGCCCACTGAATTGCCCAGCGCCGCCACGATGCCCATGGCCAGCACGAACAGCGGGAACGCCATCAGCGTATCGAGCACGCGCGAGATTATGCGGTCGGTCCAGCCGCCGTAGAAGCCCGCCAGCGACCCCATCACCGCGCCCGCCGCGAACGACAGCGCCACAGCCGAGAGCGAGATGGCGAGATCAAGCCGCGTCGCCACCACCACGCGGGAGAAGACATCCCGGCCGAGGTCGTCGGTGCCGAACCAGTTGCGCCACGAGGGCGGCTTCAGGGCGTTGGCGGCATCGGTGGCGAGCGGATCGTGCGGCACCAGGAGCGGCCCGGCGAGGGCGGCCAGCACCAGCATCACCAAAAAGGTGAAGGCGATGAGCGTCATCGGGTTGGCGCGCAGCACATAGAGCATGTGGCGGCCGATGCCCCCGGTGCGGGCGGCGAGAGGCGTCATGTGGTGCGCTCCGTCCATGCGGCTCATCCGTCGAAGCCGACGCGCGGGTCGATCAGCGTGTAGGAGAGGTCGATCAGGAGGTTGATGATGACGAACAGGATCGCCATCACCAGCACGAAGCCCTGCACGGCGGCATAGTCGGAGACCACCAGCGCCTCGACCGCGTAGGAGCCGATGCCGGGCCAGGCAAAGACCTTTTCCACCAGCACGTTGGCGCCGAGCGCGAAGGAGAACACCATGCCGAAGGTGGTGATGAGGGGCAGCAGCGCGTTGCGCAGGGCATAGCCGAGCAGCACCTTGCGCCGGGAGAGGCCCGCCGCCCGCGCGGTGCGCACGAAATCCGCCGCCAGCACCTGGAGCATCGCCGCCCGCGTCATGCGCGCCAGCGGCGCCAGGGTGAAGATGGCCAGCGTCACCGCCGGCAGCACGAGCTGGCCGAAGGCCGCCCCAGCCGTTTCCGCATCCCCCGCGAGGAGCGCGTCCGCCACGAAGAAGCCGGTGACGGTGGGCGGCGGGAGATAGGCGAAGTCGAGCCGGCCCACGGGCGCCGGCGCGATCCCGAGCTGGTAGTAGAACACATAGACCAGGGCGAGGCCAGTGAAGAACACCGGCAGCGAGACGCCGGCCGTCACCACCACCCGGCAGGCATGGTCGACGAGGCTGCCCGGCCGCGTGGCCGCGAGGATGCCGAGCGGCACGGCGATGGCGAGCGAGAGCGCGAGCGCCGAAAGGGTCAGCTCCAGGGAGGCCGGCAGGCGGGAGGCGATATCGGAGAGTACGCTCTGGCCGGTGGAGATGGACTGGCCGAGATTGCCGGTGGCCAGATCCTGGAGGTAGCGCACGAACTGGGCGGGGAGCGGCTTGTCGAGCCCCAGCGCCGCACGCACCTGGGCAATGGATTCCGGCGTCGCCGCCGGGCCCGCGAAATAGGCCGCCGGATCGCCCGGCAGCGCCCGCGTGAGGATGAAGGTGACGACCACGACGCCGAACAGCGTCGGCACCGCCTGCGCGAGGCGCTTGAGGACGATCACGATCCGGGACGATGCCATCGCCGCGCTCCTTTCCCGTGGCGTTATCGCGCGTCGTCGTTTCCGGGGAAACGCTGACGCGCGATAACAGTTTGATTTAACGTGCTTTCCTCACCCGAACCGGTGTCCACTTCGCTCGAAAACGCTTCGGGCGGGCCGGGAGCGGCCCGCCCGGAAACGGTCAGGACTTGGTGAGGGGCCGGGCGTCCGGCTGGCGGTGGAACCAGTATTCATAGCCGCCGATTTTCGGTGTCATGGCCGAGGAGAGGGCCGGCTGGTAGAGCGGGATGCGCGGCACGTCGTCATAGACGATGTCGATGATCTGCCGGATCTTGGGCGCGTAGGCGGGGTCTGTCACCGGCGTGTCGAGGGTCTCGTTCACCAGCTTCACCACCTCCGGATTGTCGTAGTTGGAGGAGTTGAAGATGGTGCCGGGGGTGTAGGCCCAGAAGAAATAGTAATCGGGATAGTTCAGCCAGCCGCCGAAATCGTCGAGGTGCATGGGCAGGCGCTTTTCCACCGAGGCGGCGGTGCGCCAGTTGGCGCCGGGGATCTTCTCGATGGGCGCCTTGATGCCGATCTTGGCCAGGCTCTCCTGGATCAGCAGCGCGGTGGGCTCCATCCACGAGGCGAGGTCGAGATTGATGTAGAACGGCACCGTGAAGCCGTCCTTGTAGCCGGCCTCGGCCAGCAGCGCCTTCGCCTTCTCCAGGTCGAGCTTGTAGGGCGAGGGCTGGGGCCAGGCGATGCTCTCGGCCTTCTGCGTGCCGCCCCACATGGGTACCCCCGCCTCGTAGGCGGCGGTCTTGAAGATGGCCTCGTAGGGCACCGCATAAGCGATGGCCTGGCGCACCTTCTTGTTCTTGAAGGGCTCGAAATTCTCGTTCAGCGCGAGCACGTAGAGGCAGTTCTCGATAGGGGTGGAGACTACCTTGGCCTTGCCGGAGGCCTTCAGCTCGTTGGCATCCTTGTCGGGGATGTTGAACACGAGGTCCACGTCCCCGCGCTCGATCAGCGCGCGCCGCGTGGCGGCCGAGGGAATCTCACGCATGATGACGCGCTTGGCCTGGGGCAGCTTGCCGGAGGTCCACTTATCGTTGCTGGCATAGACGAGCTGCTGGCCGGGGTCCCACCGCTCCACCACGAAGGCGCCGGAGCCGGCAGTGTTGCGGTGGAGATATTCCGTCGCCCAGGGGTCCTCCGCCGTGGCATGGGCCTTGGCCACCTTGGAGTTGATGATGAACGGCACGGGCACCGCGAGGTCCGGCAGCGTCAGCTTGGAGGCGCGCGGCAGGGTGATGCGGAAGGTCTTGTCGTCCACCGCCTCGAACTGGGCGGGCTTCTCCAGCAGGCCCGCCTTCATCTGGGTGGTGGGGAAGCCGCCCAGGCTCACCGCGCGGTCGAGGGACCATTTCACGTCCTGCGCCGTCACCGGCGTGCCGTCGGCGAACACGGCGTTCGGACGCAGCTTGAAGGTGATGGTGCGGCCGTCATCGCTCGCGGTCCAGCTCTCGGCGAGGTCCGGCTCGATGACGCTGGAATCGTAGCTGACGCTGCCGTCCGGCAGGGTCTTGGTGCCGAACTTCACGAGCCGGTCGTAGGCGTTCACCGCCACCTGGTAGCTGGCGCGGTTGGTGCCCTGGCGGTGCAGGTCCAGCGAGTTGACGGTGGCGCCGGTGGCCACCACGATCGTGTCGGCCGGCGCGGCCGCAGCGGGGAGCACCCGCGCCAGCGGCAGGACCCCGGCGCCGAGCGCGACGGCGAGCGTGGACTTCAGGAACTCCCGGCGCTGCATGGCCAGCCTCCTTGCGGCATCTGGATTGGATGCAAGATTACATGCAATCTTATGAAGCAAGGTTCGGGCCACTTGAAAGCGACGATGACACGCCTTCTGCGGGGCGGGCGAATGGAATCGCTGCCCATCTCCGGTGCAGTCGCCCGAATAATCAGCAGAATCGTCGCTCAGGACACGCTGCGCAATGGCCGCCGCGCCACCATGGCGGCGGAGACGTCCTTCACCGTCAGGATGTGGGCCTTCATGGCCTCATAGGCCGCCCCGCCGTCGCCCGCCAGGATGGCATCCACCACCCGGCAGTGCTCCTGGTGCGAACTGCGGACCCGGTTGGCGATGCGGAACTGTGCGTGGCGGAAGTGGAAGACCCGCCGCCGCGCGTCCAGCGCCAGCTCCACCAGCGCGGGATTGTGGGTGCCGTCATAGACGATCTGGTGGAAATGGCTGTTGAGGGCATCGTAGCCGGCCGCGTCCTCCGCCGCTGCCAGCGCCGCCGCCTCGGCGTGCACCGCCGCCAGCAGCGCTTTCTCCTCCGGCGACATACGCTCGGCCGCGAAGCGGGCGCAGGCGCCCTCCAGTTCCGCCATCACCTCGAACAGCTGCAGGAGCCGCTCCTGGGACTGCTGCAGGACCACCACACCGCGATGGGGCCGGCGTTCGACCAAGCCGAGCACCGAGAGCTGGCTCAGTACCTCCCGCACCGGGGTGCGCGACACCTGGAAGCGATCCGCCAACGCCTGCTCGTCCAGCTTCACGCCCGGGCCGAGCACGCCGGTGACGATCTCCTCCGAGAGGACCCGCCGGAGCTGATCCACGATCAACTCGCGCTTTTCATCCATTTTTGCCGCCCGTGGCGCCTGCGACATCACCGAATATCCGGACCGAAAACCCAAGGCGCGCGCCGGTGGCGGCGCGCGCAACATGCTCCATGATGAAGGAGCCCGCCGCGCCGGCGCAATAGGCCCGTTGGCGCTCGCCCGGCGGAAGGCGTCCGCCGGTGTCGATGCCCGACGCCTGGTGATCCCGCGCGAGTTCGCCCTTCGGGACGATGGACGTGGGGGAGCACGAGGCGGCACGGTCATCTCCGGGAGATCGCCGTGCCGCCGGGCGCCTTTTTGAGGCTGGGGAGGAGAAAGGTCGGGGAGGAGCGCATGAAGGACCTTGAACGCGACGCCCCGGTCCGCTAGAAGCGCGCGATCCACTCACGGCGTTCAGCCGGCCTTCTGCCGGCGTGCGCACCTCTGCGGAGAGGTGGCAGAGTGGTCGAATGCACCGCACTCGAAATGCGGCATAGGCGCAAGTCTATCGGGGGTTCGAATCCCCCCCTCTCCGCCAGATCCCTGCTTTCAATAGTCAATGAGCTTTCAGGGCTGATCGCTTGAGGAGCCGCAGGGCATTGTCTTGCATTTCGAATGCGGTCGCTTCGCAGGAATGGCCCCGAGGGGGCTGGGCGGCGGGTTTCCTGCTCGGCCCCGATCTGCAATAGCGCCGAGGTAGCACCGCGCATGCTCATGCCAAGGAGCGGGCGCGTCTATCGTTCACTCCTGCGGCTGCCTGTCAGAGGCCGGCGGGTGATGGTTCCGGCATGGGCCTGCGCACGGCTTTGTCAGCATGCGTGCCGGCCGGCGCCCGTGGCGCCGGCGGCTCTGTCCGGGATCTCTGCCCGCCCGCTCACGATTCGCGGTGGCGGAGGCCAGACTCAGTCGTCGAGGCCGAGGCTCGGGGCGGCGCGGCGTTCCAGGATGTCGCGGATGGTGGCCACCAGCTCCGTTTCCTTCACAGCGAGCTGGGCGGGGCGGGCGGCGCGGTATTCGGCATTGTCGGCGATGGAGGCGGCGATTCGCGCCCCCTCCACCAGGTCCTTGATCTGGATCTCGCCCGCCGCCTTCTCGTTGGAGCCCTGGATCACCACCGCCGGGGCGCCGCGCTTGTCGGCATATTTCATCTGCGCCTTCATGCCGCCGCCGCCCTGGTACATCTCGGCGCGGATGCCGTTGGCGCGCAGGTCCGACACCATCTTCATGTAGTCGGCGATGCGCGCCGGCTCCTTGTCCATCACCAGCACCACCACCGGGCCGAGCTCCGCCTCGCCGTCCATCTTGCCGAGGAAGGCGAGGGCGGAGAGCAGGCGCGATACGCCGATGGAAAAGCCGGTGGCCGGCACCGTCTCGCCGCGGAAGCGGGCCACGAGGCCGTCATAGCGCCCGCCGCCGGCCACCGAGCCGAAGCGCACGGGGCGGCCGTCCTCGTCCTTGATCTCGAAGGTCAGCTCCGCCTCGTAGACGGGGCCGGTGTAGTATTCGAGCCCGCGCACCACGGAGGGGTCGATCTTCACGCGGTCCTGGTAGCCGGCAGCGGCCACCAGGGCGCGGATCAGGTTCAGCTCCTCCATGCCCGTGAGGAAGGCGGCGTTGCTGGCGAGGGCGGCCGCGAGCGCCACGTCCCCGGAAAGCTCCACCTTCACGCCGTCGGCATCGGCGGACACGCCCTCGCCGGTGAGCATGGCGAGCACGACGGCGCTCTGGCGCTCATCGAGCCCAGCGCCCTTGGTGAAGTCGCCGCTTTCATCCTTGCGGCCGGTGCCGAGCAGCAGGCGCACGCCCTCGACGCCGAACTTGTCGAACTTGTCGATGGCGCGCAGCACGGTGAGCCGGCGCGCGGCATTCTCCTCGCCGCCGAGGCCGATGGCCTCCATGACGCCGTCGAGCACCTTACGGTTGTTGACGCGGATCACATAGTCGCCGCGCGGCACGCCCACCGCCTCCAGCGCGTCGGCCGCCATCATGCAGATCTCGGCATCGGCGGCGACGGACGGCGCGCCCACGATATCGGCGTCGCACTGCATGAACTGGCGGAAGCGGCCGGGGCCGGGCTTCTCATTGCGGAACACGTAGCCGGCGCGGTGCGAGCGGAAGGGCTTGGGCAAAGCGTCGTAGTGCTCGGCCACGTGGCGGGCGAGGGGCGCCGTGAGGTCATAGCGCAGGGAGAGCCACTGCTCGTCGTCGTCTTGGAAGGAGAACACGCCCGCGTTGGGGCGGTCCTGGTCGGGCAGGAACTTGCCGAGCGCATCGGTGTATTCGATCGCCGGGGTTTCCAGCGCCTCGAAGCCGTAGAGCGCGTAGACGGCGCGGATCCGCGCCAGCGTGGCATGGGTGGCGGCAAGCTCCGCGCCGGTGCGGTCGGCAAGGCCGCGGGGCAGGCGGGCCTTCGGCTTCAGATCTTTCGCCATGACACTCTTCAACGCTCGTCTCGAAAGGGAATCGAACGGGGTCTTAGAGGACGGGGCCTTGCGGGGCAAGGCGGCGCCGCGCCCGAGGGGGCCGGCGCGGGCGCCGGCCGGAGATTTGCCGCCTCAGCCGGCCACGTAGACGCGGGTGCCGCTGGGCACGCGGTCGTAGAGGTCGATGATGTCCTGGTTGAGCAGGCGGATGCAGCCGGAGGACACCTGCTGGCCGATGCTCCAGGGCTCGATGGTGCCGTGGATGCGGAACATGGTGTCGCGGTCGCCGTCATACAGGTAGAGCGCGCGCGGGCCGAGCGGGTTGTCCTCGCCGCCCGGCAGGCCGGCGGCATAGGGGCCGTAGCGCTGGGGCTGGAGCTTGATCATGTTGGCCGTGGGCGTCCAGTGCGGCCACTTCTCCTTGCGCTTGATGGCGGCCCAGCCCTTGAAGGAGTAGCCCTGCTTGCCCACGCCCACGCCGTAGCGCAGCGCCTTGCCGTCCTTCTGGACGAGGTAGAGGTACTTCTCGTTGATGTCGACCACGATGGTGCCGGGCGCGACCGGGGGCAGGTGGCGCGGATAGGCCACCTCCTGGCGCAGGAACTTCGGGTCCACTTCGCTGATGTCGGTGGCGTCCACCGGGTGCGGCTCGCTGTCGATGGGGCCGTACATGCGCGCCATGGGGCTCACCGGCGGCGGCGAGCTGGTGACGCAGGCGGCGAGCAGGAGAGGGGCCGCGAGAACGAACAGGCGACGCGAGAGAAACTCGGGCTTTATGGGATCACTGGCCATGGTCTACCCAGCACGGAAGGAAACGGGTTGCCATCGCGCATCAACGCACGGCGCGCAGCCGGAGGCCCGCCTGCTTTCTGCGTATCTCATCGCGGTGAGGTATCGTTAAGGTTAACGCCGCGGAAAAATCCGCTCACGGATCATCCGCCGATGGGGGAAAGGCTGTAGCACGCGTCGCCGCCCTTCGGGTGGCCTGCATGCAACACCTTCGTGGGGAATGGCCATCTGACGCCTTTTTTCGCATGCCGCGGCAGCATTCAGGCCGCCGGCACCACCCGGCCGGGCGAGACGGAGAAGCGCTCGGCGCGGTCGAGGGCCGCGAACGCGGCGGGATCGGCCCCCGTCATCCAGACCTGGGCGCCCAGCCGCGCCAGTGCCTCGAACAGGCCCTCCCGGCGCTGCGAATCGAGGTAGGCCGCCACGTCGTCCAGGAGCAGCACCGGCGACAGCCCCTGCATGGCCGCCACCAGCCGCGCGTGGGAGAGGGTGAGGCCGACGAGCAGGGATTTCTGCTCCCCCGTGGAGCAGCGGGCGGCCGGCAGCTCCTTCACCCCGTGGCTCACCTGGAGGTCGCACAGGTGCGGGCCTTCCAGGGTGCGGCCGGCGACGCGGTCGCGGCCGCGGCTGTCGCGCAATAAGGCGCGGTAGCGATCCTCGGCTTCCAGCGCCGGCATCTCGGCGACGAGCCGTTCCAGCGCGCCTTCGAGCGCGATCCGGGCAAACGGGAAGGGGGAGGCGTCGTCGCGGTGGGCGGCGATCTCAGCGGAAAGGCGCGCCACCGTCTCCAGCCGGGCCGCCGCCACCGCCACCGCCAGCTCCGCCAGCTCGTGCTCCACGGCGTCGAGGAAGCGCGGGCCGCCATTTTCCTCCAGCAGCCGGTTGCGGGCGCGCAGCGCGCGCTCCAGCGCGTTCACGCGGGTGCCGTGGCCGGCGTCCACCGCCAGCACCAGCCGGTCGAGGTAGCGCCGCCGCTCGGCGGGCGGGCCGGTGAACAGGCCGTCCATCTCCGGCGTCAGCCAGATCACCTTCAGGTGGTCGAGGAAGGCGGAGGCGGAGGCCACGGGCTCGCCGTCGATGCGGCAGCGCCGCTGGGGCGTCTCCAGTCCGTCGAGGCCGGTGCCGAGCCGCGCCTCGCCGAGCGCGCCCTCCACCAATGCGGAAACCGCCCAGCTCCCCGGCGCGCCGAGGCCGGCCTCCGGTCCCTGCCGGCCGACCTCGGTGAGATGGGCGCGCCGCAGCCCCCGGCCGGGGGAGAGGAAGGAGATCGCCTCCAGCACGTTGGTCTTGCCGGCGCCGTTGGGCCCGGTGAGCACCACCATGCCTTCGCCCACCATGAGCTGCGCCGCCCCATAGGAGCGGAAGCGGGTGAGGGCGAGGGTGCGGATGCGGGCGTGAAGCATGGCCGGAAAATGTGGAGGCGCGGCCCCGGCGGACGGCCCGCCCGGGAGCATCTCCCTGTTTCATGGAATCGGGAAATGCTCTCGATTCTAGAATTGACGCGTTTTCCTCACGCGAACCGGTTTCCACGTCGCTCGAAAACGCTCCAGCCGCGCGCCGCCTGCGGGGGCGGCGCGGGCGCGCTCACACCCGCATGGGCATCAGCACGTAGAGGGCGTCCGTCCTAGTGGAATCGCGCACCAGCGTGGGCGAGCCGGGGTCCGCCAGCTTCAGCTCGGCGGTGTCGCCCTCGAGCTGGGCGGTGATGTCGAGCAGGTAGCGCGAGTTGAAGCCGATATCGAGCGGCTCGGCGGCGTAGTCCACCTCCAGCTCCTCGGTGGCGCTGCCCGAATCGGGATTGGTGACCGACAAGGTGAGCTTGCCCTCGGCGAGGGAGAGCTTCACCGCCCGCCCACGCTCGCTGGACACGGTGGAGACGCGGTCCACCGCGGCGGCGAATTCGTCCTTGTCCACGTTCAGGGTCTTGTCATTGCCCTGGGGAATCACGCGGCCGTAGTCGGGGAAGGTGCCGTCGATGAGCTTGGAGGTGAGCACGATGGCGCCCACCTGCACCCGGATCTTGGTGGTGGAGATGGAGACGGTGGCCTCGGCCTCCTTGTCCTCCAGCAGCTTCTGGATCTCGGCCACGGTCTTGCGCGGCACGATGACGCCCGGCAGGCCGGCCGCGCCCTCCGGCGCCTCCAGCTCCGCCTGGGCGAGGCGGTGGCCGTCGGTGGCCACCGCGCGCAGCATGGGCTTGCTGGTCTGGGCGGGGTCGGTCACGTGCAGGTAGATGCCGTTGAGGTAGTAGCGCGTCTCCTCGGTGGAGATGGCGAACTGGGTCTTGTCCACCAGGCGGCGGAATTCCACGCCCTTCACCTTGAAGGTGTGGGGGAAGTCCCCGGCGGCGAGGTCGGGGAAGTCGTCCTCGGGCAGGGTCTGGAGCTGGAAGCGGGCGCGGCCGGCGCGCACGGTCAGCGTGCCGCGCTCGCCGCCCGCCTCAAGCTGCACCTGGGCGCCTTCGGGCAGCTTGCGCACGATGTCGTAGAGCACGTGCGCGGGCACGGTGGTGCCGCCGGGCTGGCCCACCTCGGCGGGCACGGTCTCCACCACCTCCAGGTCGAGGTCGGTGGCCTTGAGCTCCAGCCCGGATTTGCCCGCGCGGATGAGCACGTTGGCGAGAATCGGAATGGTGTTGCGCCGCTCCACGACGCGGTGCACGTGGCTCAGCGACTTGAGAAGCTCGGTGCGCTCGACGGTGACCTTCATGACCCAGGCCCGTTCGTTCTTCGCTCCGAAGCGGCCGCCGCGCGCGCAGGGCACGCGTCGGGCACTCCGGGCCATTGATGCTTCACGCTTCCTCACGCGGGCCGGCACCGGCCTCGCGCGGAAGCGCTCCGGAAGAGGACCCGCCGGATGCTGTCGATCCGGACGGCGGGGCCGCCTCCAAATTCGAGGGGCGGAGTATCGGCCCGGCCCTTCCCGCACGGGGCGAGGCCGGAACGGCTCCTGAGTGGCGGACGCACGCGGGGAGCGCGCGCCGGGCCGCCGACATTGCCGCCCATGCCTGCGCAAAGCAAGGGTGGGCGGCGAAATTCCCGCCGAGGTCCGGCTTGTCCCCGCCGATCCACAGCCCGAAGACCGCTGCCTTGCCGGCAAAACGCAGAAGGCCGGCGGGGCACGCCCGCCGGCCTTCTGCGTGAACCCATCGATGGGGGCTGCGGCCCCGGGGGGAAACCTGCCCGGCGCCGGTCGCTGGCCGGAGCCTGCGGAATCAGGCTTCCTGCACGGCGCGCTTGAGCACCTCGATCTCGTCGGCGAGCACGCGATCGGTGCCGATGAGGCGATCGATCTTGCGCACGGCATGCAGCACGGTGGTGTGGTCCCGCCCGCCGAAGCGACGGCCGATCTCCGGCAGGGAACGCAGGGTGAGGGTCTTTGCGAGATACATCGCCACCTGCCGGGGCTTCACCACGTTGGCGGTGCGGCGCTGGGAGAGGAGGTCGGCGCGGGAAACGTTGTAGTGCTTGGCCACGATGCGCAGGATGTCGTCCACCCGCACCCGCTTCGGGTCGCATGGGCGGATGAGGTCCTTGATGGCGTTCTCGGCCATCTCCAGGGTCACCGGCTCGCCGGTGAGCTGGTTGAAGGCCAGCAGCTTGTTGAGCGCGCCATCGAGGTCGCGCCCGCTCTGGCCCACCGAACGGGCGAGGAACTCCAGCACCGGCGCCGGCACGGTGAAGCCCTTGTGCTGCTCGGCCAGGGTCTGATAGCGCGCCTTGAGGATCTCGAGGCGCAGGTCTTCCTCCAGGGGTGCCAGCTCCACCACGAGCCCGCCGGCGAGCCGCGAGCGCACGCGCTCATCGAGATGCTCCAGCTCGGCCGGCACGCAGTCCGCCGCCACCACCACCTGCCGCCCGCCGTCGAGCAGAGCGTTGAGGGTGTGGCAGAATTCCTGCTGCAGGTTGTTGCCCTTCAGGAACTGCAGGTCATCGATCACCAGGGTGTCGATGGTGCGCAGTGCATCCTTGAAGGCGATGGCCGAATGGGTCTTCAGCGCCGCCACGAAGCCGTACATGAAGCGTTCGGCGGTGAGGTAGATGGCGCGGCGGCCCTTCTTCTCGGCGGCCCACACCACCGCCTGCAGCAGGTGAGTCTTGCCGAGGCCCACGGCCGCGTGGAGGTAGAGCGGGTTGAACACCGGGTTGGCGCCGCTCGCGGCTTCGGCCACCTGGCGGGCGGCCGCATGGGCGAGGGAGTTGGACTTGCCCACCACGAAGGTGTCGAAGGTCAGGCGCGCATCGAGGGGCGAACCCGACGACATGTCGGAGGCGATGGAATTGACGGAGGCGCTGGCCGGGACCGGCGCAGGCGTGGCCGAGGGCGTCGCGGGGGCGGTGGGGCGCGCCTCGGGGCTGCGCTCGCTCACCACCTCGCGCCGGCCGGTGGCCTTCAGCGGCATGGGACGGGCCACGGCGCTGCGCACGGCGACATCCACGCGTCGGCGCGCGCCGCTCTCTTCCGCGAACAATTCGCAGATTCGCGGCAGGTAATTTTCCTGGATCCAGGACTTCAGGAATCGCGTGGGAACCGAGAGATGCACGGCATCGCCGGTGAGGGCATCGAGCTCCATGCGGGCGAACCAGCTGGAGAACTTCTCTTCACCGATCTCTTCGTGCAGGCGCTGGCGAACGCGCTCCCAGGGGGTCATTTCGGCATCGGTCCCAACATTGGCGGCAAGGCCGGCCGCGATGGCGGCTCTGCCGGGTTGCGAGTCATCGGTCGTGTGCGGTTTGAGCATAGAAAGCCTTCCGCGCCGCGAGGCGCGGTCCCGATTGAAGCGCAGATCTCCTTCGCGCCCCGGTGGGCGGCGCGGTTCTCGTGCGCGGGTTGGATCAGACGATGTGGCCGTTACCCGTCGGACGTCACGTTAACGCGGCATCATGTGCTCGCCGTCGCAGGGGCCACGGGACGGGGCACGGCAGCGCGCCCCAGGATCATTTGTGCCGGGGCTGCGCATGCCATGGAAACGGGCCGCATGGCGCTCCGGTCGGCCGGGAAGGGGGCAAGAGCTGCCGCATTCGATGCGCCATGTGTGCGTGAAGTCATAGCCGCTCCCTCTACCGTCGGCGAGTACGCCCCGGCTGCCGCTTCAATGAACCAGATTTCCTGCTGCTTTTAAATCACCCGAGAGTGGAACTGATGCCCACTCCCAGCATGGCTGCCTTGGCCTGAAGTGCATCTGCGTGGCAGGTGCGGTAGGGCCGCGGGGAGTCATGTATATTTAAAGTCACGACCTCCCCCTCCTCTGCCACGAAGAGTCTTTAAATCTTCAATCTGTCGGTGAAAACTCGGCGTCGCCCCCGAGGTGAATTTGACCATACACAGCCCCCTCCGGGGGTGCAACGCCTTTCCCCGCCGCTGTGGGATAGCGGGTAAAAAGGTCGCTCCGGTGCCTTTTCACAGGCCTTGGGGCCAGTCGGCAAACCTCTGGCGAAGCTGCGAGAATCCAAGGCTTCCGTAAGATCGTGCCGACTCTGCGGAAGGCCCCTCCTTAGGTGTCGAAGTACCTGAGGTGGAGAGGGGGGCGAGCCGGCTTCCGCCTTTGCCCTGTAAGTCGCTAAGCCGCATATCGATTTTCTGCGCGATCGGGGGAGGGGGGAAGACGGGGTGCGCGGGCGCCGAAACGGGGCTGGCTTGACGCGCTGGAGAGATTGCGCAAGCCCGGCGATTCTCTGTCGCGAGGCGGCGGACAGGCACAAAAAAGGCCCGGCTCGGCCGGGCCTTCGGGAACCTGCGGGAGGTGTATAGCGCGCGGGGCGCGCGGCGCCGCGATCAGGCGCTGAGCTTGCGCACCCGGGCCGCGAGGCGGGACACCTTGCGGGAGGCGGTGTTCTTGTGCAGCACGCCCTTGGTGACGGCCCGCATGATCTCGGGCTCGGCAGCCTTGAAGGCGGCGGAGGCGGCAGCGGCGTCGCCGGTGCTGAGGGCGTCCTCGAGCTTGCGCAGGTAAGTGCGCACGCGCGAGCGACGCGAACGGTTCACTTCGGTCCGGCGCTCGATCTTGCGCGCCGCTTTCTTGGCGGAAGGCGTATTGGCCATCGGCCGTCCTTGCTGGTTAGCGCAATGCGGATCAAAGCCTCGCGGCCAACCCGTCATGCGTTGGAATGGCTGAAAACGCGTGCGGCTCGCGCCGCCTGCGAAGTGCCGGGCTTATAGTGGGGACCGGCCTCGCCGTCAAGACGGACCCGGAGCCGTCGAACGATGCCATTGCGTGCGTGCGCGGGGCGCCGCGGCCGTCTGGCCGCTGGACGGAAACCGTCTCCATCGCGTATGTCGTGCCGGCGTTCTATTATAGTGTGCGGCGGTGGCGCGGGGCGAGGCTCCGCGAACGGCCCTGCCGGACAGGCAGACAGCAGCGGGGGTCAGGCATGAGCGACGTGGCCGTGAGCGATTTCGCGGTGACCGATCGTCCGGTGGGCGACAGCCTCGTGACGGTGTTCGGAGGCTCCGGCTTCCTGGGCCGGCACGTGGTGCGCGCGCTGGCGCTCCGGGGCTATCGCATACGGGTGGCGGTGCGGCGGCCGGAGCTCGCGGGCTTCCTCCAGCCGCTCGGCTATGTCGGCCAGATCCAGGTGGTGCAGGCCAACGTGCGCTATCCCGAGTCGGTGGCGCGCGCGGTGGCGGGCGCCGACGCGGTGGTGAACCTCGTGGGCGTGCTGGTGGAGAGCGGCCGGCAGCGCTACGACGCGCTGCACGTGGCCGGCGCGCGTACCGTGGCGAGCGCGGCCGCCAAGGCTTCCGTTCCCCTGGTCCACATCTCCGCCATCGGTGCCGACAAGGCGTCCCCCTCGGGCTACGGCCGCAGCAAGGCCGACGGCGAGGAGGCGGTGAAGGCCGCGCACGGCACGGCGATCATCCTGCGCCCCTCGCTGCTGTTCGGGCCGGAGGACACCTTCTTCAATCGCTTCGCCTCCATGGCCCAGCTCTCTCCGGCCCTGCCGCTGATCGGCGGCGGCGTCACCCGCTTCCAGCCGGTGTTCGTGGGCGATGTGGCCCTCGCCGTCGCCCGCGCGGTGGACGGCAAGGCCAAGGCCGGCGCCACCTATGAGCTGGGCGGCCCCGAGGTGCGCACCTTTAGGGAGCTGATGGAGCTGATGCTGCGCGAGATCGGCGCCCGCAAGGCGCTCATTTCGCTGCCGTTCGGCCTCGCCGGCCTGATCGCCGGGCTCACCCAGTGGATTCCCGGCGCGCCGCTGACCACCGACCAGGTGGCCATGCTGAAGGCCGACAACGTGGTGTCCGATGCGGCGAAGGCCGGAGGGCTCACCCTCGATGGCCTCGGCGTCACCCCCACAGCGCTGCGGGTGGAACTGCCCACCTACCTCTGGCGCTTCCGCAAGGCGGGCCAGTTCACGCAGCTGGAGTTCTGACGGGCCGCGCCGGTCGGTTCCGCCGGCGGGCGCACGGGCATGCGCCCGGGGCGGGGCGGATCCATCCGGGGATCTGATCCATGGGTTTCGACATCAAGATCTGCGGCCTCACGACCATCGAGGCCCTCGACGCGGCGCTGGAGGCCGGGGCCGACCTCGTCGGCTTCGTGCATTTTCCGAAGAGCCCGCGCCACCTGCCGCTGGCCGCGGCGCCGGCTCTCGCCGCCCATGTGCGCGGGCGGGCGCTGAAGGTGGCGCTCGTGGTGAATGCCGACGACGCCCTCATCGCCGAGGTGATCGCCGCCCTCGATCCCGACATCCTGCAGCTCCACGGCGCCGAGATGCCGGAGCGGACGGGCGAGATCCGGGCCCGCTTCGGCCGCCCGGTGATGAAGGCGCTGCCGGTGGCGACGCGGGACGACCTCTCCCGCGTGGGCGACTACGCCGCCGTTTCCGACCGCCTGCTGTTCGACGCCAAGCCTGCGCCCGGCGCCCTGCTGCCCGGCGGCAACGGGCGGGTGTTCGACTGGGATCTGATCCGCGGCCTTGACGCCGGTCGCCCGCTCATGCTTTCCGGAGGGCTTGATGCCGGCAACGTCGTCGAGGCCATCGTGGCAACCGGCGTGGACGGGGTGGACGTCTCCTCGGGGGTCGAAACGGCGCCCGGGGTGAAATCGCCCGAGAAAATCCACGCCTTCGTCGCCGCCGCGCGCCGCGCCAGCGCCGCCGCCGGCCATAGTCCGAACCTCCCATCGAAAGCCCAGGCTTCGTGAACGCGCCCAATTCCTACCGCACCGGCCCCGACGATCGCGGCCATTTCGGCATCCACGGCGGCCGCTTCGTGGCCGAGACCCTGATGCCGCTCATCCTGGAATTGGAGGCGGCCTACAAGGCCGCCCGCGCCGACCCCGCCTTCCAGGCCGAGGTGGATTCCTACCTCTCCCACTATGTGGGCCGTCCCTCGCCGCTCTATTTCGCCGAGCGCCTCTCCGAGCATCTCGGCGGCGCCAGGGTGTACCTGAAGCGCGAGGAGCTGAACCACACCGGCTCCCACAAGGTGAACAACGTGCTCGGGCAGATTCTGCTCGCCCGGCGCATGGGCCGCACGCGGATCATCGCCGAGACCGGCGCCGGCCAGCACGGCGTGGCCACGGCCACCCTGTGCGCGCGCTTCGGACTGAAGTGCGTGGTCTACATGGGCGCGGTGGACGTGGAGCGCCAGGCGCCCAACGTGTTCCGCATGAAGCTGCTCGGCGCCGAGGTGGTGCCGGTGCAGTCCGGCTCGCGCACCCTCAAGGACGCCATGAACGAGGCGCTGCGCGACTGGGTCACCAACGTCTCCGACACCTTCTACTGCATCGGCACCGTCGCCGGCCCGCACCCCTATCCCGGCATGGTGCGTGACTTCCAGTCCATCATCGGCCGCGAGACCCGCGCCCAGATGCTGGAGATGGAGGGGCGCCTGCCGGACAGCCTGGTGGCGGCGGTGGGCGGCGGCTCCAACGCCATGGGCCTGTTCCACGAGTTCCTGGACGAGCCGGGCATCGAGATCTTCGGGGTCGAGGCTGCCGGGCGCGGCCTTTCCACCGGCGAGCACGCGGCCGCCATCCAGGGCGGGCGCCCCGGCGTACTGCACGGCAACCGCACCTACCTGCTGATGGACGACGACGGCCAGATCCAGGAAGCGCATTCCATCTCCGCCGGGCTGGACTATCCCGGCATCGGCCCGGAGCATTCCTGGCTCAACGACGTGGGGCGGGTGAAATACATCCCCTGCACCGACCAGGAAGCGCTGGATGCGTTCCAGATCCTGACCCGGCTCGAAGGCATCATCCCGGCGCTGGAGAGCGCCCATGCCGTCGCCAAGGTGCTGGAGCTCGCGCCGCAGCGGCCGAAGGATCATCTGATGGTGGTCAACCTCTCGGGCCGCGGCGACAAGGACGTGCCGCAGGTGGCCGAGATTCTGGGGGCAAGCCTATGATCTCGAAGGGTTTCAAGGTCGCCTGCGCCGTCGCTGTCCCGCTTCTCGCCGCCGGCCCGGCCGGCGCGGCGAGCATTCCGGAGGGGCTGAAGCTCTCCACCGGGCCTATTCACACCGATCCCGCCGGGGCGTTCGTCTCGGTGGCGGTGGCCAACGCGACCCCGAACCTGTTCGGCCAGGTGGTCGTCACCTGCACCTTCACCGGCGGCGGGCAGACCCTCGGCACCTCGTCCACCACCCTGTTCTCGGTCATCGGCGGCACCACCGGCAACGACCAGGTGCGCCTGCTCGGCGCCACCTCGGCCAAGGCCGCCAATTGCGAGATCACCAGCGCCCAGTGAGCGCGACCTTCCCCGCACGGGGAGAGGCAACCATGGCATGTCCCATCCGATGACCACCCGCATCGCCGCCCGCTTCGCCGCGCTCAAGGAAGAGGGCCGTCCCGCCCTCGTCACCTTCATCACCGCCGGTGATCCCGACGCCGAGACCTCCCTCGGCCTCCTGAGGACGCTGCCGGGCGCCGGCGCGGACATCATCGAGCTGGGCATCCCCTTCACCGATCCCATGGCCGACGGCCCGGCCATCCAGGCCGCAGGCCTCCGCGCCCTCAAGGGCGGGCAGACCCTGGCGAAGACCCTCGCCATGGTGAAGGTGTTCCGCGCCGAGGACGATGCGACCCCCATCGTGCTGATGGGCTACTACAATCCCATCTACGTCTACGGCGTGGACCGCTTCCTGGTCGATGCCCGCGCCGCCGGCGTGGACGGCCTCATCATCGTGGACCTGCCGCCGGAGGAGGACGACGAGCTGTGCCTGCCGGCGCTGGCGGCGGGCATCGATTTCATCCGCCTCGCCACCCCCACCACCGACGACAAGCGCCTGCCCACGGTGCTGAAGCACACGGCGGGCTTCGTCTATTACGTCTCCATCACCGGCATCACCGGCTCGGCCACGCCGGATGCGGACGCGGTGGGCCGCGCGGTGGCGCGCATCAAGGGTCACACAGACCTGCCGGTGGCGGTCGGCTTCGGCGTCAGGACGCCCGAGCAGGCGAAGGCCATCGCCGCCGGCGCCGACGGCGTGGTGGTGGGCTCCGCTTTGGTGGAGGCGGTGCGCCGCACCCTCGACGACGAGGGGAAGGCCACCGCGAACACCGTTCCGGCGGTCGAGGTGCTCGTGCAGTCTCTGGCCGAGGCGGTACGCGGCGTCCGCCGCTGATCGCCGCGTCGGGCCGGGCTCGCCGCACTTTCGCCGCGACGGGCCGGCCATTAGGTGGGATAATGTTGCAGTGCGACGGGCGGCGATCACCGCCCGTTCCCGGAGAAAAGCCCCGTGAACTGGATTTCCAACGTCGTCCGCCCGAAGATCCGCGATTTCCTGGCGCGCCGCGAGGTTCCGGAGAACCTGTGGGTGAAATGCCCCGAAACCGGGCAGATGGTGTTCCACAAGGACCTGGAGGCGAACCTCTATGTGATCCCCGGCTCGGGCTATCACATGCGCATGGACGCCGTGCAGCGCCTCAAGGCCACCTTCGACAACGGCGTCTACGAAGAGGTGCCGCTGCCGGAGGTCGCCATCGACCCGCTGAAGTTCCGCGACGAGCGCCGCTACATCGACCGCCTGAAGGATGCCCGCGCCAAGACCGGCTACCAGGATGCCGTGAAGGTGGCCACTGGCCTGCTGGAGGAGCTGCCGGTGACCATCGCCGTGCAGGATTTCGGCTTCATGGGCGGCTCGCTCGGCATGGCCGCCGGCGAGGCGGTGGTGAAGGGCCTGCAGATCGCGGCCGATAAGGGTACCCCCTTCATCATGTTCGCCGCTTCCGGCGGCGCCCGCATGCAGGAAGGCATCCTCTCCCTCATGCAGATGCCGCGCACCACCGCCGCCATCCAGGAGCTGCGCGAGGCGAAGAAGCCCTACGTCGTGGTGCTCACCAATCCCACCACGGGCGGCGTCACCGCCTCCTACGCCATGCTGGGCGACGTGCAGATCTCCGAACCCGGCGCGCTCATCGGCTTCGCCGGCCCGCGCGTGATCGAGCAGACCATCCGCGAGAAGCTGCCCGACGGCTTCCAGCGCGCCGAATATCTCGTGGCCCACGGCATGATCGACATGGTGGTGCACCGGCACCAGATGCGCGAGACCCTGGGCCGGCTCTGCCGCCTGCTCGTGAAGGCGCCGGCGCTGCCGCCCCAGGGCCGGCTGCCCGGCCCGGCGGCGGCCTGAGGCACTCTCGAAGGCACCCGACGACCATGGCCCTGCCGCAGCTGAAGTCCGAGCCCGTGGAGATCCTCGCGCGCCTCTCCGCGCTGCACCCCAAGAAGATCGACCTCTCCCTCTCCCGCATGGAGCGGCTGATGGAGGCGCTCGGTCATCCCGAGCGGCGGCTGCCGCCGGTGATCCACGTGGCGGGCACCAACGGCAAGGGCTCCACCATCGCCTTCATGCGCGCCATGCTGGAGGCCTCGGGCCGGCTGGTGCATGTCTACACCTCGCCGCACCTGGTGCGCTTCAACGAGCGCATCCGCCTCGGCGCGCCGGGCCGGGGCGAGCTGGTGAGCGACACCCTGCTGGCCGACGCCCTCGACCGGGTGGAGGCGGCCAACGACGGCGCGCCCATCACCTTCTTCGAGATCACCACCGCGGCCGCCTTCGTGCTGTTCTCCGAGCATCCGGCGGACGTGCTGCTGCTGGAGGTGGGCCTCGGCGGGCGGCTCGACGCCACCAATGTGGTGCCCTCGCCGCGCACCAGCGTCATCACCCCCGTCTCCATCGACCATGTGGACTTCCTGGGCGCTACGGTGGAAGCCATCGCCGGCGAGAAGGCCGGCATCATCAAGCCGCGCGTGCCGGTGGTGGTGGGCGCGCAGCAGAGCGAGGCGCTGGCCGTGATCGAGCGCGCCGCGCAGCGGCTCCATGCGCCCCTGTTCGTGCGCGGCGAGCATTGGCACGTGCACGAGGAGGCCGGGCGTCTCGTCTATGTGGACGAGGACGGGCTCGTGGACCTGCCGCGTCCGCGCCTCGTGGGGCCACACCAGATCGACAATGCGGGGCTCGCGGTCGCGGCCCTGCGCAGCCTGCGCCTTTCCGCCGCGGCGCAGGAGGCGGGTATTCTTTCCGCCGAATGGCCGGCGCGCCTGCAGCGTCTTTCCACCGGCGCCCTGGTGGCGCGCGCCCCCGCCGGCGCCGAGGTGTGGCTCGACGGCGGGCACAATGCCGCCGGCGGCGCCGCCCTCGCCCATGCCTTGTGCGGGCTGGAGGAGCGCTATTCCCGCCCGCTGGTGATGGTCATCGGCATGCTCGGCACCAAGGACGTGACCGGCTTCCTCGCCCCCTTCGCGGGTCTCGTGCGGGAGGCGGTGGCGGTGCCGGTGCCGGACAATCCTGCCGGGCTGAAGCCGGAGGAGGTGGCGGCGGCCGCCGCCGGCCTCGGCATCAAGGCGCGGGTGGCGGCCGATGTGGCGAGCGCGCTCGACAGCCTCGCCACCGTGCCCACGGTGCCGCCGGCGCGGGTGCTCATCTGCGGCTCGCTCTACCTTGCCGGCGCCGTGCTCGATGCCAACGGCACGCCCGTGACCTGAGCCGGGCGGCGCCCCTTCCGGCCCCGTGGATACCGGGGGCATCGGGACCGGGGACGCGACCTGAGGGCGCAATCTCTCCGCGGCGGGGCCTGGGCGTGTCGCGGCGCCCCTTCAATGCCCCCCGGCCCTCCGGTAAAGTCCGGTTGACGAAATCGTGCTTGATTCGGAACGCGAGGGTTCCGGGCCGTCGTGCGCGCGTGGGCGACGGTCCGCGCGGGCGCTCGTGTGCGCCCTGTCCGTTTCGGATTTCCATGGGCGCGCTCCGTTTGGATTGGCCGGCGCCGTGGCCGGATTTCAAGCCGCCGGGTCCGGCCGGCGGGCGACTTCAGCGAGAGGGCAGGGGCGAATGGTGAAGCGCGGCGCGAAGTGGGGAGCCGAAGGGCTCCCGGGCCGGAAGCCCGCCGCCGGGCCCCGTCTCGCGGGCCTGCGCGTCCGTGCCATGCGGCCGCTCGCCGCCCTGCTGGGCTCGACCGCGCTTGTTGCCTGGAGCGGACCTGCGGCGGCCGGCGTGGGTACGGTGGCGGCGGGCACCGCCCCCTGGCTCGCGGCATTCGTTCTCGGCGCGGTTGCGGCGGCGGCCTGGGTTCACGGCGTGCGCCGCACCGGGGCGGCACAGGCCGCGCGCGCTGCGGCCGAGGGGCGGGCCGAGGAGGCTGCCGCTGCTGCGGCACGGGCCCGGGCCGAGGCGCACAGCCTGCGCCATCTTCTGGGTTCCGGTGCCGATTGCGCGCTGATCTGGCTGCGCGCAGGTGGGCCTGCGGAGAGCTTCGGCATGCCGGAGGACGCGCGCGCCGGCTGGCTCGGCGCCGCTGCCGCACACGAGGTAGAGGCGGCTCTTACGGCCTTGCGCGAGGGCGAGGCCGCCTTGGAGCGCACCGTCACGGCGGCGGATGGGCGCGCATTCCGGCTTGCCGGCCGCACTCTCAACGGCGCCGGGGTGCTGATGGTGCACCCGGTGTCGACCGGTGCGGGCGGCGCCGATGCGGCCGGTCTCGCCGCCGTGCTCGACGCCACGCCGGCCCCGGCATGGCTGAGGGCGCCGGACGGCACGCTGTCTTATGTGAACCCCGCCTTCGTGGCGGCGGTGGGGGCTGCTTCCGCCGAGGCTGCGCGGGCCGAGGGCCACGACCTGCTCGACAGCAAGGCGCGCGCCGCCGCAGCCAGTGCGGAGGAGGGCTCCGGCGCCTTCCAGGGCCGGGTGCGGGCGGTGACGCGCGGCCAGCGCCGCCAGCTCGACGTGGTGGAGGTGGCGGGCCCGTTCGGCATCGCCGGTCTCGCGGTGGACGTGACGGACCTGGAGGCGGCGAAGACCGAGACGGCACGCACGGTCGCCGCCCATCGCCGCACCCTGGACCAGCTCACCACCGCAGTCGCCATCTTCGGCGCCGATGAGCGGCTGGTGTTCCACAACGCTGCCTATGAGCGGCTGTTCGACTTCTCCCCCGCCTTCCTGGACCAGCGCCCCTCCGACGGGCAGATCCTCGACAACTTGCGCACCCGCCGCAAGGTGCCCGAGCAGGCGGACTTTCCGGCCTGGCGCGCGCAGCTGCGCGAGGCCTACCGGGCGCTGGAGCCGGTGAACGACTGGTGGCACCTGCCCGGCGGCGAGATGCTGCGCGTGGTCATCACTCCCAATGCGGAAGGCGGCGTCACCTATCTGTTCGATGACCTCTCCGAGCATGTGGCCCTGGAGAGCCGCTACAACACCCTCATCCGCATCCAGGGCGAGACCCTGGATGCGCTCGCGGAGGCGGTAGCGGTGTTCGGCAGCGAGGGCCGGCTGCACCTGTACAACGAGGCCTTCCTCTCCCTCTGGGCGCTGGACGCCCAGGCGCTGGGCGACAAGCCCCACATTGATGCGGTGGCCGCGCTCTGCCGCTCGCGCCACGGGGAAAGCGCCGCCTTCTCGCGCATCCGCTCGGTGGTGACCGCCATGGAGCACCGCGAGAGCGTGACCCTGCGCCTGGAGCGGGCCGACGGGCGGGTGCTGGACGGCACCGCCCAGCCCCTGCCCGACGGCGGCACCCTCGTGACCTTCCGCGATGTCACCGACAGCGTGAAGGTGGAGCGCGCCCTCATCGAGCGCGCCGAGGCGCTGGAAGCGGCGGACAAGCTGAAGAACGCCTTCGTCAGCCATGTCTCCTACCATCTGCGCACGCCCCTCAACACGCTGATGGGCTATGCCGACATGCTGCGCGAGGGGCTGGCCGGGCCGCTCAACGCGCGTCAGCGCGACTATCTCGACCACATGCGCCAGTCCTCCGACCAGCTGCGCGCCCTCATCGACGACATCCTGGACCTCGCCAGCATCGACGCCGGCGCCATGGAGCTGGACCTCGCCGAGGTGGATGTGCGCGAGATGCTGGAGAGCGCCGCCGTGGCGGTGCACGACCAGGTGGAAGCAGCGGGCGTGCGCATCGCCGTGGCGCTGCCGGCGGACGCGGGGCGCTTCACGGCCGATCCCAAGCGGGTGCGCCAGATCCTGTTCAACCTCATCGCCAATGCCATCGCCGCCTCGCCTGAGGGCGGCACCGTGACCCTGGGCGCCGAGCGCCGGCCGCAGGCGGTGCTGCTCGCCGTGCGCGACGAGGGCGCCGGAGTGCCGCCGGAGCTGGCGGAAACCCTGTTCGAGCGCTTCGAGAGCCGCAATTCCAGCCCGCGCCATCGCGGGGTGGGGCTCGGGCTCGCCATCGTGCGCTCCTTCATGACGCTGCATGGCGGCTCGGTGAGCGTGGTGCCGGCGGCGACGCGCATTCCCGGCGCCGTGGGCACTCTCGCCACCTGCGTCTTCCCCCTCACCGGAACCTCGCACCAAGAGGCCGCCTGATGAGTGCCTTCATCCAGCGCATCGCCGACGAAGACGGCGCCTATCAGGTGGTCCTGCCGGACCTCGCCGCCACCGAGCGGCTCGGCGTGGAGCTGGCCTCCTGGTTCGGCGCCAACGACGTCATCACCCTTTCGGGCGATCTCGGCGCCGGCAAGACCGAGCTGGCCCGCGCCATCATCCGCGCGGTCGCGGGCAGCGCCGACATCGAGGTGCCGAGCCCGACCTTCCCTATCGTCATCACTTACGACTTCAACCGCGGGCGGGTGGTGCACGCCGACCTCTACCGCATCGTCGAGGACGAGGAGCTCGACGAGATCGGCTGGGACGAGATCGGCGACGAGGCGCTGGTGCTGGTGGAATGGGCCGACCGGGCCGGGGACCGCCTCTCGGCGGACCGGGTGGACGTCCTGCTCGCCCTGGCCCCGGAGCTGGGGCCCCAGGCGCGGGTTTGCGTGCTCACCGGCCACGGCGCTCTGGCGGCCCGGCTGGAGCGGCTCTATGTGGCGGAAGCCCTGGTGGAGGCCGCCGGCTTCGGCGCCGCGGAGCGCGTGTTCCTGCAGGGCGATGCCTCCAGCCGCTCCTATACCCGCCTGGTCCTGCCCGGCCGCAGCGCCATCCTCATGAACGCGCCGGCGCGGCCGGACGGGCCGCCCATCCGCGAGGGCAAGTCCTACAGCCGGCTGGTGCACCTCGCGGAGGACGTGAAGCCCTTCGTGGCCATGGACCGGGCGCTGCTGGCGCAGGGCTTCTCGGCGCCGCAGATCCATGCCGCCGACATCGACACCGGCCTGCTGGTGCTGGAGGACCTGGGCCAGGAGGGGGTGGTGCGCGGCGATCCGCCCGCGCCCCTGCGCGAGCGCTATGAGGCGGCTATCGGCGTGCTGGCGGCGCTGCACGCGCGCGCCCTGCCGCAGACGCTGCATGTGGCCCCGCGCGTGGAGCGTCCGCTGCCGGCCTATGACGCCGCGGCCTTCCTCACCGAGGTGGACCTGATGCTGGACTGGTACCTGCCGGCCCGCGGCATCCGCATCGACGGCGTGGTGCGGGAGGAGTTCCACCTGTTCTGGCGCGGCGCGCTGCATCCGGTGCTGGACGAGACCCCCACCTGGGTGCTGCGCGACTACCACTCGCCCAACCTCATCTGGCTACCCGGCCGCGAGGGCCTGCGGCGGGTCGGGCTCATCGATTTCCAGGATGCGGTGATGGGTCCGGCGGCCTATGACGTGGTGTCCCTCACCCAGGATGCGCGGGTGGATGTGCCCGAAGCGCTGGAGCTGCAGCTCGTGGGCCACTACGTGAAGGCGCGGCGCGAGGCGGACCCCGGCTTCGACGTGCGCGGCTTCGCGCGTTCCTATGCGGTGCTCGGGGCCCAGCGCGCCACCAAGATCCTCGGCATATTCACCCGTCTGGAGCAGCGGGACGGCAAACCGCAATATCTGCGTCACATCCCGCGCGTACGGCGCTATCTGGCCCGCTGCCTCGGCCACCAGGAGCTCGGCTCGCTGCGCGCATGGTACGAGGCGGTGCTGCCTTCGAAGGATCTGAACTCGTGACGCCCATCCACAAGGCGATGGTGCTGGCGGCGGGCCTCGGCACGCGCATGCGCCCGCTCACAGACCGCACGCCCAAGCCCCTGGTTCCCGTTTACGGCCGCCCGCTCCTCGACCATGTGCTCGACGCCCTCGCCGTCGCCGGCATCCCGGAGGCGGTGGTGAACGTCCACCACCTGGCGGAGCAGATCGAGGCCCATCTCGCCGCTCGCCCCGCCCCGCCGCGCGTCACCGTCTCGGACGAGCGCGGTCTGCTGCTGGAAACCGGCGGCGGCGTGCGCAAGGCGCTGCCGCTGCTGGCGCCGGGCCCATCCTTCGCGCCGTTCCTGGCCATCAATTCCGACACCATCTGGATCGAGGGCGCGCGGCCCAATCTGGTCCGGCTGATGGAGGCCTTCGACCCCGCTGAAATGGACGCCCTGCTGCTGCTGGCGCCCGCCGCCCTCTCCACCGGCTATGAGGGGGTGGGCGACTTCGTGATGGACACCAATGGCCGCCTCGCCCGCCGCGCCGAGCGACTGGTGGCGCCGTTCGTCTACGCCGGCGCCTGCATCCTGAAGCCGGAGTTGTTCGAGGCGACGCCCGAGGGGCCCTTCTCCCTCAATCTGGTGTTCGACCGCGCCGCCGCGCGCGAACGCCTGTTCGGCCTGCGCCTCGACGGCGTGTGGATGCATGTGGGCACGCCGGAGGCCATCGCCCTGGCGGAGGAGGCGATCCAGCTCTCCAGCGAGTAGGATCGGGCCCGGCCCGATTCGCGTCCGGAGGCTGGCTCTTGTCCCGCGTGCTCACCATTGCGCCCACCGCGCCCTTTCTCGCCACCCTGGCGCGGGCGCTGCTGGAGGGGCGGCTGATCGCGGGATACGCGCCGCGCCATGACCCCATGGCCCTCGCCGAGGCCACCGTGTTCCTGCCCACCCGCCGCGCCTGCCGCCTGTTCGCCGAGGCGCTGCTGGAGGAAGCGGGCACCGGCGCCCTGCTCCTGCCCCGTATCGTGCCCCTGGGCGATGTGGACGAGGACGCGCTCGCCTTCTCCGAGGACGCGCCGCTGCTCGCCGCGCCCCACGCCATCGCCCCGGTGCACCGCCGGCTGGTGCTGGCCGCCCTGGTGGCGCGCTGGCGCGCGGCGCTGAAGGCCGGGGAGGGGCGTGCCGCGGTGGCCGCCGGGCCGGCCGCGACCCTGGCGCTGGCGGACGAGCTGGCCCGCCTGTTCGACGACCTCTCTACCGCCGGCGTCCCGCTGGCGCGCCTCGACGGCCTGACCCCGCGCGAGCTCGACCCCTATTTCGAGATCAGCCTCGATTTCGTGCGCATCGCCCGCGCGGGCTTCGACGGCTACCTGGCCGAGGAGGGGCTGGTGGAGCCGGCGGTGCGGCGCGACGCGCTGGTGGATGCCGAGGCGCGCCGGCTCGCGGAGCTGGGCGCCGGGGCGGGGCCGGTGATCGCCGCCGGCTCCACCGGCTCCATGCCCGCCACGGCGCGACTGCTGAAGGCTATCTCGCGCCTGCCCCGGGGCGCGGTGGTGCTGCCGGGCCTGGACCTTGTGATGGAGGACGAAGCGTTCGCGGTCCTGGGGGATCCCGTCCGGGGCGCGCCGGACCATCCGCAATACGGCCTCGCCCGGCTGCTGCGGACGCTGGAGACCTCCCGCGCCGGGGTGGAGCCGCTGGCCGCCGCCGGCCCGCGCGAGCTGCTGCTGAGCGAGGCCATGCGACAGGCGGAGAGTTCCGACCTGTGGGCGCTTTTGCCCGAGCGCCTGCCGCCGGAGGCGCGGGCCGAGGCGACGGAGCGCCTTACCGTGGTGGAGGCGGATGATCCGCGCCAGGAGGCGCTCGCCGTCGCGCTGCTGCTGCGCGAGAGCCTGGAGCGGCCGGGAGAGACCGCCGCCCTCGTGACCCCCGACCGCGACCTCGCCCGCCGGGTGGTCTCGGAGATGGCGCGCTTCGGGGTGATGGTGGACGATTCCGCCGGCACGCCGCTGGCGGAAGCGCCCCTGGGCCGGCTGGCGCGGCTGGTGGCGGAGGTGGCGGCGCAGGCGTGGGCGCCGGTGCCGCTGTTCGCCCTGGTGAGCCACCCCCTGGCGCGCCTCGGGCTCGACGACGACCTGAAGGCGGAGGCGCTGGCGGCGCTGGAGCTTGCGGCCCTGCGCGGCCCGCGCCCGCGGGCCGGGGTGGCGGGGCTGCGGGCCGCGCTCGATGCCTGCGATCCCGACCGCTTCCGGGGTGCCGATCCGCGCCGCCGCCTCACCGGAGCCGCCCTTGACCGGGCGCAGCTTCTGGTGGACCAGCTCGACGCGGCCATGGCTCCGCTGTCTGCTCTCGCTGAGCGGCGCGGCCCGCTGCCGCTGCCCGAGCTGGTGGCGGCCCACCGCGCCGCCGTCGAGGCCATCGCCGGCCCGCTGCTGGAGGATGACGACGACCCGGCCCTCGCGGCGCTGGCGCGGGCCTTCGCGGCGGTGGCGGCGGCGGCCGGCGACGGGCCGGACCTCGCCCTTTCCGATTATGCGGACGCCGTCTCCTCCCTCATCGGTGACGCCATGGTGCGGCCGGCGGGGGAGCGCCACGCGCGCCTGCGCATCCTGGGGCCGCTGGAAGCGCGGCTGGTGCGGGTGGACCGGGTGGTGCTGGGCGGCCTGGTGGAAGGGGTGTGGCCCCGCCAGGGCGAGACGGACCCCTGGCTCAGCCGGCCCATGCGGCTCGATCTCGGGCTCGACCTGCCGGAGCGGCGGATCGGCCTTTCCGCCCACGATTTCGTGCAGGCCTTCGGCGCGCCCGAGGTGGTGCTGACCTACGCCGGCAAGGTGGGGGGCACCCAGAGCGTGCCCTCGCGCTTCCTGAAGCGGCTTGAGACCGTGCTGGGCCCCGCACTTGCCGCCGAGGCGCGCGTGCGCGGCGCGCGCTGGCGCGCGGCGGCGGTGGCGCTCGATGTCGCTCCCCCCGTGCCGCGTGCGGCACGCCCGGCGCCCGCCCCGCCGCTGGCGTTGCGGCCCCGCCGGCTGACGGTGACGGAGATCGAGACCTTCCTGCGCGATCCCTATTCCATTTTCGCCCGCCACGTGCTCGGCCTCACGCCCCTCGATCCGCTGGACGCCGCTCCCGGCGCCGCCGAGCGCGGCTCGGCCCTGCACGAGGCCCTGGGCACCTTCACCACCGCCTTCCCCAAGGCGCTGCCGGCAGATGCGCTGGCGCAGCTCCTGGAGCACGGGCGCCGGGCCTTCGCGCCGCTCACCGTGTTCCCGGCGGAGCATGCGGTGTGGTGGGCGCGGTTCGAGCGCGTGGCGGCCTTCATGGTGGAGTTCGAGCGCCGCCGCCGGGCCGGCAGCGAGGCCATCGTCGCGGAGACGCCGGGCGCGCTCGACCTGCCGCTGGGCGAGCGGAGCTTCCGCCTCGCCGGCCGCGCCGACCGCATCGAGGTAAGGCGCGACGGCACGCTCGCGATCCTCGACTACAAGACCGGCACGGCGCCGAGCGCGAAGCAGGTGGCCTCCCTCTCCCCCCAGCTCGCGCTGGAGGCGGCCATGGCGGCGAAGGGCGCCTTCCGCCACGTGCCGCCGCTGCCGGTGTCCGAGATCACCTATGTGGAGCTGAAGGGCGGCGCCGCGGGCGGCGAGGAGAAACCCATCCGCTACAGGGACCGTACCCCCACGGACGTGGCCGAGACCGCGCTCGCCGGCCTTCTCTCCCTGCTCGCGGCGTTCGAGGACGAGCGGCAGGGCTACCGCTCCCTCGCCGCGCCCCAGTGGCAGGGCGGCTTCGGCGACTATGACCATCTGGCGCGGGTGCGCGAATGGGCGCTCGGCGGGGAGGAGGAGCAATGAGCAGCGCGTCCGATGCGGCCTCGGCCACGGGTCCCAAGGCCGAGGCCACGCGCCGCCAGTCGCTGGCGTCCGATCCCGCCCATTCGGCCTGGGTCTCGGCCAATGCCGGCTCGGGCAAGACCCATGTGCTGGCGCGGCGCGTCATCCGCCTGCTGCTGGACGGGGTGGCGCCGGCGCGCATCCTGTGCCTCACCTACACCAAGGCGGCGGCGGCCAACATGTCGAACCGGGTGCTCGGCATCCTCGGCCGCTGGGTGGGGCTGGACGATGCCGGGCTCGACGCGGAGCTGGTGCAGGCGACCGGAGAGCGGGTGACGCCCGCCCTGCGCGCCCGCGCGCGCCGGCTGTTCGCCCTCGCCCTGGAGACGCCGGGCGGGCTCAAGATCCAGACCATCCATGCCTTCTGCGGCGGCCTCCTGCATCGCTTCCCGTTCGAGGCGGGGGTGGCGGCCGGCTTCCGCGAGCTGGACGAGGTGGCGCGCGCCGAGCTGATGGCGCGCATCCGCCAGTCGCTCATCATCGAGGCGGCGGCCGCCCCCGCGGGCGAGCTGGGCCGGGCGCTCGCCATGCTGATGGCCGACCTCTCCGACGGCTCCATCACTGCCATGCTCGACGCCGCCATCGCCGAGCGCGAGCGCATCGCGGCCCTGGGGGAGGGCGCGGCCGCCCGCCGCAGCGCCCTGGCGCGGGCGCTGGGGGTGCCCCACGGCGCCGGGGTGGCGGAGCTGGAGGCGCAGCTTCTGGATAGCCCGCACCTGCCCTGGAGCGAGTGGGAGGCTGCGGCCGCGGCCCTCGCCACCTCCGACAAGAAGACCGACCAGGAGCGCGCCGCCGCGCTGCTGGCCGCCTACCACTCGGGCGATCCGGCCGAGGCGCGGGCGGAATATCTCGGCGTGTTCCTCACGGCCGAGCGGAAGCCGCGCGCCGACCGCTCCCTCGCCACCAAGTTCGTGGCCGACAACTACCCCGACCTTCTGGCCCGCATGCAGGCCGAGCGCGAGCGCCTCGCCGGGCTGGAGGATGCGCTGCGCGGCGCCCGCGTGCTGGAGCGCACCGAGGCGGCGCTCGTGCTGGGCGCGGAGGCCTGCCGGCGCTATGAGGCGGAGAAGGCCCAGCGCGGCCTGCTGGACTTCGACGACCTGGTGGCGCGCGCCTCCGGTCTGCTCAATCAGGTGCCCGCCTCCTTCGTGCACTACAAGCTCGACCAGGGCATCGACCACGTGCTGGTGGACGAGGCGCAGGACACGAGCCCGGCCCAGTGGCGGGTGGTGCACGGCCTCACCTCGGATTTCTTCTCCGGCGAGGGCGCGCGGCCGGGGGTGAAGCGCACCATCTTCGTGGTGGGGGACGAGAAGCAGTCCATCTTCTCCTTCCAGGGGGCGGACCCGCGCGCCTTCGGCTCCATGCGCGCGGAATTCGCGCAGAAGGCCGGCGGCGCCGCCTTCCGGCAGGTGCAATTGCCCCATTCCTTCCGCTCTGCGCCGGGCGTGCTGGAGGCGGTGGACCGCATCTTTTCCGGTACCGACGCCCACGCCGGCCTGACGCTGGATTCCTCCGCCCCCGTCCACGCCGCCATCCGGGCCGACGCGCCGGCCCTGGTGGAGCTGTGGCCCACCACGGTGCCGAGCCCCGCCCCCGAGGTGGACGACTGGCGCCGCCCGCTGGACGCGGTGCCCGGTGACGACCCGGTGAACCTGCTGGCGCGGCGCATCGCCGGCTTCGTGCAGGCGGGGGTCCGATCCGGGCTCGCCATGCCCGCGCGCGGGGGGGCGGCCATGCGGGCCGGCGACGTGCTGGTGCTGGTGCGCCGGCGGGGCCGCGTGTTCGAGGCCGTCATCCGCGCCCTCAAGGAGCTGAACGACCCCGAGGTGGCGGTGGCCGGCGCCGACCGCCTGGTGGTGGCCGAGCACATCGCGGCCCTCGATCTGATGGCGCTGGGCGACGCGCTCCTGTGCCCCGACGACGACCTCGCCCTCGCCAGCGTGCTCAAGAGCCCCCTGTTCGGCCTCACCGATGACGACCTGATGGTGCTGTGCCCCGGCCGTCCCGGCCGGCTCGCGGATGTCCTTGCCGCCGCCGGGGGCGTGCAGGTGCAGGCGGCCGCGCGCCGGCTCGCCGGCTGGCGGGAGGAGGCGCTGGCGCTACGGCCGTTCGATTTCTACGCCCGCGTGCTGGGGCGTGACGGCGGCCGGCGGGCCATGCTGGCGCGGCTCGGCCCCGAGGCCGCGGACGTGCTGGACGAGTTCATGGCCCTGGCGCGCGCCTATGAGGGCGCCGAGCCCGCGAGCCTGCCCGGCTTCCTCGCCTTCCTGCGCCGCGGCGGCGCCGAGACCAAGCGCGACATGGAGAGCGGGCGCAACGAGGTGCGGGTTATGACCGTGCACGGCGCCAAGGGCCTGGAGGCACCGCTGGTGATCCTGGCCGACACGGTGGACCTGCCGCGCCCGCGCACCGCCGGCGGCTTCCTGCGCCTGTCTTCCTGCGGGCTGGAGGTGCCGGTGCTGGCCGCGCGCAAGGCGGAGGATTCGCCCGCGATCGCCGAGGCGCGCGCCGCCGCCGCCGCCCGCGAGCTGGATGAATACCGCCGCCTGCTCTACGTGGCCCTCACCCGTGCCGAGGACGCCCTCGTGGTCTGCGGCGCCGAGACCAGCCTGCCGGCGAAGGACAAGGCCCATGCCCGGCCCGAGGGCTGCTGGTATGAGCTGGTGCGCACCGCCCTCTCGCCCGAGGCGGAGGAGGTGCCGGCCTTCGGCTTCGAGGGCAGCGTGCTGCGCTGGGGCAAGGGCGCGGCCTCCGGCGTGCTCGGCCTCGCGCCGCGGGCGCCGGCCGCCGCCGCCGAAGCGGTGGCGCCCCTCGCCTTCGCCGGGCCGCCGCCCCATGAGGCACCGCCACGGGTGCTGCGCCCGTCAAGAGCGGCGCCGCGCGTGGCGGGTGATCAGGCCGGGCCCTCCGGCCTCTCGCCGCTGGTGCGGGGTGATCTCGTGCACCGGCTGCTCGCCGGCCTGCCGCCGATCGCGCCGCAGGAGCGGGCGGCGGCGGGGCTGCGCCTGCTGCGTCATGCCGGGGCTAAGCTCGACGCCACCGCCCATGACGAGATCATGGCCGAGGCGCTCGGGGTGCTCGGCCATGCGCCGCTCGCGGATCTGTTCAGCGGGGAGAGCCGGCCGGAGCTGCCGGTGGCGGGGCATCTCGACCTGCCGGGCGGCGGGCGCGTGGCGGTGAACGGGCGCATCGACCGGCTCGCCATCCTGCCCGACCGGCTCCTCCTCGCCGACTTCAAGACCGACCGCGCGCCCCCGGAAAGCCTTGAAGGCGTCCGGGAGACCCATGTGGCGCAGCTCGCCCTCTACGGGGCGGTGCTGTCGCGCGTATTCGGGGGGCGGGCGGTGGAGGCGCGGCTCGTCTACACCGCCGCGCCGCGCGTGTTCGTGCTCGACGGCGCGAGGCTGGCGGCGGCGCTCTCCCGGCTCCCGGCGCTCACCTCAGCGTGACGCGGCTTGACGGGACGGGGAGGGCATCCCTACGTTCCGGAGCAAGATTCAGTGGGTTCTTCCCTTCTGCCCCTACGAGGTATGCCATGGCCGTCGAAAAGGTGACCGATCAGAATTTCGAGACCGACGTGCTCAAGTCCGGTGCGCCGGTGATTGTCGATTTCTGGGCGGAGTGGTGTGGTCCGTGCCGCATGGTGGCGCCGATCCTCGAGGAGGTTTCCGGCGAGCTCGGCGAAAAGGTCCGCATCGTCAAGCTGAACGTGGACGAGAATCCGCAGACCGCGTCCAAGTACGGCATCATGTCCATTCCCACCCTGCTGATGTTCAAGGATGGCAAGATCGCCTCCCGCCAGGTGGGCGCCGCCCCGAAGGCCAAGCTGGTGCAGTGGATCAACGCTGCCGTCTGAGCCGGCCGGCGTCGGAAAAAGAAAGGCCCCCGAGCGTGCTCGGGGGCCTTTCTCGTTTCAGGGAGCCTGCCTGATGCCATCGGCCCCGGTCTTCGAGCGCCGCCGCACGGGTTTCGCTCAAGCGCCGCGGGCCTTTGGTCTCAGGCGTTCTCCTCGGCGATGCGCATCAGGTAGCGGCCATATTCGCTCTTGCCGAGCTTCTCGCCGAGCTTGTGGAGCTGGTCGCGGCCGATGAGGCCGCTGACGAAGGCGATCTCCTCCGGGCAGGCGATGCGCAGACCCTGCCGGCGCTCCAGGGTGCGCACGAAGGTGGCGGCGTCCACCAGGCTGTCGTGGGTGCCGGTGTCGAGCCAGGCATAGCCCCGGCCCATCTTTTCCACCTGGAGCTGGCCGCGCTCCAGATAGGCGCGGTTGACGTCCGTGATCTCCAGCTCGCCGCGGGCGGAGGGCTTCAGGTTGGCGGCGATGTCCACCACCTGCGCGTCGTAGAAATAGAGGCCCGTGACCGCCCAGTTGGAGCGCGGCTGCCTGGGCTTCTCCTCGATGGTCAGCGCCCGGCCCTGGGCATCGAACTCGACGATGCCGTAGCGCTCGGGATCATTGACGTAATAGGCGAAGACGGTCGCGCCCTCGGCGCGCTGGGCGGCGGGCGCCAGCAGCTCCGGCAGGCCGTGGCCGTAGAAGATGTTGTCGCCGAGGATGAGGGCGGAGCTTTCGCCGGCCACGAAGTCCGCGCCGATCACGTAGGCCTGGGCGAGGCCGTCCGGGGAGGGCTGCACCGCATACGAGAAGGAGATGCCCCACTGGCTGCCGTCGCCCAGCAGGCGCTGGAACTGGGGCACGTCCTGCGGGGTGGAGATGATGAGGATCTCGGTGATGCCCGCGCGCATGAGGACGCACAGCGGGTAGTAGATCATCGGCTTGTCGTAGACCGGCATCAGCTGCTTGGAGGTGACGAGGGTCAGGGGATGCAGGCGCGTGCCGCTCCCGCCGGCGAGGATGATGCCCTTCATGCGTTCTCTCTGCTCTCGGTCATTGGGCGGTTGTGCCGCCCGTCGCTGTGTGCGCCGAAACCGCCGGTGGGGCAAGCGCGACGGCCTCCGGCGGGCGGCTCCCGCTCAGTCGGAGCCGAACAGGTCTCGGGTGAAGACCTTGTCCGCCACGTCGGCGAGCTCGTCGGTGCAGCGGTTGGCGACGATCACGTCGGCCTGGGCCTTGAAGGTCGAAAGGTCGCGCTCCACCGGGGAGTTGAAGAAGTGCGATTCCCGGATCTGCGGCTCATAGACCGTGACGGGAACGCCCTTGGCCTTGATCCGCTTCATGATGCCCTGGATGGAGCTGTCGCGGAAATTGTCGGAGCCCGCCTTCATGGTGAGGCGGTAGATGCCCACGTGCCGGGGCGCGAGCGCCAGGATGCGCTCGGCGATGAAGTCCTTGCGGGTGGAGTTGGCGTCCACGATGGCGCGGATGAGGCTCTGCGGCACGGTGGAATAATTGGCGAGCAGCTGCCTCGTGTCCTTGGGCAGGCAGTAGCCGCCGTAGCCGAAGGAAGGGTTATTGTAGTGCCCGCCGATGCGCGGGTCGAGGCTCACCCCGCCGATGATCTCCCGCGTGTCGAGGCCGAAGGCGAGGGCGTAGCTGTCCAGCTCGTTGAAGAAGGCCACCCGCATGGCGAGGTAGGTGTTGGCGAACAGCTTGATGGCCTCCGCCTCGCCGGGGCCGGTGAACAGCACCGGCACGTCCTGGCGGATGGCGCAGTCCTTCAGCAGGCCGGCGAAGGTGTGCGCGGCCTCGGTGTGGTCGCCGACGATGATGCGGGAGGGGTGGAGGTTGTCGTGGAGCGCCTTGCCCTCGCGCAGGAATTCCGGGGAGAAGATGATGTTTTCGCGCCCGAGCCGGGCCCGCACCTGCTGCACGAAGCCCACGGGGATGGTGGACTTGATGATGAGGGTGGCGTCGGGATTGATGGCGAGCGCCTGGTCGATCACCGTCTCCACCGAGCGGGTGTCGAAGTGGCTGGTGCGGACGTCGTAATTGGTCGGGGTGGAGACGATGACGAACGCGGCGCCCGCGAACGCCTCGCGCGGATCGAGGGTGGCCTTGAGGTCGAGCGCGCGCTCCGCGAGATAGTGCTCGATGTCGGGATCGACGATGGGGGAGCGGCGGGCGTTGATGGCCGCCACCCGCTCGGGGTCCACGTCGAGGGCGGTCACCACGTGCTTCTGGGCCAGAAGCACGGCATTGGAGAGGCCCACATATCCCAGTCCCGCGATCGCGATCCGCATCTTCAGCCCGTCCCATCGGTTCTGCGCGCGTGAACGCTCTAGACCCTCGCTCCGGCCGCGCCAAGGGGGCGCGTTCGGGGGCAGATGCCGGGGCAGCGGGAACGGCGCCCGTGGGCGCCTGGCCTTCGGGGGCATGCCATCGGCCCCGGCCGTCGATCGGCGCCGAATAGACGGCTCTCAAACGCGGCGCGGGCTCGACCGATCGCCATGAGCCGGGCTCACGATGATCGGGGTCAGGCGCGCATCGTGTCGAAGTCGGCGAAAGCGCGCTCGAAGCGGTGGAGGTTGGTGGCGGTATAGGCGCGGTAGTCGAAGTCGATCTGGGATTCGAGCTCCGAGATCATGCTCCACAGGCTTTCGCGCAGCAGCGAGGCCACGAACATGGCCTGAAACCTCAGGCGCAGGGCATCGTCCGGCTCGCGCTCATAGTAGAGGCGCAGCAGGTCGCGGCGCTGGGCGAGGTCGAACTCGTTGTTGGAGGCGAGGTTGCCGAGGTCGAACAGCGGGGTGTTGAAGCCGCCGTAGTCCCAGTCGATCAGCCACAGCCTCTTGCCGTCGTCGATGAAGTTGGCGGGCAAGAGGTCGTTGTGGCCGAATACGATCTCGGTGGGGCCGAGCGCGGCTTCGAGGCGATCGATCACCGCCGAGAAACGGGGCAGGTCGCCGGCCAGGCGGTGGCGCCGGTCGGCGAGCGCGGCGATGTAATTGCGCAGGATATGGAAGGTCCAGAAGCCGAGCGCCGGCCCACGGATGTGGCGGGTCACCTCCCGGTGGGCGCGCTGCACCAGCTCCACCACGCGCGAGAGGTTCGCGCGCACGTCGGCCTCGTTGAAGGTGCGCCCCTCGATGAAGTCGATGACGATGAGGCCGGGCTCGAAGTAGCGCAGGGCGGGGGAGACCCCGGCCGCCTCCGCCGCCAGCGCCGCCGCGCGCTCGTTGAAGCGCATGACGTTGTGCAGCGGGATGTCGGCGCCGAGGCGGACCACGTATTTGCGCGGTCCGTCCTCCACCAGGAAGTTCGAGTTGGTGATGCCGCCGCCGAGGGGCTTGGGGTCGACGGGGCCGCCCCAGAAGGACAGGGCGCGGATGCGGTCCGCGGCGTTGCTGCTCATGGATGTTCCCTGCCGTTCTTCAATGTCCCGCGCGGGCCTTCAGCCGGGCGCTGCCGGCCGTGATCAGCCGGTCGGCGATCATGCCGATGAACGCCACCGACAGGCCGGCGACGAGGCCGAGGCCCACGTCCGCCTTGGCGAGGGCGGCATAGGTCACCTGGCCGAGGTCGCGAGTGCCGACCAGCGCGGTGATGACCAGCATGGACAGCGCCAGCAGGATGGTCTGGTTGAGGCCCAGCAGCATGTCCGGCACCGCCAGCGGCAGGCGGATGCGGGTGAGGATCTGCCGTCGCGTGCAGCCGCTCATCACGCCCGCCTCCACGAGGTGCGGCGACACCTGCGCCACGCCGTGGGCGGTGTAGCGGATGGCCGGGGCGATGGCGTAGAGCACGATGGCGATGAGGGCCGTGAAGTCGCCCACCCGGAACAGCATCACGATGGGAATGAGGTAGACGAACGCCGGCAGGGTCTGCAGCGTGTCGATGATCCATTCCACCACCGTGCGCAGGGCCGGGCGCTGGGCGCAGGCGACCCCCACGGGCACGCCGATGAGCACGGAGATGACCACCGCCACGCCGCACAGATAGACCGTGATCATGGTCGCCGGCCACAGCCCCACCACCGCCATGAAGGCGCACATGAGGCCGACCGTGAGCGCGAGCCGCACGCCGCCGAGCCAGTAGCCAGCGAGCGCCGTCACCGCCACCACCCAGGGCCAGGGCAGGGCCAGCATGAACTGCTTCACCGGCGCCAGCACGTTGAGCAGGATGAAGGTCTTCACCGCGTCGAGCGGGCCGTTGAAATTGATGTTGATCCAGGACACGAGATCGCCCCAGAAGGGTGCCGTGGACAGGCGCCACGCCTCCGGATAGGGCGCGACATGGGGCCAGTGGGCGGCCGCGAGCCAGCCCGCCGCCGCAACCGCCAGCGCCCCGTAGACGGCAAGCCGAACGCGCTTCTGGTTGCCGCCGCGGCCGGCGCGCCGGGCACGGAAGGCCAGTGCCTGGGCGAAGCGGTCGAGCAGGATGGCGAGCACGGTGATGGCGAGGCCCGCCTCCAGGCCGCCGCCGATGTCGAGGCGCCGCAGGGCCGCCAGCACGTCCCAGCCGAGGCCGCCGGCGCCGATCATCGAGGCGATGATGACCACGTTGAGCGAGAGCATGATGACCTGGTTCACGCCCACCATGAGCGCGGGCATGGCGGAGGGCACCAGCATCTTCCAGGTGATCTGGCGGCGCGTGCAGCCGGTCATGCGGCCGAGCGCGTCAATCTCCTCCGGCACGGCGCGGATGGCCACGATGGTGATGCGGACCATGGGCGGTACCGCATAGATGATGGTGGCGATCATGGCCGAGACCGGCCCGAAGCCGAACAGGATCAGCATGGGCAGCAGATAGGCGAACACCGGCATGGTCTGCGCCACGTCCAGCAGGGGCGACATCAGCCGCTCCAGCGTCCGCGAGCGCACGCAGCCAAGGCCCAGCAGCAGGCCGCCGAAGGCGCCGATGATGGCCGACACAAGCACCGAAGCGAAGGTGACCATGGCGCTCGTCCACTGGCCGAACACCGCGAGGTAGGCGAGGCCCAGCGCCATGCCCACCGCGAGGCGCAGGCCGCCGATGGCGTAGGAGACGGCGGTGGCCGCGATCACCAGCGAGAACCACGGCACGGGCGGAAACAGCTGCACCGCCGCCGAGCCCTCGCCCTGCATCACGCCGGTGGCGAAGATCGACTTCGCCACCGTCAGCGGCAGGTTGAGCACTGCCGAGATGGCGCGGGTGAGGTCGCGCACGGTGAACAGGCCGAACGAGGCGCTGTTCATCAGCCACTTCATGAAATCGGAGATCCACGCGGCAAGCGGCAGCTGCCAGGCGACGGGATATTTCGTGGCCCAGCCCGGCAGGGCCCCGGCGGGCAGCATCACCGCGACGATGGTGAGCACCACTACCGCCGGCCACACCAGCCGGCGCCAGGGGAAGGGGGCGGCGACCGCCTGCGGGTCCGTGTCCGGTGTCGTGTCCTGCGCGCTCGCCATGGTCATGCCGCCACGCCCCTCGGCTCGCGGCCCACGAGCACGTCGATCATGGCGAGCCGGTCGATGGCGCCGAGGATGCGGCCGTTGTCCACCACGCCGTAGACGCCATCGGCGGAGCCCACCTGATGGGCGAAGGCGGAGATGCGTGCCTTGGCCTCGATGAGGCCGGCGAATTTCGCGTCGGCCGGGGCGGGCGTCATGATGGCGCGGGCGGTGAGGATCTTGGCGCGCGGCGCCTCGCGGGTGAAGGCGCGCACGTAGTCGGTGGCGGGGGTGAGCACCAGCTCCTCGGCGGAGCCGATCTGCTCCACGCGCCCGTCCTTCATGATGGCGATGCGGTCGGCGATGCGCACCGCCTCGTCGAAATCGTGGGTGATGAAGACGATGGTCTTCTTGAGCATGCCCTGGAGGCGCAGCACCTCGTCCTGCATCTCGCGGCGGATGAGGGGGTCGAGGGCGGAGAAGGGCTCGTCCAGGAACCACAGGTCCGGGTCGGCGGCGAGGGAGCGGGCGATGCCCACGCGCTGCTGCTGGCCGCCGGAAAGCTCGCTGGGGAAGCGGTGCTCGCGACCCTTCAGGCCCACGAGCTCGATCATCTTCTGCGCCTTGTCCAGGCGCTCGGCCCTGGTGCGGCCCTGGATCTCCAGGGGGAAGGCCACGTTCTGCAGGATGTTGAGATGGGGCAGCAGCGCGAAGTGCTGGAACACCATGCCCATCTGGTGGCGGCGGATCTGGATCAGCTCGCTCTCGGAATACTTGAACAGGTCGCGCCCCTCGAACAGCACCTCGCCGGCGGTGGGGGGCGTGAGGCCCGAAAGGCAACGCACGAGCGTGGACTTGCCCGAGCCCGACAGGCCCATGATGACGAAGGTCTGCCCGCGCTGGATCTCAAGGTTGACGTCGCGCACGGCGGCGGTGACCCCGGCTTCGGCCAGGGTCGCGGCATCGGCGGTGAGGCGGCCGTCGACGACGAACTTCCGGGCTTTCGCCCCGTAGAGCTTGGCGACGTCGCGACAGGCGAGAACGGGATGGCTCATGGCTGTGTGGCCTTGGAAACGAAGGTGCCGGCGCGCGCCCGGATGGAGGAGCCTCCCTCCGGGCGCGGGTCTCGATGGGTGTGAACGCCTCTCAGGCGGTCACTTCTTCACCCAGGCCTTCCAGGTGGGCTCGTTCTTGTTGACCCACTCGGCGGCCACGTCCTCGACCTTCTGGCCGTCGATATCGACGCGGGCAGCAAGCTCGCCCATGGTCTGGTTGTCGAACTTGTAGTCCTTGATGATCTCGTAGGCGCCCGGCCACTTCTTTTGCATGCCGGACCACACTGCCTTCCAGATGGGACCGCGCGGCTTGGCGCAGTCATACTTCATTTCCTTGTTCACGCCCCAGGCGGGATCTTCGTAGCAGGCCGGCTCATAGGCCGGGAACTCCACGAACTCGCCCTTGTATTTGATGGGCGCCCAGTGCGGCGTGTAGATCCAGAGGATGATGGGGGCCTTGCGCTCGTAGGCGCTCTTCAGCTCGGCGAACATGGCGGCATCGGTGCCGGCATGGATGACCTCGAACGGCAGGCCGAGGGCTTCCACGCGCTCCTCGTCATAGCCGCCCCAGGTGGAGGGGCCGCCGAGATAGCGCCCCTTGGGGGCGGTGTCGGGAGTGGAGAAGGCGGCGCCGCAATTCTTCAGGGCCTTCCAGTCGGGCAGGCCGGGGCACTTTTCCTTCATGTATTCGGGGAACCACCAGTCCTCGCGGGCTTCCATGCCGGAGGAGCCCACGTTCTCCACGCCGCCGGTCTTCACGGCCGCGTCAAGGGCTTCCTGCGCGGTGGTGGCCCAGACTTCCGGCGCCACGGTGAGGTCGCCGGTGCCCATGCCCGAGAACTGAGCAAGATAATCCGCCGGGACATATTCGACGTTGTAGCCCTGCTTCTTCAGGATCTCACCCATGATGTGGGCGCTGAGGAGCTGGCCGGTCCAGTCGTTCAGTGTGATCTTGATGGGATCCTTGGATTCCGGCGCGGCCCATGCCGTGCCGACCGCCATGGAGACGACGCCCGCGAGGGCGATGCGAGACAGAGTGCGAAGCATGCGGAACCCCTTTGGAAGTTTATTTGCGCGATTTGTTGCGGCTCTAGGCGCCGTTCACTAGGCAGAAATTTCATATCGTCCCAGGAATGAAGCGGAGCATATTTTGTTTTTTCGCAACCCGCGTGCGCGAATTTGCGGCTTCCTGTGACTATTTTGGGGGCAGGACGAGGTCTCTCCTTTCGCTTGGGTTTGCGGCCGGAAATCGAGGGCGCGCGCCGCCGCACGAGGGACAGGCGGCGGCGCGCGCGTCACCCGCCGGTCAGGCGAGGATCTTCTTCATCTCGGGGTCGTAGAGCGGCGAAAGGTGCACCTTCGCCGGCACCCGCACGGTCGCCACGTCCAGCTCATAGGTGCCCGACAGCACGAAGGCGTCGTCGAGGCCCTTTTCCGGCTGGCGCACGTAGCCGTAGCCGATGGGCTTGCCCAGCGTGTGCCCGAAGCCGCCGGAGGAGAGCCAGCCCACCCGCTCGCCGTCGCGGTAGATGGTTTCCCGGCCCAGCAGCACCACCTGCGGGTCGTCCACCGTGAAGCAGGCGAGGCGCTTCCTCAGCGGCTCGGCCCGCTTCTTCTCCAGCGCCTCGCGGCCGATGAAGGGCGTGCCGGTGTCGCGCTTGAGCGCCCAGCCGAGACCGCTCTCGAATGGGGTGTGGTCAGGGCCGATGTCGGCGCCCGAGGCCCAGTAGCCCTTCTCCAGGCGCAGGGTCTCGATGGCGCGGTAGCCGGCATTGCGGATGCCGAACTCGGCGCCCGCCTCCATCACCGCCTCATAGACGGTGGCGGCGAACTCCACGGGAATGTGCAGCTCCCACCCCAGCTCGCCCACGAAGGTGAGGCGCAGCGCCATCACCGGTGCGCCGGCGACGTTGATGTTGCGCACGGTGGCGAACGGGAAGGCCGCGTTCGAAACGTCGTCGCGGGTCAGCTTTTCCAGCACCTTGCGGGCGTTCGGGCCCATGAGCGCCAGCACCGCATACATGGATGAGACATCCATGAGATGGGCGTCGAGGCCCGCCGGCAGGCGGCGCTTCAGCCAGTCGAAATCCTTCGTGGCCGCGCCCGTTCCGGCGACGATGTAATAGGTGTCCGCCGCGAGCCGCCCCACCGTGAGGTCGCATTCGATGCCGCCGCGGGCGTTCAGCATGGGGGCATAGGTGAGCGTGCCCGCGGGCCGCGTCATGTCGCCGGCGCTGACATAGGAGAGGGCGGCCTCCGCGTCCTTGCCGATGAGCATGAATTTCGCGAACGAGGTCTGGTCGAACACGCTCACGCTCTCACGGGTGGCCTTGTGCTCGCGCGCCACGGCGTCGGTCCAGTTGGGGCGGCCGAAGGTGTAGTGGTCCTGGGCTTCCTCGCCCTCGACGGCGAACCAGTTGGGCCGCTCCCAGCCCAGCTTCTCGCCGAACACGGCGCCCTGCGCCTTCAGCCGGTCGTAGAGCGGCGAGCGGCGCAGCGGGCGCCCGCTTTTGTGCTCCTCGTGGGGCCAGGCGATGGTGTAGTGCTTGGCATAGGCCTCCAGCGTGCGCTTGCGCACCCAGTTCACGTCCTGGTGGTTGCGGCCGAAGCGCAGGATGTCCACGGGCGAGAGGTCATAGGGCGGCTCGCCGCCGACGATCCACTCCGCCAGCACCTTGCCCGCGCCGCCGCCGGAGGCGATGCCGAAGGCGTTGAAGCCCGCGCCCACGTAGAAGCCGGTGAGCTCCGGCGCCTGGCCCAGGATGAAGTTGCCGTCGGGCGTGAAGCTCTCGGGCCCGTTGATGAGCTGCTTGATGCCGGCGGTCTGGAGCGCCGGCACGCGGCCGAGCGCCAGCTCCATGAGCTGTTCGAAATGGTCGAAATTGGACTGGAGGAGCTGGAAGTTGAATTTCTCGGGGAAGCCGCCCACCGCCCAGGGAATGGGGTTCGGCTCGTAGCCGCCCATGACGAGGCCGCCCACTTCCTCCTTGTAATAGGTGAGGCGATCGGGGTCGCGCAGGGTGGGCAAGGTGGAGGTGACGCCCGCGATGCGCTCCGTCACCATGTATTGGTGCTCCACCGAGACCAGGGGCACGTTCACCCCCACCATGGCGCCCACCTCGCGGGCCCACTGGCCGGCGCAGTTCACCACGATCTCGCATCGGATCGGGCCGCGGCTGGTCTCCACCACGGTGACGCGGCCGTTCTCCACCTTGAAGCCGGTGACCTCGGTATCCTCGAAGATGCGGGCGCCGTTCATGCGCGCGCCCTTGGCCAGCGAGCCGGTGATGTCGGAGGGATTGGCCTGCCCGTCGGTGGGCAGGAAGGCGGCGCCCACCACGTCGGAGATGTCCATGAGCGGCCACAGCTCCTGCGCCTCCTTCGGCGTCAGCAGGTGCATCTCCAGCCCGAAGGAGCGCGCGGTGGTGGCCTGGCGCTTCACCTCGGTCCAGCGCTCCTCTGTGCAGGCGAGGCGCAGGCCGCCGTTCATCTTCCAGCCGGTGGCAAGGCCCGTCTCCTGCTCCAGCGTCTGGTAGATCTTCACCGATTCACCCAGGAGCTGGGTGATGTTGGCGTTGGAGCGCAACTGCCCGACGAGGCCGGCGGCGTGGAAGGTCGAGCCCGAGGTGAGCTTGTGGCGCTCGATGAGCACCGTGTCCTTGAAGCCCAGCTTGGCGAGGTGATAGGCGGTGGACGTGCCGATGATGCCGCCGCCGACGATGACGACCTGGGCCTGGGTCGGAAACTCAGCCATGAATATCCCCTGATACCATCGGCCCCGGTCCTTGACCGCGCCAAGTGGGTTTCGCTCAAACGCCGCGCGGGCTTGACCAGGAGCCCGTGAGAAAAGCTCACGCGCCCCTGGCACGGGTGGCTCTGCCGCGGGCATTGCGGCTGTGTGGTGCGCGCCCGGTGAAGCCCGCGAACCCACATATGATTCCTGCTGCGCTGCGGCGAAGTCAACGAAAATCCACAAAATCATATTGCTTTGTGTGGCAAAGAGAGGTTTTTGTGGACTGTCATAAGGCGCCGGTGTGTTTCGGCCGCAGGCCGTGGGCGCATTGCGAGGCCGCCCGCGGGAAGAGGGGAATTCCATGACCGATATCGATGCGGATCTCGTCGCCGCCTTCGCCGGGACGCTCGCCGACACGGCGCGCACCCTGGCGCGGGCGCATTTCCGCAAGACCACCGCCTTCGAGCGGAAGGCTGACGAGAGCCCCGTGACTGTCGCCGACAAGGCCATCGAGGCCGCCCTGCGCGAGGCCATCGCCGCGCGCTTCCCCGGCCACGCCATCCTCGGCGAGGAAGCGGGCATGACCGGCGGCGACGACCATCTGTGGGTTATCGACCCCATCGACGGCACCAAGAGTTTCATTACCGGCATGCCCCTGTTCGGGGCGCTCATCGCCTTCGCCGAGAAGGGGGTGCCGCAGGTGGGGGTGATCGAGGTTCCGCCCCTCGGCGAGCGCTGGGTGGGCCTGCCGGGCCGCGCCACCCTGAACGGCGTGCCGGCGCGGGTGAGCGGCTGCGCCGTGCTGGCGGACGCGCGCGTCTACACCACCTCGCCTGACTTCTTCACCCCCGAGGACTGGGCGCGCTACGACGCGCTGAGCCGCCAGGGGGCCATGCGCCGCTTCGGCGGCGATTGCTACCAATACGGCCTTCTCGCCTCCGGCCATTGCGACCTGGTGGTGGAAACCGCGCTTCAGCCCTACGACTACATGGCGCTGGTGCCTGTGGTGGAGGGCGCCGGCGGCGTGATGACCGACTGGCAGGGCCGCCCGCTGGGCCTCGCTTCCGACGGCAAGGTGGTGGCCGCTGCCTCGCTGGCCCTGCACGCGGCGGCACTGCGGGCGCTCAACGGCTGATGCCAATGGCCCGTGAGCTTTTCTCGTGGGTCCTTGGTGAAGCCCGCATGGTGCTTGAGCAAACCCGCTCGGCGCCTGGTCAAAGGCCGGGGCTGATGGCCTAAGGCCGGGCGCCGTCCCCCTCGCACGACACGTGCAGGGAGGGGCGAGTCTGGTGGTGCACGGGGCGGAGCGCGGCGCCGCCGACCCCTCCCATATCGGAGCGGTCGTGTTCGGGCTTGTCTTGGAGGGCTCGGATGGGAGGCGGCCGGTCCCACGCCCTTCTCCGTCGACGTCGGACATGCCGGAGCAGGGGGAGCCGGCGCGGTCAAAGCTGGATGTCCGGTCCCGGAGCTAAAGCTCCGCTTCCCCGCCACTGCACGGACGGCGTGAGGGCGCCGCCCGCGCGGCCGCGGGATCAGGCCTTGTCGAGGGCGGCGAGGAAGGTCTCCACCTCCCGGCGCAGGCTTTCGGCTTCGGTGGCGAGCTGGTTGGCGGCGTTGAGCACGGTGCCGGCGACGGTGCTGGTCTGGTCCACCGCCTCCGCCACGCCGGCGATGTTCCGTGAAATCTCGCCGGTGCCGAGCGCCGCCTGCTGCACGTTGTCGGAGATTTCCGCCGTCGCCGTCACCTGCTGCTGGGCGGCGGAGGCCACCGCGGAGGCCACGTCGCTGATGTCGGCGATGGAATCACTGATGCCCTTGATGGCATCCACGGTCGAGCTGGTCGCGGTCTGGATATCCGTGATCTGTGTCGCGATGTCCTCGGTGGCCTTGGCGGTCTGCGCGGCGAGGGATTTCACCTCGCTCGCCACCACCGCGAAGCCGCGGCCGGCGTCTCCCGCCCGCGCCGCCTCTATGGTGGCGTTGAGGGCGAGCAGGTTGGTCTGCGCCGTGATTTCCTGGATGAGCTGGATCACCGAGCCGATCTTCTCGGCGTCGCGCGCGAGGCGGTCCACCACGGTGCCGGTGCGGTTCGCCTCCTGCACCGCGGCGGCGGCCATCTGCGAGGCGTTGGAGACCTGCCGGCCGATCTCGCGGCTGGAGACGGTCATCTGCTCCGTGGCGCCGGCCACCGCCTGGACATTCGATGAGGCATCCTGCGAGGCGGAGGCCACCACGTTGCTCTGCTGCTGGGTCTGCTGGGAGGCCGCCAGCATGGCCGCTGCGCTCGCCTGAAGGTCGCCCGCGGAGCCGGTGAGGCTGCCCACCACCGCCTTGATGACCGCCTCGAAATTGCGGGCGAGGCCCGCGATGCGGGTGCCGTGGGCGATCTTCGCCTCCGCCTCGGCGCGGTTCGCGGCTTCGAGCGTGGCGGCCTTGATGAGGCCCTCGCGCAGCACCTCGAACGATCGGGCGAGGTCGCCGATCTCATCCTTGCGGCCCTGGTAGGGGATGGTGAAATCGGTCCTGCCCTGCTGGAGGGTGGAGGTGACATCAACGATCCGCCGCAGCGGCGGGACGATGGAAAGAATGAGCACACAGACGATAACGCTGCCCACGGCGATGCCGAGCAATCCCAGAACCAGCGTCTGCGTGAAGGATTCGGGGTGGAATTGGTACAGGTTCACCAGATGAAGGATAAAGAATGTCCACGCAGCCACTATCGGTGGCATGAAGCAAAGGACAATTCTCAGGCCAAGGCCCTTTGTGAAGATGCCAAGTAGGGTTATTATATAGTTGAACACGATGGCGTTCCCTCGCCTCGAAACAACTCTACTTGATTTAGTTCGGGTGCCTTGCCGGTGCCAGGGCACGCCTTGATGCGTGCCGGCTCACGAATGAAACACGCGGAGCTTGCCGGAAGCTTTGGACACGGGCGCTTCCTTGCCTTGGGGGAGCCCGCGCGGCGGCCGGATGAGCAAAGGGCCGCGGCCTCCCTCGGGAAGTCGCGGCCCTTGCTTTCAGCTCACCTGGCGCCATCGCGCCGGATCTGCAACCCGAGGACGCCCCTGCGGCGTCACATGGCCTTCTGGCCGCTCGCGGTGGCCGTGCGCTCGCTGGAGCCGGAGGCCGGCAGCGCGGCGGGCGGCTTCGTGCCGGCGGTTTCGGAGGCGGGCGTCGCTGCCGGGGCGGCGGGCACGGGCTTCGGCTTCGGCCGCGACTTGAGGGCCTGGATGGAGGCCATCACCTCGGCATGCAGCTTGGGCATCTTCTCGATGTTGAAGTGGTCGATGGACGCTACGCCGTCGAGGTCGCGGTTCACCAGCTTGCCACGGAAGCCGGGGCCGGCGGTGAGGCGCTTACCGTAGCCATTGTTGGCCTGGTAGTAGTTCACGAACCGGCCGGAGGCCTTGCCCACGGTGTTCACGCCCACGGGATCGAAGGTCACAACCAGCTTCGGGGGGGTGCCGAGGGCGGTGAGGCGCTCGCTCGCTTCGATGGCGGCGTCCGCGCCCAGCGAATGGCCGATGATGATGATGGGCGAGCCGCGCTCGGACCTGCTCACCGCGGAGGCCTGGGCGGCCACCTGCTCCCACTGGCCGTACTCATACACCTGGGCGGGGATGCCACGGGCATTGAGCTTGGCGGCCAGATCGTCCATGCCCAGGGAGAACACGTTGGCGAGGCCGCGCATGAGGTAGACGTGGGGGGTGCCCTGAGCGGCGGCGGGCCGGCCGGTGGCGGTCAGGAACAGCGCTGCGAACAGCGCCACGGCAAAGCGCAAGCTCAACGTCATTTGGGCACCATGGATCGTGACAGCCGAGTTCTGCCGTCAATCGTGCCGGGCGGCAAGCCAAGTTTGCTTCACCGTGGCAACAGTCTTCCGGCGCCCCGCATTTACGCGGGGAGCGTTGCGCAACGGCATCATTTTCCGGAACGTCAGGTGGCTTCGCCCACCAGCAGCACGTGCAGGCTGCGCGGGCCGTGGGCGCCCAGCAGCAGGGTCTGCTCGATGTCGGCCGAGCGCGACGGGCCGGTGACCATGTTCACCGTGCGCGGCAGTGCTCCCGGCGCGAAGCGGGCGCGGATGCGGGCCCACACCGCCTCGTAGTCGCCCGCCACGTCGCGCGCGTCGATGAGCACGAGGTGGTGGTCGGGCAGGAAATTGAGGGTGGTGGGATTGTCCTGGCCCGAGAGCAACACGAGCGTGCCGGATTCCGCAACGCCGGCGAAGGCATGGGACAATCCCACGAGCTGGCGTCCGTCGGACGGGCCGATCCACACGTCGAGCTGCGGCTCGCTGGACCAGGGCAGGATGGCGAGGCGCTCGTCCGCGCCGCGCAGCAGGGTCGCCGGCAGGTTGCGGGCGCGCAGGTAAGCGGCGATGGCGCCGGGCACCTGCGCATCGCCGGGCAGGTGATCGAGGGTGGCCGCTGCCGCCAGCACCATTTCCTTGAACAGGTCGAGGCGTTCCGCCGGAGGCAGCCGGCCGCGCGCCGGCACTACGCCGGCCGGGTGCCCCGCGAGCCGGTCGGCCACCTCCTGGCGGCGCGGCGCTTCCTTCGAGGTGACCCCCAGCGCCCGGCGGACGGAGGCGAGGACGGTGTCGCGGGAGCTGGTCATCGCGCGGTGCTCCGGTTCGCGGCCTTGCGGGCGCGCCACTGGGCCTGGAAGGTATCGCCCTCGGGGGCGGGAAAGTCGCGGTGCTTCGTCCACCCGCCGGCGAGCGGCAGGGCGGAGAAGCGCCCCTTCGCACGGCCGAGCGCCCCCAGCGCCGCCATGGCGAGCCGGGTGGCTGGCCGGTAGAGCCAGCCGCGCGTGGCGAGGAAGCTCCACAGCTTCAGCCCGTAGCGCTGCGGCGCCGGGGTGAGGTGGCGCTCGAACTCCTTCTCCCGCCAGTGCCGCATGAGCTTCGGCAGGGGGATGCGCACCGGGCACACCTCCTCGCACCGGCCGCAGAAGGTGGAGGCGTTGGGCAGGTTCGCGCCCTTCTCCACGCCGATGAGCGCGGGCGTGAGCACCGAGCCCATGGGGCCGGGATAGACCCAGCCGTAAGCGTGGCCGCCGATGGCGTGGTACACGGGGCAATGGTTGATGCAGGCGCCGCAGCGGATGCAGCGCAGCATCTCCCGCAGTTCGCCCTGGAGCATGGCCGAGCGCCCGTTGTCCAGCAGCACCACATGGTATTCGCCGGGCCCGTCGGGATCGTCGGAGCGGCGCGGGCCGGTGGAGAAGCTGGTGTAGACGCTCATGTCCTGCCCGGTGGCCGAGCGGGCGAGCACGCGCAGCATCTGCGTGGCGTCCTCCAGCGTCGGCACCAGCTTCTCCAGAGAAGCGAGCACGATGTGCGCCTTGGGCAGGGTCTGGGTGAGGTCGCCGTTGCCCTCGTTGGTCACGAGCACCGAGGTGCCGGTTTCCGCGATCAGGAAATTGGCGCCCGTGATGCCCACGTCCGCCACCAGGAACTTTTGGCGCAGCTCGCCCCGTGCCTCCGCCAGGAGCGAGGTGGGCTCGGTGAGGTCGCGGTCCTCCGGCAGGTCGGTGTGCACGCGGCGGAAGTCCGCCTCCACCTGCCGCTTGTTGAGGTGGATGGCGGGGGCGATGATGTGGGAGGGCGTCTCGCCCCGGATCTGGATGAGATATTCGCCGAGGTCGGTCTCGACCGGGACGATGCCCTGCGCCTCCAGGTGGTCGTTGAGGCCGATCTCTTCCGAGATCATGCTCTTGCCCTTGGTCACCGTCTTCGCGCCGAGGCGCCGGCAGATGTCGGTGACGATGGCGCGGGCATCCGCCGCGTCCACCGCGAAGTGCACATGGCCGCCGGCCGCGCGCACCTTCTCCTCGAACCGCTCCAGGTAGAGGTCGAGGTGGGCGAGGGTGTGGTTCTTGATGTCCCGCGCGCTGTCGCGCAGGTCCTCGAACTCAGGCATCTTCTCGGCCGCGGCACGGCGCTTGCCGATAAAGCCCGGGCCCACCTTGGCGAGGGCTTCCTGGAGCTGGGCGTCCTCGAGCGCCGCGGCGGCGTTCTCCTTGAGGCGGGGCGAGGTGATGGCGACGCTCATGGCGGTGCTCCCTGTGCTCAGCCCTTGCCGCCGGCGGGTTTGGGGGCGCCGATGGCGGGCGCGTCGCCCATGCCGGCGAGCACTTCCGCCACGTGGCGGACGGCGATTTCCCGGCCCTCGCGCTGGAGCTTGCCGGCCATGTTCATGAGGCAGCCGAGATCGCCCGCCAGCAGCGTGTCGGCGCCCGAGGCGAGGGCGTTCTGCGCTTTCTTGCCGACGATGGCGTTGGAGATGTCCGGATACTTCACGCAGAAGGTGCCGCCAAAGCCGCAGCAGGTGTCGGCGTCCGCCATCTCCACCAGCTCGAGCCCTTCCACCGTGGCGAGCAGCGCGCGCGGCTGGTCCCTCACCTTCAGCTCGCGCAGGCCCGAGCAGCTGTCGTGATAGGTGACGGTGCCGGCGTAGCGCGCCTCCACGCCCGTCATGCCCAGCACGTCCACAAGGAAGGAGGTGAGCTCGAACACCTTGGCGCAGAAGCGCTCGGCGCGGATCATGCCGTCCGGCTCGCCGGCGAACAGCTCGGGGTAGTGCACCTTCATCATGCCGGCGCATGAGCCGGAGGGCACCACCACATAGTCGAAGCCCTCGAAGGCGGCGATGGTCTGCTCGGCCAGGGCGCGGGCAGTGGCGCGGTCGCCGGAATTGAAGGCCGGCTGGCCGCAGCAGGTCTGGCGCGGCACGTCCACCTCGCAGCCGGCTTCTTCCAGGAGCTTCGCCGCCGCGAAGCCCACCGCGGGGCGGATGGTGTCCACCAGGCAGGTGCAGAACAGGCCCACCCGGTGCGGGCGGCGGGGCGCGGGGGAGGGCGCGGCGGAAGAGGTCATGGCAGCTCTGCGCTCTGGCGGTGCGGGCAAGCGGGCGACTAGGCCCGGAAGGGCTTGGGCGAGGCGGGCCTTCGTCGCGGCCCCGGGCAGGGGGAAGCGGCAGCCGTTCACATTGGAGCAATCCTATATCACCTCGCCGGCGGGGGTGGAATGCGCCGCCGGCGCGGGCGCTCAGCCCACCAGCTCGAACCACTCGTCCTCGGTGATGACCTGGACGCCCAGGGCCTGCGCCTTCTCCAGCTTGGAGCCGGCGCCGGGGCCCGCCACCACGAGGTCGGTCTTGGCCGAGACGGAGCCCGCCACCTTCGCGCCCAGGCGCTCGGCCATGGCCTTGGCCTCGTCGCGGGTCATCTTCTCCAGCGACCCGGTGAACACCACCGTCTTGCCGGAGACCGGGCTTGCCGCCGCCACCTGCTCCATGGGCTCGGGCGTCACGTGGGTGAGCAGGGCGGCCACCACTTCGCGGTTGTTGGGCTCGGCGAAGAATTCCATCACAGCTTCCGCCACCACGTCGCCGATGCCGTCGATGGCGATCAGCTCCTGCCAGCCGGCATTGCCCTTGGGGTGCTCCTCACCGGGCATCTGCGCCGCCAGCGCCACCTGCTCCAGCGCCGCCACGGTGCCGAAATGGCGCATCAGGCGCTTGGCGTTGGTCTCGCCCACGTGGCGGATGCCGAGGGCGAACACAAAGCGGTCCACCGCCACCGTCCGCCGCCCCTCGATCGCCGCGAACAGATTGGTGGCGGAGGTCTTGCCCCAGCCCTCGCGGTTTTCAAGCCGCTGGAGGGAGGCGGCGTTGCGCGCATCGAGGGTGAATATGTCGGCGGGGGATCGCACCAGCCCCCAGTCAAAAAGCGCCTGCACCTGCTTTTCGCCCAGGCCCTCGATATCGAAGGCGTTGCGGGACACGAAGTGGCGCAGGCGCTCCACCATCTGGGCCGGGCAGATGAGGCCACCGGTGCAGCGGCGCACCGCGTCCACCTTGCCGGTCTTCACGTCCACCTCGCGCACTGCATGGGAGCCGCAGGCGGGGCACACGGTGGGGAAGACATAGGGCACGGCGCCTGCGGGCCGGCGCTCCTCGGTCACGCGTACCACCTGGGGAATGACGTCGCCGGCGCGCTGCACCACCACCGTGTCGCCGATGCGGATGTCCTTGCGGGCGATCTCGTCCTCGTTGTGCAGGGTGGCGGAGGAGACAACCACGCCGCCCACCGTGATGGGCGCGAGCTTCGCCACCGGGGTGAGGGCTCCGGTGCGGCCCACCTGGATCTCGATATCCTCCAGGAGGGTCACGGCCTGCTGGGCCGGGAACTTGTGGGCGATGGCCCAGCGCGGCGAGCGCGAGACGAATCCCAGCCGCCGCTGAAGCTCCAGCGCATTCACCTTGTAGACCACGCCGTCGATATCGTAGCCGAGGGTCGCCCGCCGCTCCTCGATGCCGTGATAGTGGGCGACCAGCTCGCGCGCGGAGCGCACCACCACGGTGAGAGGATTGGTGGGAAAGCTCCAGCGCGCAAAGGCTGCCACCATGCCCATCTGGGTGTCCGCCGGCAGGGTCGCCGCCTCGCCCCAGGCATAGGCGAAGAACTTCAGCGGCCGGGCGGCGGTGACAGCGGGATCGAGCTGGCGCAGGGAGCCGGCGGCGGCGTTGCGCGGGTTCGCGAACACCTTTTCGCCCGCCGCCTCCTGGCGGGCGTTCAGCGCCTCGAAGTCCGCCACCGCCATGTAGACCTCGCCGCGCACGTCGATGATGTCGGGCACGTCGTCGCCCTCCAGCACCTGCGGGATCTCGGCGATGGTGCGCACGTTGGCGGTCACGTCCTCGCCCTCGCTGCCGTCGCCGCGGGTGGCGGCCACCTCGAGGCGGCGGTTCACGTAGCGCAGGGAGCAGGACAGGCCGTCGATCTTGGGCTCGGCGGTGAAGGCGACATCCTCCCCTTCCCCCAGGCCCAGGAAGCGCTTCACCCGGCCCACGAACTCCTCCACCTCCGTGTCGGTGAAGGCATTGGCCAGCGAGAGCATGGGCACCTGGTGGGTGACCTTGCCGAACTTCTCCACCGGCGCCGCGCCGACCTTCGCGGAAAGGCTGTCCGCCCCGGCCAAGGCCGGGAAGCGCTGCTCGATCTCCTCGTAGCGGCGGCGCAGGGCATCGTAGTCCGCGTCCGAGACGACGGGGGCGTCCTCGCGGTAGTAGGCGGCGTCGTGCCCGGAGATCTCGATGGCGAGGGCCTTGTGCTCGCGGGCGGCCTGCTCAGCGGACAGGTCCTCTACGTCAAGGGCGCGGAGCGTCGATGGGGAGGGGCTGGTGGAAGTCCGGGTCATGCGGCGGCTCTCGGCGTCCGGCCGGATCATCGGCCGGCCTCATCGCCGCAAGAGATAGCCGATGACGCCGCCGGCCGCAGCCGGCAAGGCGCCGTGCTCCCCCCTTTTCCAGCGCCCGGCGGGCGCGGGCTGGTGGCTCACACGTCCACGCTGGCGCGCAGGGCATTCTCCTGGATGAACTCGCGCCGCGGTTCTACCACGTCGCCCATCAGGCGGTTGAAGAGGTCGTCGGCGGCGTCCACTTCCTTCACGCGCACCTGCAGCAGCGAGCGGGCGTTCCGGTCGAGGGTGGTTTCCCAGAGCTGCTCGGGGTTCATCTCGCCCAGGCCTTTGTAGCGCTGGAGCGAAAGGCCCTTGCGGCCGGCATCGGTGACGGCGTCGAACAGGTCCACGGGGCCGTGGAGCATCTCCTCGTCGCCCTTGCGCTTCAGGCCGGCGCCTTCGGTGAACACGCCCTCCATGTCCCGGGCGAGGGTGTCGAGCCGGCGGGCTTCCGGCGAGGTGACGAAGGCGGCGTCGAGCCGCGCCACCTCCTGCACGCCGCGCACGGTGCGCGAGAAGGTGAAGCCGGTTTCGTCGGCGGCGCCGGTCCAGCCGCGCTCGGTCTCCTCGGCCAGGGTGTCGAGGCGCTGCGCCACCTGGGCGGCCGCGCGGCCGGCGTGCTCCATGTCGGCCGCGACCGATGCGGAAAGGGCGCCGGCCAGGGCCGCCTGCTCCGCCACCGCGCGATTGTAGCGCGGGTGCAGGGCGTGGAGTGTGCCGCGGAAATGCCGGGCCACCTCAACGAGATGCGCGAGGTCGGCGCCGGTGCGCACCTCGCCGGAGGCGAGCCGCAACGAGGCCTCGTCCAGCCCGGCGGTGATGAGGTAGTCCTCCAGCGCCTTCTCGTCCTTCAGGTAGGTCTCGGACTTGCCACGCGTGACCTTATAGAGCGGGGGCTGGGCGATGAAGAGGTGCCCGGCTTCGACGATCTGCGGCATCTGCCGGAAGAAGAAGGTGAGCAGCAGGGTGCGGATGTGGGCGCCGTCCACGTCCGCGTCGGTCATGATGATGATCTTGTGGTAGCGCAGCTTCGAAAGGTCGAAGTCGTCGCGCCCGATGCCGGTGCCGAGGGCGGTGATGAGCGTGCCGATCTGCTCGGAGGAGAGCATCTTGTCGAAGCGGGCGCGCTCCACGTTGAGGATCTTGCCGCGCAGGGGCAGCACCGCCTGGAAGGCGCGGTCGCGGCCCTGCTTGGCGGAGCCGCCGGCCGAGTCACCCTCGACCAGGAACAGCTCGGACTTGGCCGGGTCGCGCTCCTGGCAGTCGGCGAGCTTGCCGGGCAGGGAGGCAATGTCGAGCGGGCTCTTGCGGCGGGTCAGGTCGCGGGCGCGGCGGGCGGCCTCGCGCGCGGCGGCGGCCTCCACCACCTTGCCGATAACCGCCTTGGCCTCGTTGGGGTTTTCCTCGAACCAGTTGGTCAGCGCCTCGCTCACCAGGCTCTCCACCACCGGGCGAACTTCCGAGGAGACGAGCTTGTCTTTGGTCTGGGAGGAGAATTTCGGGTCCGGTACCTTCACCGAGAGCACGCAGGTGAGGCCCTCGCGGCAGTCCTCTCCGGTGGGGTCCACCTTTTCCTTCTTGGCGATGCCGGAGCCGTTGGCGTAGCCGATCACCTGCCGCGTGAGGGCGGCGGCGAAGCCGGTGAAGTGGGTGCCGCGGTCACGCTGCGGAATGTTGTTCGTGAAACACAGCACATTTTCGTGGTAACCGTCGTTCCACGAAAGGGCAGCCTCCACACTGATGCCGTCGCGCTCGGAGCGGATCACGATCGGCTTGGGGATGAGCGCGGTCTTCGAGCGGTCGAGATACTTCACGAACGCCTCGATGCCGCCCTCATAGTGCAGCTCCTCGCGTTTCGGCTCGGGGCCGCGCGCGTCGGTGAGCACGATCAGCACGCCCGAGTTTAGGAAGGCGAGCTCCCGCAGCCGGTGCTCCAGGGTCGCGTAGTCGAACTCGATCCTGGTGAAGGTCTCGGGGCTCGGCAGGAAGGTGACCCTGGTGCCGCGGCTGTGCTCCGGGGCGTCGCGCACCACCTTCAGCGGCGCCTCGGCGTCGCCGTGGCGGAAGCGCATGAAGTGTTCCTTGCCGTCCCGCCAGATGGTCAGGTCGAGCCAGGTTGACAGCGCGTTCACCACGGAGACGCCCACACCGTGAAGGCCGCCGGAGACCTTGTAGGAATTCTGGTTGAACTTACCGCCCGCGTGCAGCTGGGTCATGATGACCTCGGCCGCCGAGACGCCCTCTTCCGGGTGCAGGTCGGTGGGGATGCCGCGGCCGTCGTCGGTCACGGTCACCGAGCCGTCGGCATTGAGGGTGACGGTGACCTCGTGGGCCCAGCCGGCCAGCGCCTCGTCGATGGCGTTGTCCACCACCTCGTAGACCATGTGGTGGAGGCCCGAGCCGTCGTCGGTGTCGCCGATATACATGCCCGGACGCTTGCGCACCGCGTCCAGGCCCTTCAGCACCTGAATGGACTGGGCGCCGTAGTCGTCGGGGGATTCAGCGGGCACGGGTTCGGCCATGGGGATCTCGACCTCGGGTCTCGAATCGGGTTTCAGCGTGTTGCGAATCTAGCGCAAACACGCGGTTATTTGGTGGCGACGCTCACCGCCGCTCCTGCCAGGACCACGCCGCAGGCGCGATTGAGGGCGCGCATGGCCCGACGCGAGGCGATAAAGCGCCGGGCGCGGTCCGCAAGGTGCACATAAGCGGCGAAGACCGCGGGCAATACCACCAGGATGACGGCGCTCATCTCGCCGAAGCCGGCCGCGGAAAGGGTGCCGAGGTCCATCAGCGTGGGCAGCAGGGCGAGGTAGAAGGCCATGGTCTTCGGATTGCCCAGCGTCAGCGCCACGCCGGCGCCATAGAGGCCGAGCGCGGAGCGCGGCTCGGGCAGGGCGGTCTCACCGGCGGCGGCCGGCGCCGTCCAGAGCCGCCAGGCCATGTGGAGCAGGTAGGCAGCGCCCGCGAGGCGGACGAAGAAGAAGAGGCTGCCGAGCGCGGCCGCGAGGGCGGCAAGGCCCAGGGCCGCCGCCGCGAGCCATATGATGTCGCCGGTGGCGAGACCCAGGATGAAGGCGAGGGATCCGGCCCGGCCGCGCGCGAGCGTGCGCGCCACCAGGGCCACCACCGCCGGGCCAGGGCTGGCGGCGCCCAAGGTCAGCACGGCCGCGAAAAGGACGAGGCTTGCCGGTTCCATGCCCTCTAGTGCGCCGCACGGGCCGGAACGTCAAGCCTCGGGCCTGTCCGGCCCTTTCCGGCGCGGTGCCGGGGCCGGGATCAGGCGGCGGGGTTGCCGCTCGCGCCATCCATCTGCCCGATCTCCTTGAGCCGGCTCTGGAGGGCCAGCTTGTCCAGGGTGGCGACGGGCAGGGCGTCGAATACGGAGATGCGGGACTTGAGGTAGTGGAAGGCGCGGTTGAAGGCCGCCTCCTTGTCCACGCTCGTGCCCTCCGTGAGGGCCGGGTTCTCGATGCCCCAGTGGGCGGTGATGGGGTGGCCCGGCCACACCGGGCATTCCTCGCCCGCCGCGTCGTCGCAGACGGTGATGACGAAATCCATCTGCGGGGCGCCGGGCTTGGCGAACGCGTCCCAGCTCTTGGGCCCCACGCCCTGGGTGGGGTAGCCGAAGCGGTGCAGGGTCAGCACGGCGAGGGGGTGCACGCCGTTGCCGGGGTGGGTGCCCGCCGAATAGGCCCGGAAGCGGCCGCCGCCGTCCTTGTTCAGGATGGCCTCGGCCATGATGGAGCGCGCGGCGTTCTTGGTGCACAGGAAAAGCACATTATAAACGTGCCCAGCGGCCGCCGTGTCCGACATTGGTTCCCCCATGTTTTCGCTGCCCGGCCATCGCCGTGCTCAAGCTCCGCGCGCACGGCACATCCGGCGCAAACCGCCCGATCGCACCGTATAGCGGCGGGATTCAACGTATTTGTGTCACTCGCCGGGGTTCATGACACCGCGCTCACGGCATCTCCGATCCGCACCTCACCGGAACGCAATACCTTGGCGTAAACGCCGCAGTCGGCGTGCCCGTAGGCCTGCACCAGGGCCTTCACCACGTTGAGGTCGCGCCGCGCGGTGGCGGGATCGACGTTCACCGCCGCGCAGCGCTCGGTGCGCTTCACGATGGCGAGGCGGGCGCCGCCGATGTCGATCTCCCGGCCCTTCAGCTCCAGCTCGGCGCCTGGGGGCCAGCCCTCCAGGTGAAGGTTCATGCGGAAGCGCCGGGGGTCCAGCTCCACCCCCATTCGCTGCGCGAGCTCCCGCACGCTGGCGAGGCCGAGCAGGGAAACGAAGCCGGAACGCAGGGAATCGGTGAAGCGGAAGCCCTCCGGTGCGGTCAGCACCTTGAGCGCCCCGCGCGCCTCTTCCCCCATGTAGAAGGTGAGGAAGGCGGCGATCTGCGCACGCCCCGCCGCGGTGGCGAGGTCTCCTCGCACGGCTTCCACCCCTTCGAGGAACAGGGAGAGCACCCGGCTCTCGTCGTCATAGCGGCTTTCGAGCGCGGCGAGGCGGGCGTCACGCATCAGCATTAGGAAGGCGGTCTTCTGGCGATAAGCGGGGACATCGGGGTCGAAGCCCGAGGGGCCGTTCTCCACCGCATAGAGCCGGTCGGCGGGAAAGAAGGCGCCGGCCTCGAGCCACACGCGCTCCAGCGGCTCGGGGGAAAGGCCCTTCACCGGATGGCGGTAGAGCGCGGCGACGGTGGCGGGCGGCAGCGCCATGGGGGCGCGGGAGGGCGAAAGCTGGGTCATGGCGGGCCTCGGGGCGGAAGCTGTCACGCGGGTTCCCACCCGGCGGCCCTGCCGTCAACCCGCTTTCCGCGGGTCGCGCTTCCGCCGCCGGCACCGCCCCTGATCCCTGGCTGTGGCCCTTGCCGGAACAGGCGGCGGATCGCTCCTCTTTTCGTTGCCGCTCCCCCTTCCGTTGCCGGGATGCCACACCCACATGAGCTTCGGCGTGGGTGCGAGCCTGCGCGGCGGTCGCCGGGGATGCCGGGATCGTGCCCGAGCGCGCTCTGCATGCTTCATCGGAAGGTGCCGGGCGCGAGAAGGAGGAGATGCGATATGAATTTTGACAGCTACACCGAGCGCGCGCGCGGCTTCGTGCAGTCCGCCCAGTCGCTGGCGGTGCGGGAGGGCCATCAGCAGTTCGTGCCCGAGCACCTGCTGAAGGTGCTGATGGACGACCCGGAAGGGCTGTGCTCCGGCCTCATCCAGCGTGCGGGCGGCAATCCCACGCTGGTGCGCGCCGATGTGGAGGCCGCGCTGGCCAAGCTGCCGAAGGTTTCCGGCGGCTCCGGGCAGGTCTACCTGTCCCAGCCCATCGCCCGTGTGTTCGAGGCGGCGGAACAGGCGGCCAAGAAGGCTGGCGACGGCTATGTGACCGTCGAGCGGATGCTGCTCGCCCTCGCCATCGAGAAGGACACCGAGGCCGGCAAGATCCTGGCGAGCGCGGGCGTGAACCCGCAGAGCCTGAACGCGGCCATCGAGGCGCTGCGCAAGGGCCGCACGGCGGACACCGCCACCGCCGAGAACGCCTATGACGCGCTCAAGAAATATGCCCGCGACCTGACCCAGGCCGTGCGGGACGGCAAGCTTGACCCGGTCATCGGCCGCGACGAGGAAATCCGTCGCACCATCCAGGTGCTGGCCCGTCGCACCAAGAACAATCCCGTGCTCATCGGCGAACCCGGCGTCGGCAAGACCGCCATCGTGGAGGGCCTCGCCCGCCGCATCGTGGACGGCGACGTGCCGGAGAGCCTGAAGGGCAAGAGCCTGCTCGCCCTCGACATGGGTTCCCTCATTGCCGGCGCGAAATATCGCGGCGAGTTCGAGGAGCGCCTGAAGAGCGTGCTTTCCGAGGTGGAGAGCGCGGAAGGCGGCATCATCCTGTTCATCGACGAGATGCATACGCTGGTCGGCGCCGGCAAGACCGACGGCGCCATGGACGCCTCCAACCTGCTGAAGCCCGCGCTCGCGCGCGGCGAGCTGCACTGCGTTGGCGCGACCACGCTCGACGAATACCGCAAGCACGTGGAGAAGGACGCGGCGCTGGCGCGGCGCTTCCAGCCCGTCTTCGTCTCCGAGCCCACGGTTGAAGACACCGTCTCCATCCTGCGCGGCCTGAAGGAGAAGTACGAGCTGCACCACGGCGTGCGCATCACCGATTCCTCGCTGGTGTCGGCGGCGGTGCTCTCGAACCGTTACATCACGGATCGCTTCCTGCCGGACAAGGCCATCGACCTCGTGGACGAGGCGGCCTCGCGCCTGCGCATGCAGGTGGATTCCAAGCCGGAGGAGCTGGACAATCTCGACCGCGAGATCGTGCGCCTGCGCATCGAGCAGGAGGCGCTGAAGAAGGAAACCGACACCGCCTCCAAGGACCGGCTCAAGAAGCTCGAAAAGGAGCTGGCGGAGCTGGAGGAGAAGGCATCCGTCCTCACCTCCAAGTGGAAGTCCGACAAGGAGAAGCTGGGCGAGGCCACCACCGTGAAGGCCAAGCTCGACCAGGCCCGCGCCGACCTCCAGGCCGCGCAGCGCCAGGGCGAGTACCAGAAGGCCGGCGAGCTCACCTATTCGGTGATCCCGGAGCTGGAGAAGAAGCTGGCCGAGATCGAGAAGGCGGGTGCCAGCGGCGGCATGGTGGAGGAGGCGGTGACGCCAGACCACATCGCCGGCGTCGTCTCCCGCTGGACCGGCGTGCCGGTGGACAAGATGCTGGAAGGCGAGCGCGAGAAGCTGCTGCGCATGGAGCTGGAGCTGGCCAGGCGTGTGGTCGGCCAGTCGGAGGCGGTGGCCGCCGTCTCGACGGCCGTCCGCCGCGCCCGCGCCGGCCTGCAGGACCCGAACCGGCCCATCGGCTCGTTCCTGTTCCTCGGCCCCACCGGCGTCGGCAAGACCGAGCTGACCAAGGCTTTGGCGGAGTTCCTGTTCGACGACGAGACCGCCATGGTGCGCATCGACATGTCCGAATACATGGAGAAGCACTCCGTGAGCCGCCTCATCGGCGCTCCTCCCGGCTATGTGGGCTATGACGAGGGCGGCGCCCTCACCGAAGCCGTGCGGCGCCGGCCCTACCAGGTGGTGCTGTTCGATGAGGTGGAGAAGGCCCATCCGGACGTCTTCAACGTCCTGCTGCAGGTGCTCGACGACGGGCGCCTGACGGACGGGCAGGGGCGCACGGTGGACTTCCGCAACGTGCTCATCGTCATGACCTCCAACCTTGGGGCCGAGTTCCTGGCTGATCCGCGTCAGCCCATCGGCTTCAAGGTGCCCGGCCACGACGGGGACAAGGTGGTTTCCGACGAGGAGGCCTACGACATGGTGATGACTGCGGTGCGGCACCACTTCCGCCCGGAGTTCATCAACCGCATCGACGAGATCGTCATGTTCCATCGCCTGAAGCGCGAGCAGATGGACGCTATCGTCGATATCCAGATGGGCCGCCTGCGGAAGCTGCTGGAGGATCGCAAGATCACCCTGGAGCTCTCGCCCGAGGCGCGGCACTTCCTGGCGGAGAAGGGCTACGACCCGGCCTATGGCGCGCGCCCGCTGAAGCGGACCATCCAGAAGCTGGTGCAGGACCCGCTGGCCGAGAAGATCCTCGCCGGCGACATCCTGGACGGCGCCACGGTGAAGATCGGCCTGGAAAACGGCCACCTTACCTTCCAGGGCGAGGCGGGTGCCGTGGAGCAGGCCGCCTGACCGTACGGCGCGAGAGTCTTTTCCGTTGTCGCGTTTTCTTCGCGCGAGCCGGTATCCACTTCGCCTGAAAACGCGCCAGCGTGCGAAAACGAAAGGCCATCCCCGCCGGGATGGCCTTTTTCTTGTCGTCCGCCGGAATCATTGTGGGCGGAGCGGAGGGTGCACGATGCCCATCCCCATGGACCTTCAGCACGCTTCGGAGGACTTCGAGCGCTTCCTCGGCGATGCGCGGGACACGGCCGGCCTCGCCACGCGCAACCAGGCCTACACCATGGTGGAAGGGGTGCTGCGGGCGTTTCGCCGCCGCCTGCCGCTGGAAGACGCCATCCGCTTCGCCAGCGTGCTGCCGCCGGTCGTACGGGCGATCTTCGTTGCCGATTGGGACCCGGCGGAGCCGCGGCGCCCCTTCGCCGATGTGGCAGTGATGACCGGCGAGGCGCAGGGCCTGCGCCGGCACCATAATTTCGCGCCGTCTTCCGCGATCCGCGATGTGGCGGCGTCCCTGCGCCGCCATGTGGACGAAGAGGCGTTTGACCGCATGCTCGGCACACTGCCGGAGGACGCGGCCGGCTTCTGGGCCTTATGAGGCGCGCCGGGGCGCGACTACTGTCCGCGAGCGGTCGCGAGCAGGCTCTCCGCCTGCCTGGTGGCGGTGGCAAAGAAGGGCATGGCCGGCGCCGCCGCCACGAAGCAGGCGCGATAGGCGGCGGCGCCTTCCTCCTCCACCTTTTCCGATTCCTGCCAGCGCGGGTCCTCGTCGTTCTTGGACTTCTCGGCAGCGGCGATCAGCGCCTTGGACTTGGCCTCATAGCCGCGCCACGCCTTGTTGCAGGCGGGTAGGGCGGGAATGGAAACCTTCACGTCCGCCGCCCCCACCACCACGCGCCCCCCGGCGATACGGGTGAAGACGATGGTGTTCGGCGCGTCGTTGCGCGCCCCGCTCTGGGTGAAGAGGCCGAGGGCGGCGTTCACGGTCTCGTCCGCACCGGCGCTCACGGGCAGGTCCATGTATTTGTAGAAGGCGGCATCGGTGCCCAGCACCGCGCTGTAGAGCGGGCCCGAGCCCAAGGCGCCCTTCAGTCCCTCCCGCAGCACCGCCGGCGCGTCCTCGTCCTTGGCGCGGGCGGCCAGCCAATCGGTGAACACCGGCTCGGGCGAGACGAAGAAGCGGGTGACATAGTCGTCGCTCGAGAACAGCAGGCCGTCGGGCTCATGCGATTCCAGATATTCCGGAACGAGCGTGGAGGGCATGAAGATAGGTGTTTTCTGCGTGCCCTTGAACGCTACCGGGCCGAGGAGGGCGGTCATGCGGCCCTGGAGATCCTTGACGGCGGCTGCGCTGCGCTTGTCGACGGCGTCCTCGTTCTCGCCGGCCTTGACGGCGGCGGCGACCTCGGCCGCCAGCTTGTTGCGCGCGGCGATGTAATCCTCCACCGGCCCGGCGTGCACCGAGGCGGGAGCGACGGCGAGCCCGGCCGCCAGCGCCAGCCGGCGCAGCCCGGGGAGGCGGGAGGCGAGGCGGCGGATCAAGGAAGCCGGCTCGGCCGGGGCGTTCGGATGCGCGTCCATGTCGATATCCTTCGGTAGCGGCCGATGGGGGATGACCCGTGTGCTAGAGCATTTTCAAGTGAAGGGGACACCGGTTGGCGCGAAGAAAATGCGTGATCGCGATAATCCAGAGTGATTGCCGTGAGCCGAGGCATGCGGTGTGCCCCGCCGCGGGGGCAGAGGCCGGGCGCGTGCCGCGTCCTCAGTTGCCGCGCAGGGTCTGCAGGAAGGCGTCCGCCTTCCGGGTCGCGACGGCGAGGGCAGCCTGGCTTTCGGGCGCCTTGACGAGGCAGGTGCGGAAGGCGGTCGCGCCCTCGTCCTCCACCTTCGACAGTTCCGCCCAGCGCGGGTCTTCGAGGTCGCTCAGGTTCTCGGTGGCCTTCAGAAGCGCCTGGATCCTGGTGTCGTAGGGCTTCCAAACCTGCGTGCAGGCCGGCACGGGCTTCATGCCCGTCTCCACCCGTGTCACGCCCAGAACGGCGCGACCATCGGCCACCCGCACCGCCACGATGCTGTTGGGCAGGCTGTCGGCCGGCGCGTCGTCGGTGAAGAGGCCGAGGGTGGCGTAGGCTGTTTCGCCGGGTCCGGCGGTCACGGGCAGTGCCGTGTAGGGCATGTAGCCGCCGCTGCCGGTGACCAGCGCGTTGTTGACGAGATAGGCGGTTTCGGCAACCGCCTTTGCGCCGCCCCGGACCGAGGCTGGCGCTTCCTTGTCCTCGGCGCGGGCTGCGAGCCAGGCCTGGAAGACCGGTTCCGGCGTCACCAGGACCCGGACGGTCTCGTCCTTGTTCGCGAATGCCATGCCATCGAGCTGGGTCGTGGGCAGGTCGTCGCCGTAGATAAACACCTCCAGGGTGTAAGCGGGCGCGCCCAGCCCCTTGAACTTCTGTGAGCCGACAAGGGCCGCCATGCGGCTGGTGAGATCCTTGCGGGCGGCCTTCTCGGCGTTGACGGCAGCGTCGCTATCGCTCTTGCCGGCCTTGGCTGCGGCCACGGCGGCCGACACCGCCTTTTCGCGCACGGCGAGATAATCGTCGACCGGCGCCGCCGCCGCCGCGAACGGCTGGGCGGCAAGGACGGCGGCGCAGAGAACGCGTCGTGCGAGGCGGATCATGGTCGGCTCGTGTCCGGTGGCGAGGCGCGCATTCTGGCCGTGGCGCGGGGAGGAGAAAACCATCTTTCCACCAGAGCCCGGCACGGCGGGGCGCGACCCGCAGCCGCGCCCCTCAGGCATACTCTCAATTGCTGGCCGAGCGGGCGGGCTTGCCGCCGGCAGGGGCGACGCCGGCCACCTTCGGCGCGGCCTGGCCGTGGTTCATCAGCGCATCGATGCGCTCGCGTTCCTTGTTGAACTCCGCGAGGAACTTTCCGGAAAGGGCACGCCCGCGCGGCAGCTTGATGCGCATGGGGTCCACGAAGTTGCCATTGATCTTCACTTCGTAGTGCAGGTGCGGGCCGGTGGAGAGGCCGGTGGAGCCGATGTAGCCGATGAGCTGGCCCTGGCGCACCGTCATGCCCTCACGGATGCCGCGGGCGAAGCCGGACTGATGGGAATAGGTGGTCACGTAGCCGTTGGCATGCTGGATTTCCGTATGCTTGCCGTAGCCGGATTTCCAGTTGGCATAGATGACCGTGCCATTGCCGGCCGCATAGATTGGCGTGCCGATCGCGTCCGACCAGTCCACACCCGTATGTAGCTTTGAATAGCCAAGGATGGGGTGGCGGCGATAGCCGAAGGGCGAGCGCATGACGCCGCCCGAAAGAGGCTTTCTCACCAGGAACTTCTTCGCGCTCTTTCCATCCTCGTCATAATAGTCGACCACGCCGTCGTCGGAGGTCTGGAAGCGATAGTAGCGCTTGGTTTCGTTACCGATCGTCAGCGCCGCGAACTGAACCTCGTTGTTGCCCGAGGGATCGTCCGAGTAGAGCACCTCGAAATTGTCGCCCGAGCGCACCCGGCGCTGGAAGTCCACGTCGAAGGAATAGACTCGGATGAGATCGGCGATCACCGAGCGCGGGATCTCGTTGCGCAGGGCGGTCTCGTAGACGCTCTCATACAGGCGCACGCCGGGCCCGGAATCATCGTCCGTATCCTCGGAGACGCCGGTGGTCTCGGTCTCGGACGGCTCCGGCACGTTCACGAAATCGTTGTGGTCCGAAAGGGCGATGGTGCCCTCATGGCCGGAATCGCTGAACAGGGACACGCGCAGGGGAATGATGCGGTCACCCTCCTGCTGCAGCAGCATGCGCATGCGCAGCCCGTCTTTCACCCGGCCCTCCTTGCCGCGATTGAAAGCCACTGAAAGGGCGCGCGCGTCATCCTTCGAAACACCAGCGTCGGTGAGGATGGAGACGATGCTGTCGCCCTTTTTCACCACCACCGTGGTGTCGGACCAGTCGTTGCCGCCGGAGGTCTCCCCCGAGGTCTTCGGTACGAAGCTGATGTTGTCGCGCAGCCCGGAGGCTGCGGGCGTGCCGCCAAGGTCCTGCCCCGCGGCGGCATAGGCGAGGTAGGGGGCATCGGGCGAGAAGCGCGCGGAATTGCCGACGATGGCGCTCGGCAGGGCGCCGGGCGTGTTGCGCGCGAGCTCGGCCACCTCCCGCACCTTCACCAGCACATTCTCCATGGGAATGCTGGCGCCGAGCTTCGCGTTCATCGGCACCGCACCCAGATCGCGCATGACCAGGGTGACCTCGCCGGTGGGCTCAGCCTGGGGCGCGGCTTCCTCTTTAGCAGTGGAATCAGCCACCAGCTGCGCAGGGTTGAAACGTGGAACGTTCGCCGAGATCGACGTGGTGGACATGGCGAGATTCGCCGCCACCCGCGTGAAGGGCCGCACCTTGATGATCTCGCGGTCGCCCATCTTGGTGGCGGTGGAGACGCGGAACGTCTGCCGGGCGTTGGAGCTGTCGCTGAGGAGCGACATGCGATCGCCCTTGCGTAGGGCGTTCGTCGGCCGCTCTCCCTCTGCGAGTGCATTGCGCAAGGTGGCCCGAATCTTCTCCGGCATCAGCGCGAAGCGATGCTCGCCGTCGAGCGCCGCATAGACAGCGCCGCCCATCAGGAAGGAGCCGCACAACGCCGTCAGCAGCGTGGCCGCAAACCAGCGGACCGACACGCGCCGGCGGTCAATCTCCTCCTCGTCGCCGTCGACCCCGAGCGGAGCATCGTCGCCGAGGCCGGCCGCGCTCGCCGAGTCGCGCCAGGCGGCCGCTGATCGTCGTTGGTACAAATTCGGTCCCTTCAGCTCGCAGCGACGCCACGCTCTATGGGCGACGCGTCCCCTGCGCTCGCGCGGACAATGCCTTTATGCACAGCCTCCGTCAACGCGGCCGCCTTGCAAGCATCACGCTCGAAGAAGCGCGCTCGTCGCGGCGAAAGCATGGCGTTCCGCCACTGGAGCGCCCCTCGGCGCGGGCGCGCAGGCCTGCGCGCCGCCGAACACAGGCGCGTGACTCCCCTTTAACGAATGCCCTGGACATAAATAAAGTACGCGCACGCGCGCGACCCCTGCCATCTCGCGTGCTTTCCACCCCGCCGCCGCGCCCCGGCAACCGCGCAATTATCCACAGGCGTAAATGCCTTATGTCGCAACCTGTTTCCGCCCCTCCGATGCCGTTTTCTCCACATCGTCATTCGCGCTTCATTTTTCCAACTAGCTGCTGTTGACACTCCGGCGGGCTCCCCCTATAAACCGCCCATCAAAGACGCGCTGCCGCCGACGAAAACGCCGGCCGATAACGCGTCTCCGACGCTTCTTATCACGACTTGACTGGCGTGAAGTTGCCGGCTAAAAAGCAGGCAGATGAGGCGTCGTCCCTATCGGTGACGATGGGTTGAGGGTCTAGCACTCTC